>QFNN01000059.1 GCA_003240855.1 Sphingomonas sanxanigenens
GAGCCCGTTTGGAATGGGCTGAAGGCGCATTTTGCGGCGCCGGCCCGATCCCCCCACCCGGCCTCCCACCGGGCATCGGCCCAGCGGGAGGCGGGGTGGGGGCGCGGGCCGCCGCCGATCTCGAACGGATTCTAGGCGGACCCGATGTGGAACGCGCAGAGCTTGTTGCCCTCGGGATCGCGGACATAGGCGCCGTAAAAGGCCTGCGGACCTTCCGGCCCGCGCAGGCCGGGCGCGCCTTCGCAACTGCCGCCGAGTTCGATCGCCTTGGCGTGGAAAGCGTCGACCTTGGCGCGATCGCCCACCACGATCGCGACCATATTGCCGTTGCCGGGGGTCGCCGCCTCGCCATTATAAGGCGGCGTCACCGCGATGCCCGGCTGGCCCATGCCCATGCCGTACAGCGTAAAGCCGTGGTCGAGCTGCATGAGCCGCTTGCCGCCCAGGCTGCCGACGAGCGAGTCATAGAAGGCGCGCGCCTTTTCAAGATCGTTGGCGCCGAGCGTGACATAGCCGATCATCATTCCTCTCCCTTCTGGTCGCCGCTGCATTCGCCGATGCGTTGTGCGCTATTTTCGACCTTCATCGACATTTTCGATCCGTCGGGGCCGGGGCGCTCCATCGCCGCCTTCATCGTGTAGGTCTCGGGCGCATAGACGCCGTTCATCGTCATGGTGACCGCGCCGCCGCCCTGCTGCGGCTGGCAGTGCATCACGGCGTCGATCCTGCCGCCGCCCATCGTGAACTTCTCGAACCGGCACTGGCCGTTATCCTGGCCGGCGAGCATTTCGGCCGAGGGCTTTTCGGCCTGCTCCTTGGTGATGCAGGTCTCCGTCACGGTCGGCTTGCGCATCTGAGCCTGCATCTGCGCCACCGCCTGCGGCGGCATGCCGGGGATGTTCATTTCCTTGATCGTGGTCGTCACGCGCCACTTGCCGGGGCTGACGAAGCTGCCCTGCTGGCGCGCTTCCTGAACTTTCTGCGCGACTTCGCTGACCGAGGCGTTCTTCACTTCGACGCTGGGCGAGCTGTTGCATCCCGCGAGGACGAGCGCGGGGACGAAAATAATCAAACTACGGGTCATTCGGCATCCTTCCGATCGAGAGAAGCAGTCGTTGCGGCCCTTGTGCGGAGGCACCATATCCATGGGCGATGGCGATTCAAATCAGAACCACGCTCGACGAGCCGGAGACCGGGCAAAGCTTCGTCCCCCACAAGCCCGTGCGCCCGGAGAAGTCGGAAGGCGGCAGGCCGTTCAGGCTCGTATCCGACTATCAGCCGGCGGGCGACCAGCCAGGCGCGATCGCCGAGCTGGTCGAAGGGCTGCACGGCCATGAGCGCGACCAGGTGCTGCTGGGCGTCACCGGATCGGGCAAGACCTTCACCATGGCGAAGATCGTCGAGACGCTGCAGCGCCCCGCGCTCGTCCTCGCGCCCAACAAGATCCTCGCCGCGCAGCTCTATGGGGAGTTCAAGAACTTCTTCCCCGAGAATGCGGTCGAATATTTCGTCAGCTATTATGACTATTACCAGCCCGAGGCCTATGTGCCCCGGTCGGATACCTACATCGAGAAGGAAAGCTCGGTGAACGAGGCGATCGACCGGATGCGCCATTCGGCGACGCGCGCGCTGCTGGAGCGCGACGACGTGCTGATCGTCGCTTCGGTCTCCTGCCTCTACGGCATCGGATCGGTCGAGACCTATTCGGCGATGATCTTCGACCTGAAGAAGGGCCAGACGGTCGACCAGTCGGAGATCGTCAGGAAGCTCGTCGCGCTCCAGTACAAGCGCAACGACGCGGCCTTCGCGCGCGGCAATTTCCGCGTGCGCGGCGACAATCTGGAAATCTTCCCCTCGCACTATGAGGATACCGCCTGGCGCGTCTCCTTCTTCGGCGACGAAGTGGAGGAGATCGTCGAGTTCGACCCGCTGACCGGCAAGAAGGTGGCGAGCCTCAATGCGGTGCGCGTCTATGCCAATTCGCACTATGTGACGCCGGGCCCGACGCTGAAGCAGGCGATGGAGGCGATCAGGTTCGAGCTCGCCGAGCGGCTGAAGGAATTGCAGGCCGAGGGGCGGCTGCTGGAGGCGCAGCGGCTGGAACAGCGCACCAATTTCGACCTCGAGATGATCGCGGCGACGGGATCGTGCGCGGGGATCGAGAATTATTCGCGCTTCCTGACCGGGCGGCTGCCCGGCGAGCCGCCGCCGACGCTGTTCGAATATCTGCCGGACAACGCCCTGCTCTTCGTCGACGAAAGCCATGTGACGATCGGGCAGATCAACGGCATGTCGCGCGGCGACCACCGGCGCAAGCTGACGCTGGCCGAATATGGCTTCCGCCTGCCCTCGGCGATCGACAACCGGCCGCTGCGCTTCAACGAGTGGAACGCGATGCGCCCCGAGACCGTCTATGTCTCGGCGACGCCGGGATCATGGGAGATGGAGCAGACGGGCGGCGTTTTCGCCGAGCAGGTCATCCGACCTACCGGGCTGATCGACCCGCCGGTCGAGGTGCGCCCGGTCGAGGATCAGGTCGACGACCTCGTCAACGAATGCCGCAAGACCACCGAGCGCGGCTATCGCACGCTCGTCACCACGCTCACCAAGCGCATGGCCGAGGATCTGACCGAATATCTGCACGAGGCGGGGCTGAAGGTCCGCTACATGCATTCGGACACCGAGACGCTTGAGCGTATCGAGCTGATCCGCGACCTGCGGCTTGGCGTTTACGACATTCTCGTCGGCATCAACCTGCTGCGCGAGGGGCTGGATATTCCCGAATGCGGGCTGGTCGCGATCCTCGACGCCGACAAGGAAGGTTTCCTGCGATCGGAGACGTCGTTGATCCAGACGATCGGCCGCGCCGCGCGCAATGCCGACGGGCGCGTGATCCTCTATGCCGACCGCATCACCGGATCGATGGAACGCGCGATGCGCGAGACCGAGCGCCGCCGCGAAAAGCAGGTCGCCTATAATCTCGAGCACGGCATCACGCCGCAGACGGTGAAGAAGAATATCGGCGACATCATCGCGCACGTCGCGTCGAAGGATCAGGTCACCGTCCCGATCGACGAGGACCGCCCGCACATGGTGGGCCACAATCTGCGCGCCTATATCGAGGATCTGGAGAAGAAGATGCGCGCCGCCGCCGCCGACCTCGAGTTCGAGGAAGCCGGTCGCCTGCGCGACGAGATCAGGACGCTGGAGGCCGAGGAACTGGGCCTTCCCGCCGAACAGCGCGTCATCCCGCCGCCGATGGGTCGCAGCAACGAAGGCAAGCCCGGCACGCGCAAGACGCGCTACGGCAAGTCGGTGAAGAAGTTCGGGGGACGGTGACAATTATTTTCGCCGGCGTGGAACCGGCGCGCGCGTCGTCCGTTCTTGTTCTGCTTGATCGAGAGAAAGAGCATTGATGGTCCCGATCCTCGCGGATTGGGCCATAAGGGAGCCCCGCCGCGAAAGCGACGGGGCTTACTTTTTGCGCGCAGGCGAAGGCGCGGCGCTCAATCCTCGGCGATCCGGCTGTCGCGCCTGGTTTCGGGAAGCATCAGGAAGCCGATCGTGGCGACGCCCGCCATCGCCGCGACATACCAGTAGAATCCGGCCTCTACCCCCGCTTTCTTAAGCCACAGCGCGACATATTCGGCGCTGCCCCCGAACAGCGCGTTGCCGATCGCATAAGGCAGCGCGACGCCCAGCGTGCGGACATGGGCGGGAAAGAGTTCCGCCTTCACCAGCGCGCTGATCGCCGTGTAGCCTGAAAGAAGCAGCAGCAGCCCGCAGATGACGGCGAAGGCGAGCGCGGGCGTGGGGCCTGCGGCGAGCAGGCTGTAAGCCGGCGCCGTCGCGATCATCGCGCCGATCCCGAACAGCAGCAGCATCGGTTTGCGCCCGAAGCGATCGGCGAGATGCCCGAAAAGCGGCTGGGCGCACATATAGACGACGAGCGCGCCCGTCATCACCCCTGTCGCCGTCTGGCGGTCGAACCCGGCCGTGTTGACGAGGAACTTCTGCATGTAGGTGGTGTAGGCGTAGAAGGCGAGGCTGCCCCCGGCGGTGATCGCGACGACGAGCAGGAAAGCGCGGGGATGGGCGCGCCACAGATTGCCGATCGTCGAACGGGGGCGATCGGCCTTCGCCATCGCCTCGAACGACGCCGTTTCGGCGAGCCTTCGTCGGAAAGCGTAAACGAGAAGCGCAAGGAGCGCGCCAAGCGCGAAGGGGATGCGCCATCCCCAGCCCTCGAGCTGCGCTTCGCTGAGCAACGATTGGAGGAGCAGCACGACGGCCAGCGCGGAAAGCTGGCCGCCGACGAGGGTGACATATTGGAAGCTGGACCAGAAACCGCGCCGCGCGCGCGGGGCCATTTCGGAAAGATAGGTCGCGCTCGTCCCATATTCGCCGCCCACCGACAGGCCCTGCAACATGCGCGCGACGAGCAGCCACAGCGGCGAGAGCAGACCCGCCTGCGCGTGGGTAGGCGCGACGGCGATCATCAGCGAGCCGCCGAACATCAGCCCGACCGACAATGCGAGCCCGGCCTTGCGCCCCCGGCTGTCGCCATAGACCCCCATGATCCATGCCCCGATCGGGCGCATCAGGAAGCCGACGCCGAAGATCGCGGCGGTGGAAAGCAGTTGCGCAGTGCGATCGCCTTCGGGGAAAAAGGCCGGCGCGAAATAGATGGCGAGCGCCGCATAGGCATAGAAATCATACCATTCGACGAGATTGCCCGCCGATCCGCCGATGATCGACTTCAGCCGACGCGCTTCCATGATCGCTCCCCGCCCTCCGCGCCCGGTTCGGCGCATGCGGAGGCTAGGCCAGGTCGGCGGGCGGTTGCAAATCGCGGCTCGCCCGGCCATGCCTGCGCTGGCCGCCGGGCGAGCGGCGGCGGGTGAGTGCTGGAGTGCGTCCTTGAAGAAACAGCGTGCGGCGATCGGTCTTTTCCTGCTGACCTGTTCATGCGTTGCGCCCCGGCAAGCGCCGCCGACGCCGGCCCCCAAGCCCGCGCCCCCGCCGCCCGCGCCGACGCCCACGCCGGTGAAGCCCGAGGGCGACGACTGGCGCGACTGGCCCATCACGCCCGGCATTTGGACCTACCGCGCGACCGAAACGGGGGGCAATGCGCGCTTCGCCGCCCCGGGCGCGCAGGCGGCCGAACTCATGCTGATCTGCGCGCGCCAGACGCGCGAGATCATGATCGTCCGCCCGGCGGCCGCCGCCGTCACCGGCACGATGACGATCCAGACGAGCAGCGGCGCGAACGCCGTGCCGATCAGGGCGGGCAGCGCGACGCTGCCGGCATCGAGTCCGCTGCTCGACCAGATGGGCTATAGCCGCGGGCGGTTCATGGTGACGATCGAGGGTGTTCCCCGCCTGATCGCGCCGGCATGGCCCGAAGTGCTGCGCGTGACCGAGGATTGCCGCTGATGCGCCGCCACGGCTGGCTGCTGCTTCCGTTCGCGCTTGCAGCATGCGACCGGCCGCCGCAGCCCTCTAACGCGACGATTGTCCATTCGGAGAGCGAGGCGCTCACCCCTGCGGACGAGCAGGATCAGCCCGGCCGCGACGGCATCAGCACCGAACGCACCGATATTCCCGAACTGGACGGAGTCCCGCTGGCGGAGGGGCGCTGGACGCTCGCAGACGGCCCCGAGGCGCGTTTCGGGCTGGCGGGCGAGCCGAGCTTTTCGATCCGCTGCGACAATCAGCTTCACATGATCGTGATGACGCGCGGCGCGATCAGCGGCGACAATCTGCAGCTCATCACCGATCGCGGCGCGACGCGTTTCGACGCGCAGGGCGACGGCGCGCAGACGGTCGCCAGCTTTTCGGCCAAATATCCTTGGTTCAGGGATGTGCTGGCAAAGGCCGACGGTGCGATCGGGGTGCGGATCGACGACGGCGAGCCGCTTGCCATGCCCGTCGATCCGGCGATTGCCGAGGTGGTTTCAGCTTGCCGGTGAAGGGGCGCCGGGAACGCGGCGCGAAAGCTGAAGATTGTCCGAAAAAAAAATCATTTCAAGTCTTGATCGGCGAATCATGATGATTCACCTTCCAATCGTGCCGCAGGGCACAATGGCTTCAACCAGCGAAAGGAGGTGATCCGATGTCTCATGGTTCAGCAGAGAGGTCGGTCAAGTCCGTTCGGGGAATGCGCGCCTGAACGGCTGCGCCTAAGTTTCCCGGAGGCGGCGCTTCCGGCCGCTGACCATGTCAAGGGGTTGCCGGGTCTTTAAGGCCCGGCAGCCCTTTTTCAGTTCCGGTTGTCTGTCATTGCGAGCGCAGCGCGGAAATCCAGCCTGGATTTTCGGCATCGGCTGGATTGCTTCGTCGGCTTCGCCTTCTCGCAATGACGGGAGATGGATATGGTCTCAACGCCTTGCGCGGCGCTGGCGGCGGGCTTCATCGAGTTCGAGCAGTTCTTCGCGGATGCGGAAACTGATCCGCGCCACCCTGATTTCGAGCAGGAAGGTCACCAGCGCGGCGATCAGCAGCAGCATCGCGACGATGAAGGCCGCCGCCACCGCCTGACGGAAGGCGAGATGCGCGAGCTGGGTGACGAAGAGCAGCGCGACGAGCGTGCAGACCGCGATCGCGCTCGACACGCACAGCCAGATGGCGAGATTGGCGAGGTCCATCCGCTTGTCGAGGATGCGCAGTTCCCAAACGATCCGGTCATGCTCCTCGCCCGTCGAGATCGGATGGCGCTCGGCCAGCCAGCGCGAGCGATCGACGACCCGCGCGAGCCGGCCTGCGATGACGTTGAGGATCGCGCCAAGCCCGGCAAGGAGAAACACAGGCGCGATCGCAAGCTGGATCGTCTGCGCGATGCTGGAAATGGCGGGCAGGTCGGGCATGAGGCAGGGATGACGTGCGCCGCCCGGTCCGGTCAAGCGCGAACACGCCTTGGTAACGGAGGCGCGGCTAGGCTGGCGGCGTGACCAGGCCGCTTTCCGCATCGCATTTCATGCCGCCCGCCGGGCCGCCGGTGCTGGCGGTAGCAGGCGTGGCGAATGCGATCGATGACGTGGCGGCGCGCTGCACCCCGGCGGGATTTCTGCGCGCAAGCTGGTATCGCGCCGCGCTGAACGCCTATGGCGGGCGCGATCCGCGCAGCTTCGTCGCCTATGACGCGGCGGGACATGCGGCGATCGCGCTGCCGCTCGTCGGCGTCGGCCCCGCGGCGCTGGGGCTGGCGGCGACGCCGGGATGCTACTGGCCGTTCCGCGCTTTTCCGATCGCCGACGATGCGCCCGCCGGACTGCTCCGCGCGCTGCTCCGCCGGGTTGCGGCGCAGGTGCGGGCGTGGCGGATGGGACCGGTCAATGGCGACGACCCGCTGCTCGCCCGGCTGCGCGCCGAGGCGCCGGCGGCGGGGTGGCGGCTGATCGAACGGACCGTCGCGCGGCGCTTCGTGCTCGACATTGCGGCGTTGCGCGCGGAAGGGACGTGGCCGCGCGGATCGACGCTGAAGAAGAACCGCTTCCACGAAAAGCATCTGGCGGCGCACGGCGCGCCGGGCTGGTCCTTCCACAGCGGCGCGGACTGGACGGCGCGGCTGATCGACGATCTCGGCGCGATCGAGGCCGAAAGCTGGATCGCCACGCGCACCGAAGGCGCAGACGCCAAGTTCCACAACAGCGCGCACGAACTGTTCTGGCGCGAGGTGGCGGGCGACCCCGCGATCGCGGCGATGATGCATGTCGCGCTGCTCCGCATCGGCGGGCGGCCGGCGGCTTTCTCCTTCGACCTCGATGTGGGGGCGACCAGATATGCGATCGCCAACAGCTACGACCCGGCCTTCGCGCGGCACAGCCCTGGCAAGCTGCTCCAGTATCGCAACCTTGAACAGGCGGTGGCGCGGGGGATCGCGCGGGTCGACTGGGGCGCGGGCGACAGCGGCTACAAGCGCGTCATCGGTGCGGTCGAGGCGGCGCCGATCGTCGATTGCCTGTTCGTGCGTGAAGGGCTGGGCGCGGGGATCGCGGCGCGGATGTGGGGCGGCTGAGGGGCGATCCCGCGTCTTGATCCTTGTCGTCATTGCGAGCGCCGCGAAGCAATCGGGTAGGGCGTCGGGCATTGTCTGGATTGCTTCGCCGCGCTCGCAATGACGGGGCAGCGTGACGATGCTCTTTGTAGGAAAATGGCGGAAAAGCGCGATTTCCTGCTCTGGAAGTTGACAAAGTTGAGAGGCTGGAGCGTCGTTCTCAACTTCGGAATCCGGGCGATGTCAAAGAGCGGGGCTTGCGCGCCTGAAACCCGCATAACATTGCGCGCGGCGTGTAGGACAGCATCCGCCGGTGCGCGCGTTCGGGCTGGCGCGGCTTTGCCGGGGCACTAATTTTTGGGGGTGGCCGCCGCCGGGCGGCTGACCTAGTTGCCGGCGACATGAACATGCCGGGGAAAGACGGGCTTTGGGCGCTGACCGAGAAAGAGAAGCAGACGCTTCGCCTGATCGTCCGCGGTCATGACGCCAAGTCCACCGCGCGCAGCCTTGGGCTTTCGGTCCACACGATCAACGAGCGGCTGCGCGACGCGCGGCGCAAGATGGCGGTATCGAGCAGCCGCGAGGCGGCGCGCCTGCTGCTGGCGGCGGAAGGCGGCGCAGAGCCGGCGGCCCCCGATTTGCTGGGGGACAGAGGATTGGGGGAGGACGCAGGCGGGCCGGAGACGGATCAGGGAAGCGCGCCGGCCAGCGGCGTGGGGCGGGCGCTGCGCCGGCCCCGGATCATCATCGGAGTGCTTCTCATGACCCTTCTCCTTGGACTTCTGGCGCTTGCCGCGTCGCCTCATGCAGCGTCCGCCCCGCCTGCGGCCGAAGCGGCCGCCAATGCCGAAGCCGTCGCCTTCGCGCGCCAGTGGCTGACGCTGCTCGATCAGGGGCGCTGGGACGAGAGCTATCAGGCGACGGGCGCCGCATTCCAGAAACAGAACACGGTCGAGGTCTGGGCGTCGGTTTCCGAAAAGGTGCGCAGGCCGCTTGGCGCGGCGATCTCGCGCAGCTTTCTGAGCCAGGAAAATCTGCCCGCCCCGCCCGCCGGCTATGAAGTGATCAAGTTTCGCACGCGCTTCGCCAGCAAGGGCGAGACCGTGGAGACGGTGACGCTGGAGCGCGAAAATGGCGACTGGCGTGTGGTGGGCGTAACGATCGACTGAGGCCAGGCCGGCGGCTTCGCGCGCGTCGGGCGGAGCCGCCGGCCCAAGGATTCCGAAATATCTTGCCGCTATCGATGGCGAACCGGGGTTGTCGTCGAGGGTGACGCACATGAATCGCTGGCTGCTTTTCGTCCTGTCGCTTGTAAGCCTGGGCGGCTGTACATCCGAAGCCGCCGTGCCCGACATCGGGCAGGTCGTCGCCAGTTCGTCCGACGAAACTGCGGAGCGCGACGCGATCTATGCGCAGGTGAAAGCCGCGATCGCCAGCGACGACTTTGCCGCGCTGAGCGCCATGGAAGAGGATTTTCGATCCAGCCGCGCGAGGACGCCGAGCGGCACCTGGAAGCTGGCGGCCTATCATGCTGCGCTGCAGGCCGACCTTGCCGAAGGCATAGGGCCGAGCTTTGGCTGCACGTATAAAAAGGCTGACTTCGTCAAGCGCTGGGCGGCCGCCGAGCCGCGCAATCCGGCCCCGTTCATTACCGACGCGGCGATGCTCCTGCAGCAGGCGTGGTGCATTCGCGGCCCCGGCATGGCCGATGAGGTGGCGCCGGATGCCTGGCCCCGTTTCCGCGCCGGAATCGACGCCGCGTTCACATTGCTTCAGAAGCACCGGGGCATGGCCTCGGTCGATCCGGAATATTATACGGTGCTGGTCTATATGCTGGGCAGCCAGGGCGGCGAAAAAGGATTGATGCGGAACCTGCTCGACGAGGCGACGGCGCGCGAGCCCGATTATCACCGCACCTATTTCAAAGCCGTCTGGTTCCATATGCCGCAATGGGGCGGAAGCTATGCTGAAGTCGAACAGTTCGCGCGCTACGCCGCAGAGCGAAGCCGCCGGGCCGAGGGCGACGGCATGTATGCGCGCGTGTTCTGGTCGCTCGCCGAATGCGAGTGCGACATCGTTACGCAGATTGCCGACCGGACGCTCCTCAAGCAGGCGATGGCGGATGTGTTTCAGCGTTATCCGGCGCACTGGAACGGCCGGTATTTTGCGGATCTTTCGTGCCAGCTAGGCGATCGCGAAGAGGGGCGTCGCTATTTGAAGGCCATAAATCCCGGCGCGACCGACGAGGCCAGTATGGCGGCGCTCTATGCCGCCTGCGACGCCATGCGGCGCGGCGCGGGTTAAGCGGCGGCGGCCGGTCGTTGCGTCTAAAGGCCGCGCCCTTTCAGAAACGCGTCCATCTTCATCGTCGCGAAATCGCCCTCGATGCCGAGATTGTTGTTGAGCTGCATATGGTTGCTGTCGGGGACGGGGACGATTTCGGTAACCGCGCCGCCCTTGCGCAGGGGGCCGGCGAGCGCTTCGGCCTGGGCATAGCCTTCGAGGCGGCGGGCGTCCTGGAGGAATAGCCAGGCGGGGGCGTTGGGCGGATCGAGATGCGCGATCGGCGAAAGGCGCAGCCGGCGCGCGGGATCGGCGCCGAAGGCGGGGCCGTAATAGGGCATGGACGCGCCCGGAGAGCCTGACATCATCGTCGGCACGTCGAAGGCCGCGCCGTCGATCAGCACCACGGCGCGGATCGTGTCGAAGGGGACTTTCGCCGCCGCCAGCCACTGCGGATCGCTGGCGATCATCGCGGCTAGATGCGCGCCCGAGCTGTGGCCGACGAGGACGATGCGGTCTGGATCGGCGCCGATATTGCCGGCATTCCTGCGCAGCCAGGCAATCGCGCGGGCGACGTCGCCAATCTGCTGTTCCACCGTCACCTGCGGCACGAAGCGGTAGGTGACCGAGCTGTAGACGAAATGCTGGTCGAGGAAGTGGCGCGGCTTCTCGCCCCCGCCCGCGCCGGCGTCGCCTGCGCTCCAGCCGCCGCCATGGAGATAGATCATCAGCGGCCAGCGCCCCTTGTGGCGCGTGGTCCATAAGATCAGCCGCTGACGGGGATCGAGATCATATTTGAGATCGGTGCGCTGGATGAGCGTGCCCACGCTCGTTCGCTGCGCCAGCACGACGGGCGTCGCGAAGGCGAAGAGGCAGGCGATCAGCGCGAAGGCGAGCAGCCGGAGCTTCATGCGCGCGATCAGACCATAGGCGAGGCCGCAGGGGAAGGGGGCGTCGCCCTTGCGCGCGAAGGCGGCGGCCGGCGGATCGCCGGGCATCGCCTGGATCGCTTCGCTATGACGGCAACGACGGGTGAGGCGAAATTGCCAATATCGGGTGGACGTGGCGGCCCCCGTCCGATAGGCGGTCGCCGCAACTTTCGGGACAATCTGCGTGGCAAATGTAACCGTGATCGGCGCCCAGTGGGGCGACGAGGGCAAGGGCAAGATCGTCGACTGGCTGGCGTCGCGGGCGGGCATGGTGGTCCGCTTCCAGGGCGGCCACAATGCCGGCCATACGCTGGTGGTGGGCGATCAGACCTATAAATTGTCGCTGCTGCCCTCGGGCATCGTGCGCGGCACGCCCTCGGTCATCGGCAATGGCGTGGTGCTCGATCCCTGGGCGCTCAAGGCCGAGGTCGAGAAGCTGAGCGCGCAGGGCGTGAAAGTCAGCCCCGAGACGCTTTACATCGCCGACAACTGCCCGCTGATCCTGCCCTTCCACCGCGATCTCGACGCGCTGCGCGAGGATGCGAGCGGCGCCGGCAAGATCGGCACGACGCGGCGCGGCATCGGCCCCGCCTATGAGGACAAGGTCGGGCGCCGCGCGATCCGCGTGTGCGACCTTGCGCATCTCGACGATCTCGCGCCCCAGCTCGACCGCCTGACCGCGCACCATGACGCGCTGCGCGCCGGCTTCGGCGAGCCGCCGATCGACCGCGACGCTCTGCTCGCCGAGCTGCGCGCCATCGCTGACTTCGTGCTCCAGTTCGCGCGCCCGGTGTGGCGGATGCTCGACGAAGCGCGGCGGCGGGGCGACCGCATCCTGTTTGAAGGCGCGCAGGGCGTGCTGCTCGACGTCGATCACGGCACTTATCCCTTCGTCACCTCGTCCAACACGATCGCGGGAACCGCGGCGGGCGGATCGGGGCTGGGGCCGGCGGCGGTCGGCTATGTGCTCGGCATCGTGAAGGCCTATACGACGCGCGTCGGATCGGGGCCGTTCCCGACCGAGCTGACCGACGAGACGGGCGAGCGGCTGGGCACGCGCGGGCACGAGTTCGGCACCGTCACCGGGCGCAAGCGGCGCTGCGGCTGGTTCGACGCGGTGCTGGTGCGCCAGTCGGCCGCAGTATCGGGCATCACGGGCATCGCGCTCACCAAGCTCGACGTGCTCGACGGGTTCGAGACGCTGAAGATCTGCACCGGATACCGGGTGCGGGGCGAACTGCTCGATTATTTCCCCGCGCACGCCGCCGATCAGGCGCTGGCCGAGCCGGTCTATGAGGAAATCGAAGGCTGGCAGGAATCGACGGCGGGCGCGCGGAGCTGGGCGCAGCTTCCCGCGCAGGCCATCAAATATATCAAGCGCGTCGAAGAACTGATCCGCTGCCCGGTGGCGCTGGTTTCGACCAGCCCCGAGCGCGAGGACACGATCCTCGTCCGCGATCCGTTCGCCGATTGAACTTCGGTCGCGAAATGCGCTGAAGGCGCATTTCAGACGCGGCGCCGGCCCGCTCCCCCACCCGGCCTCCCATTCAGGATAATGTCGTTGGGCGGCCGGGTGGGGGAGCGGGCCGGCGCCGCCGCGTTCGTGCTGAAAGCACGTCGTCAATGACAAGGGCTCCGGGGCGGGGCTGCCCCGGAGCCGTCAGTCGCCTCGATCCGCTACGCGCGCGGCGTGTGGTGAGGCTTGGGCGTTTCCCTGTCGTCGGGAACGCCATTGTTATTCCTGTCGACCGAAGGATCGAGCGTGGGCGCGGGCTGCGGAGTCGCGCCCGGTTTCGGGAGCGCTTCGGGATCCTGCTCCGGCGCCGCGCTCTGGCCCGGCATCGGGGCGGGCCGGGCGGGATCGGGGGGACTCGTCGTCTGGGCGATGGCGGGGATGGCGAGCGTCGCGGCCGCCGCGGCGATCAGGAAGGTCTTGTGCATGGTCTCTCTCCTATTGCGGAAAAGAGAACGCGCGACTTCCCGAGAGCTTTCCGCCGTTTAACCAGCGATTGCGGCGGATCGTCGAACTGCCGATCCCCCTGTCGCGCGCGCGGCTCCGCTCGTCGGTCAGCGACCTGTCTGGGCGCGGTGGAGCATTTTCTGGTCGGCGAGAACCAGCGCCATCATCGCTTCGACCACCGGCACGCCGCGAATGCCGACGCAGGGATCGTGGCGACCCTTGGTCATGATCTCGGTCGCTTCGCCGTCGCGCGTGATGGTTGGCACCGGGGTGAGGATCGAACTGGTCGGCTTGAAGGCGACGCGCAGACGGACGGGCTGGCCGGTCGAAATGCCGCCCGCAATACCGCCGGCATGATTGGCCGCGAAGATCGGCCCGTCATTGCCCGGTCGCATCGGATCGGCATTCTGCTCTCCGGTAAGGCGCGCGGCCGCGAAGCCGTCGCCGATCTCGACGCCCTTGACCGCGTTGATCGACATGGCGGCGGCGGCAAGCTCGCTGTCGAGCTTGGCGTAAAGCGGCGCGCCCCAGCCGGCCGGCACGCCCGTCGCCTCGCATTCGACGATCGCGCCGAGCGAGGAGCCGGCCTTGCGCGCGGCGTCGATCGCGGCGGCCCAGCGACCGGCGGCGTCGTCGTCGGGGCAGAAGAAGGGGTTGGCGTCGATCTGCGCATCGTCGAACGCCGCCGGATCGATCGCGTCGCCGCCGACTTCCGAAACCCAGGCGCGGATCCGCACCTCGGGAATCACCGCGCGCGCGACCGCGCCGGCCGCGACGCGCGCCGCCGTCTCGCGCGCCGAGGAACGGCCGCCGCCGCGATAGTCGCGAAAGCCGTATTTCGCGTCATAGGCATAATCGGCGTGGCCGGGGCGATAGGCTTTGGCGACGTCGGAATAATCCTTCGAGCGCTGGTCGACATTCTCGATCATCAGGCTGATCGGGGTGCCCGTCGTCAGCCCCTCGAACACGCCGGAGAGGATGCGGACCTGATCGGGTTCCTGCCGCTGGGTGGTGAAGCGCGATGTGCCGGGGCGACGCCGGTCGAGCCAGGGCTGAATATCGGCTTCCCCGAGCGGCAGCCCGGGCGGGCAGCCGTCGACGACCGCGCCCAGCGCCGGCCCGTGGCTTTCGCCCCAGGTGGTGAAACGGAAAACGCGACCGAAACTGTTGAACGACATGTCAGGCGCCTCCGGCCGCCGAGGCGCGCACGATCACTTGTGGGTTGCGGGGGCCGCAGCGGGCGCAGCAGCATTGGCGGCCTCGGCCGCGTTGCCGGCGGGCGCCGACGCATTGGCTGCTTCGTCTGGCTTGGCGGTGGCGGGGGCCGCGGTCGGCAACGGCTGCGGATGATCGCTCTGCTGGTTGAGCCAGGCGATGACGTTGGCGCGATCCTCGCCCTTCGACAGGCCGGCGAAGGTCATCTTGGTGCCTTCGGCGAATTTGCGCGGGCTGCTCAGCCACTGGTTGAGCAGGTCAAAGGTCCACGCGCCGCCCTTGCTCTTCAACGCATCGGAGAAGGGGAAGCCGCCGGCGCCCTGGCCGATGCCTTCGCCCACGACATTCCACAGATTGGGGCCGATGCCGTTCGCGCCGCCCTTGGTCGCGGTGTGGCAGGCCGCGCACTTGGCGAAAACCTTTTCGCCCGCCGCCGGATCGGCCTTGGCGAGCAGCGTTTCAATGGGGATCTCGGCCGCAGCGCCGGCGGCGCCTTCTTCCTCGACGCCTTCGATCGGATAGCCCATTTTTTCGGGCCGCCCGCCGTGAAAATATTCCCCGCTCACGATTCCGACGCCGAGCGCGACGATGGCGGCGCCGAGTATCCAACCGGCTATCGTGTTCGTGCGATTATCCATGAGCCCTGACGCCTCCCCTCGCGGCCTCTCCAAAGCGGCCAGTCGTTGCGGGACATGCCGCCCGCATCCGAACAACCTGATTTCCATAGAATCGCAATTGCGCCACCGCAAGCGGCGCTTGCCGAGGGGCGTCGCTGGCCTTAAGCGCCGCCGACAACATGGAAAGCTATGCCGCACCCGCCCGCCGCCTTGTCGAGAAAATGGCCGCCGCCGCCGCCGCCGACCCTGCGCGCGCGGTCGCCTTTCAGGGCGCGCCCGGCGCAAACTCGCACCTGGCGGCGATCGAGCATTTTCCTGACGGGCTGCCGCTGCCCTGCTTTTCGTTCGAGGACGCGATCGACGCGGTGCAATCCGGCGCGGCCGGCCACGCCATCATTCCGATCGAAAACTCGCTCCACGGCCGCGTCGCCGACATGCATTTCCTGCTGCCCGAATCCGGCCTTTCGATCGTCGCGGAGCATTTTCTGCGCGTTCACCACTGCCTGATCGGGCGCGCCGGCGAATCGGTGGCGCAGGCGATGAGCCATCCGCAGGCGCTGGGCCAGTGCCGCAACTGGCTGCGCGCGCGCGGGATCACCCCCATCGCTTATGCCGACACGGCTGCGGCGGCGGCCCGCGTCGCCGAGGAGGCGGAGCCCGGCGTCGCGGCGATCGCGCCCGCGCTGGCGGCGCGGCTCTATGATCTCGACCTGCTCGCGGAGAGCATCGAGGACGGCGACGACAACACCACGCGCTTCACCATTCTGGCGCGCGCCGCCCGCGATCCGGCGCGCAACCAGCCGCTGATGACCACGTTCCTGTTCGAGGTGAAGAACATCCCCGCCGCGCTCTACAAGGCGATGGGCGGCTTCGCGACCAACGGCGTCAACATGACCAAGCTGGAAAGCTATCAGCGCGGGGCGAGCTTCGCCGCGACGGAGTTCTACGCCGACATCGAGGGGGCGCCGGGCGACCCGGCGGTCGATCGCGCGCTGGAGGAACTGCGCTTCCACAGCAAATGGGTGCGCATCCTGGGCGTCTATCCGCAGGCGCGCCCGCGCACCGTGACTTGATTGACGGATTGCTACCTCGTCATTGCTTTGCTTCGCTCGCAGTGACGCTGACAATCCGTTGAGTATCGTTCCGCCGGAAGGCCGAATGCCCGAATAACGGCGGGAAGGATCATTCCTCCCCCAGCCACCAGCGAAACAGCGTGTGGGCGATGGCGTAGGGCGGCGGCGGCAGGAAGGGCGCGCCGGGTTCGTGGGCCATTGCGGCGCGCACGCCTTCGCGGTCGACCCAGAAGGCGTCCTCCAACTCGGTCGTGTCGATGGTCAGCGACGGATCGTCGGTCGTCGCGACGCACGCCATCATCAGCGAGGAGGGGAAGGGCCAGGGCTGGCTGACGATGTAGCGCACGTCGCGGACGCGGACGCCCGCTTCCTCATGCAGCTCGCGCGCGACCGCTTCCTCGATCGATTCGCCCGGCTCGACGAAGCCGGCGAGCGCCGAATAACGACCCTCGGGATAGCGCGGTTGCCGGCCGACGAGCACGCGCCCGTCATGCTCCGCAAGCATGATGACGACGGGGTCGACGCGCGGGAAATGTTCGGTCCCGCAATTGGCGCAGCGGCGGCCCCAGCCCGCGCGGTGGAGACGCAGATCCTGCGATCCGCAGACCGGGCAGAAGCGCAGGCGCACATGCCAGTCGATCAGGCTGCGCGCGGCGGCATAGGTCGCCGCTTCCTCACGCGGGAGGACGTCGAGCAGGCGGAAGATGGCGTAGGAACGCGCCGCGCCTTCGGGAATGTCGCGGTGGAACTCGACGAAGCGCGGGCGACCCTCGTCCAGCCCGAGCAGGAGCAGTTCCGACGTATCGCGCGCATCGGCAAGGCTGGCCCAGGCGAGGCGGCCGAGATCGTCGAGAACCGGATCGATGCCGTCGAGGCGGAGCAGGCGCGCCCGCCAGTCCGACATGGCGGCGGCCAGCGCCTCCATGTCAGTGCGCAGATGATCTGCGCGATCGAGCGTCGATCCGGTGAAGCCGGGAAAGTGAGTCATAGGCTGCGATAGACCGAAGCTGCGAAATCCCTGGTGAAGGGCATCGTCTGATCTGGCATGAACTGGGCATAGCCGCCCGCGCGCACCTGATTGGCGCGATCGACGAAGGCGATCGTCGCCGCAGCGCCGCCCCAGCCGAAAGTGCCGGCCCCCGATCCGCCCGGAGTCGCTTTCAGCGTTACGCGCCCGCCCGCGCCGAAGCCCGCGCCGTCGATCAGCGATCCGGCGGTTTCCGCGCCGGAGGGCAGCAGGTTGGACATGCCAAGCCGCGCCGTTTCCGCCTTCATGATGCGCGTATCGCCGATCGCGCCTTCGCCCATCAGCATCAGCAGGAAGCGATCATAGTCGCGCATCGACATGACGAGGCCGGCGCCGCCGAAGGGAAAGGCCGGCTTGTCCTGAAACACGCTTTCCGGGCCGGGATCGAGCGGGAAGGGGCCGGAAGGGACGTAGAAATAATTGGTCGAGAGGCGGGGCAGGGCGCT
>QFNN01000060.1 GCA_003240855.1 Sphingomonas sanxanigenens
ACCCCGGGCTCCAGTTATGACTGCAGGAGAAAAGGAGACCACGTCAAATGGCGCGGCGTCGATCCTTGCAGATGGAACCCGGTTGATGCTCCTACAGGTCGGGCAAATCACGAGCTGGAACTCTGACATGCGACTATCTTCCAGGGAGAGCCGCCCCGCTTAATCGTTTACCCGTATGATGTAAGCGTGTAAAAATTGGACCGGGCTTACCGCCGCAAGGAGCAACATATTGATGTCGAGCGATGACAGATTGGGTATCGCGCCGAGGCCGCTTCAGATCGGCGATGTCGCACCCAATTTTCAGGCGCGGACGACGATGGGCGAGATGAGCCTGTCTGACCATCGCGGCCGCTGGGTGATGCTGTTTTCGCATCCGGCGGATTTTACGCCAGTCTGCACCAGCGAGTTCGTCGCTCTCTCGCGCGCCAGCGCGCGTTTCAAGGCCATGAATTGTGCGCTCGTCGCGGTTTCGGTGGACAGCCTTTATTCCCATCTAGGCTGGATACGGGCGATCAAGGACGCATTTCAGGTGACGGTGCGCTTTCCGATCGTCGAGGATCCCTCGCTGGTGATTGGCCGCGCTTATGGCATGATTGCGGAGGACGCGCCTGACGCGGCGACACTGCGCTCGACCTTCTTCATCGATCCCGAGGGCATTATCCGGGCTACGCTCTGCTACCCCGCCACAGTCGGACGGTCGGTTGAGGAGTTACTGCGCGTTCTTGCCGCCCTGCAAAAGGTCGATAGCGACAATGTGGTGACCCCGGAGGGCTGGCGTCCAGGCGATGACGTGCTGCTCCCCCCCTATCAGGATCAGGCCTCCGCTCTCGATGCGCAGGGCGACGTCTGCTGGTTCCATCGGACGCGGCCTGACAAACACGAAGAAGCGGACCGATGACAGGCTTCACCGATGCCGAACTCGATGCGATCACCGACGTCCTCAAGGCGCTCGGCCATGACGTTCGGCTTAGACTCATGCGC
This sequence comes from Sphingomonas sanxanigenens, assembly GCA_003240855.1. Lineage (GTDB taxonomy): Bacteria > Pseudomonadota > Alphaproteobacteria > Sphingomonadales > Sphingomonadaceae > Sphingomonas_L > Sphingomonas_L sanxanigenens_A. The sequence continues at coordinate 982 of QFNN01000060.1, forward strand.
ACTTTGCTCGAAAATGGCGAGAAATCGGTCGGAGAACTCGAAACGATAACGGGCATCGGTCAGCCCGGCCTGTCCCAACAACTCGGCATCCTGCGCAAAGCCGAGCTGGTGCAAACCCGGAGGGATGCCAAGCTTGTATTCTACAGCCTTTCGCCGGACGCACTGCGGACAACGGCGACCTTGCTCTGCGCCTTATCGGGAAATTCAACAAAGGACGGTGATGCGGGCTTGAAAGGCGCTCAATCCCGCACGCGCGGGTCATCTGCTACATTTGCCAAGCTCTTGTGATCACCCACGCTGCCCAGTCTGGCCGGGATACACGGCATATGTCGAGCCACGGTCGTTCCTGTATCATTCAAAAAGAATGAAGGACTGGATCGCAACGATCGCGCTGACCCCCGTGCCTGTGTTCAGCGCAAGACCATTCCTGACGAAGTCGATGCGACGATGGCCAGCCAACTGATATCTACACTCTGCTCTTCAACCGCCTCGTCTCGCGCCCGGAGCCGTCTTGCGTCGCGCCGCGTAATCAGTTTGATCAACTCGATCGCGGTCTGACCCCGCTTTTCGCGCATTCGCGCTAACGACTGATATGGCTTGGCTTGCGCGCGCATTCCGGGCTGAAACCACTACCCGCTAAAAATGGGAGGTGTTCTTCGCAGCTAGAGGACTGCCCCGCAGTTGATCGTCCTTATTCCGGGATCAGCGCCCAGCCCTTGAGCTGCAAGGTCGCCAATGTCGTCATGGCGGAGAGATCGAGTGTCACTTCCGGCGCCAGATCGTCCTTGCCGATTTTCGCCTTGCCTAACGCCTGGCTGCAGACGTGAACCTCCACCCCGGCCGCCCGAAGCGCCGCGAGAAGTGCGCTGTTCGGATTGGGGCGGCCCTGCCGCGCGCGGGACGCCGCGTCACTCAAGACGAGACTGGTCGCCGGTCCGTGGATGACCGCCACCACGTCGCCGGGTTTGACCGCGACATGCGCCGAGCCAAGCAGGTTCAGGAAGCGTGCAACCTTCTGGAGGCTAAGATTGACCCCATTGGGGTCGCTGGCGCTATCGGTAATATCAAACACCACCCGATAGGTCAGAGACGGATCCGGCTGCCCCGCCGCATCGGGCGCAGGCGTAATGGCGCCGTAGACCGGAACCACAGGATGAGCGGTATCTTTCACGGACTGAGCTAACGCCGCCGCCGGAAAGCCAGCGACCAGACATGTTGTCACCAGGATCGCCCATCTGTTCATTTCGCTTCATCTCCATGGATCACGTCGGCGGGCGTTGACCGTCCGAAACGGTCGCACAGTACGTCGATCAGCTTGCGAACGTCGTCGTCGGCCAGATTATAATAGATGGTCGTCCCTTCCCGGCGGGTCTTGACCAGGCCACCATCGCGCATCCTCCCAAGATGCTGCGACACGCTGGACTGCGATTGTCCGCACAACTCCACCATCTGTCCGACGGAGAATTCCCCCTGAGTCAGCCGGCAGAGGATGAGGAGACGCTGTTCGTTCGCGAGCAGCTTCAGCACGGCCGCAGCCTGAACGGCATGTCTGGCAAGTTCAACAAAGGGGGTATCGAGGGGCATCATCTGATCGCCGGCTTTCCGTCATCTCGAAGGACAATGTAGATCGCCGGAATAACCAACACCGTCAGGAGCGTCGAGGACGCAAGGCCGAACAGAAGCGAGATCGCCAACCCCTGAAAGATCGGATCGGTGAGGATCACGGCGGCGCCGATCATGGCGGCTGCCGCAGTCAGCACGATCGGCTTGAACCGGATCGCCCCGGCAGCGATCAGCACATCGCGCAGCGGCTTGTCGGGCGCTGCCGAATGCCTGATGAAATCGACCAGCAGGATCGAGTTGCGCACGATGATGCCGGCGAGCGCGATGAAGCCGATCATTGACGTGGCTGTGAACGGCGCGCGGAACAGCATGTGGCCGATGACGATCCCCACCAGCGTAAGCGGCACCGGGGTCAGGATAACCAGCGGCAGACGGAAGCTCCTGAACTGCGCGACGACAAGGATGTAGATCGCCAGCAAAGCCACCATGAAGGCGCCGCCCATGTCGCGGAACGTGACCCAGGTAATTTCCCATTCGCCGTCCCAGAGCATGGATGGCGCGCTTTCATCCTCGGGTTGGCCATTGAAGCGGATTTGCGGCTTCACCAGGCCTTTCGAGGCCCAATCATAGTCGTCCACTGCGCGGTCAACCGCCAGCATGCCGTAGATCGGCGCTTCATAGGCGCCGGCCAGTTCGGCTGTCACCATGTCTGCATAGCGGCCGTCGCGGCGGAAGATAGCGGCGCTGCCGACTTCGGTGCGGGCATCGACGACGGCACCCAGGTCGATGAGTTGCCCACCCGGCGTTTGCGCGACCGGCGTGCTCGAGAGGGCCCGCGTCCAGCTACGATCCTTCTGGTCGAGCGCGATGGTGATGGGGAGCGGCGCGCGCCCGTCTCCTCGGGGCGCATAACCGATCGTCTGGCTGCCCATCAGCATGCCGATGCTGTCCGCGACCTGTCGCTGCGAGAGGCCATAATAATCGATCCGGTCCCGTTGAAGGTTCAGGCGCAGCTTCGGGCGCGGCGTGCCAAGGCTGTTGTCGACATCCACGATGAACGGCACGGACTTGAAGATTTTCTCCAGTTCGGTCGCGGTCTTTTGCCGTGTCGCCGCATCGGGGCCATAGACCTCCGCGAGCAGCGTCGCGAGAACCGGCGGCCCCGGCGGTGTCTCCACGACCTTGACCGATGCAGTCGCGGGGAGTTTCAGCGCTTTCAGTCGCTCGCGCAGGTCGAGCGCGATCTGGTGACTCGACCGGCTGCGATCGCCCTTGGGCAGCAGCGTCACCATGACGTCGCCCTGCTCAGGCTGCGCGCGCAGGAAATAGTGGCGAACGAGCCCGTTGAAGTTGAACGGCGCGGACGTGCCGGCATAGGTTTCCATTGCCGTCGCCTCGGGCAGGCCTCTCACGATGCCGGCGATATCTTCCAGCACGCGGCTTGTATTTTCAAGCGCAGTGCCTTCGGGCATGTCCACCGCCACCTGCACCTCCGACTTGTTGTCGAAGGGGAGCAGCTTCACGGTGACGGCCTTGAAATAGAACATGGAGCAGGCGACCAGGGTCGCCACGCCGACTGCAATAAGGAAATTGCGTGCGCTCGCGCGCGTGTCGATGACGCGATGCGCGACGCGAGCATAGAGTTGCCCCAGCTTCCCCCCGCTCTCGTCATGGCCATGCCCCGAGACCAACGTCTTGCGGGCGAAGCGGATCATGAGCCAGGGCGCAATCACGACAGCGACGAAGAAGGAGAAGATCATCGCCGCCGAGGCGTTGACCGGGATCGGCGCCATATATGGCCCCATCAAACCTGAGACGAACAACATCGGCAGCAGCGCCGCCACCACGGTCAAGGTCGCCACCACCGTTGGATTGCCAACTTCGGCCACCGCTTCGATCGCCGCCTGGGCGCGGCTGCGTCCATCTCCCATGCCCCAGTGACGCGCAATATTCTCGATCATCACGATGGCATCGTCCACGAGGATGCCGATCGAGAAAATAAGCGCAAACAGGCTGACGCGATTGATCGTATAGCCCATCAGATTTGACGCGAACATCGTAAGAAGGATCGTCGTCGGAATGACCACCGCCGTCACGCCGGCTTCGCGCCAACCGATCGCGAAGCCGATCAGCACGACGATCGAGACAGTCGCCAGCGCCAGATGGAAGAGCAGTTCGTTGGCCTTTTCGTTCGCCGTTTCACCATAGTTCCGCGTGACGGCGATGGTGACGTCATCGGGGATCAGCTTGCGTTTCAGGCTCTCGACGCGATCGAGGATGGCGTCGGAGACGACGACGGCGTTCGCTCCCGCCCGCTTGGCGAATGCGATGCTGACGGCGGGCGCGGCATTCCATGCGCCATTTCCCGTTTTCGCCCAACGCCACGCCCGCGCCTGATCCTCGCGCGGCCCTTGGCTAACGGTCGCCACGTCGCGCAGATAGACGGGCGCGCCGGCGCCCGACCGCACTGTAAGCAGCCCCACTTCCTGAGCCGACGACAGGGTGCGGCCGGCCGTGACGGCGACCGCCTTGCCGTCTTCGCGAACATTGCCCAGCGGAAAGCTGCGATTTGCCTGGGACGCCGCTTCGATCACGCTGCTCAGCGGCACGCCATATTGACGCAGCTTCGCCGGATCGGGGGCGATGCGGATTTCCTCGGGGCGTCCACCGACGAGAAAGCTGAGGCCGACATTGTCAACCTTTGCGATTTCGGTACGCAACTTCGATGCAAGCTCGTAGAGGCTGGCGTCGGTCCACTGCCCTGCCGCTCCGGGCTTCGGCGTGAGAGTCAGGACGACCGCAGGAACATCGTTGATGCCGCGCACCGTCACCTTGGGGTCGGGAATGCCTGCCGGCTTCCTGTCCCAATTGGCGCGCAGCTTCTCCTCGATACGGATCGCGGCATCCTCAGGGTTCGATCCCACGAGGAAGCGCGCCGTCACCATCACGCCATCATCCTGCGCCTGGGTATAGACATGCTCGACGCCGTCGACGCTCTTGACGATCGTCTCGAGCGGAATGCCGACCAGTTCTGTCGCATCGGCTGCGCTCATGCCCGGCGCCATCACCTGGATGTCCACCATTGGCACGCTGATCTGCGGCTCTTCCTCGCGCGGAATGGTCAGAAGAGCCAGCAGGCCAACGGCGATCGCAGCCAGAAGGAACAGCGGCGTCAGGGGCGAGGAAATGGTGGCCCGGGTGAGCCGGCCCGAGATGCCGAGATTCATTGGCCCGACGCCCCAATGGGTTTGCCGGGTGCGAAAAGCGTGTCGCCGGCGGACACGCCGCTCAATATCTCGACTAGAGCAGGATCGGCGGTCGGCGCGATCTGGACCGGCGCCATGCCGAGCCGTTTGCCTTCACTCCCCTTCTGAACCGTCACAACCTGCACCTGATCGATGCCATAGCTGGTCGTCACGAACCGCCGCGGCACGACGAGGGCCTTGCGCGTCCCGATTTCCACCGACGCGCTCACCCGGCGACCGACAAATTGCGTGGTGAGACCGGGCAGCGTCGCATCGACGCGCACCTGCCCTCCCGTGATGGCGGGATAGACCTGCGCCACGGTGCCCTGGCGCGAGCCATCCGGCAGGTCCAGATCGCTGATGATGACATGGGCGCCTGGACGGACCTTATCGACCGCCGATTCCGGGAGCAGGATGCGCAGCACCGGCGGACCGGCCGTCACGGTTGCGATCGACATACCCGGTGCGACGGCAGATCCTGCCGGAACATCGGCGCGCAGAACCCGACCGCTGGCCGGCGCGAGCAACGCGCCCTGGCCAGCGACGCTCGCGCTGGCGCCCTGCTGCGCGCGCGCGGCGGCGACCTGAGCGCCGGCCGCCCGGGCCGCAGCCACAGCCTGATCAAGACGCGCCTTGGCGTAAACGCCATTGTTGTAAAGATCGCGGATACGATCGAGATCGGCATTGGCGCGCACCGCCTCGGCCTGCGCTGCCGCCGCCTGCGCGCCATAAGCGTTCGCTTCATAGCCAAGCCGCGAATCGACGATCACGCCGATGCGCTGCCCTTTGCGCACCATGTCGCCGGCACGGACCGAAAGCGACGTCAAAATGCCGGGAATGCGGGCAAGCACATCGGCCTGATCGCGCGTTGCGATTTCGGCCCCGACTGCCTTCATGTCAGGGATCTCGCGGGGGGCGAGGCGGATGGTTTCACCGGCTGGCAGGGCCGCCGCGCGTTCTTCGTGGTCCGGCTTGCCACCACCGCATGACGACAGCGCCAGTGCGGCGCCCGCCAGCCAGAACCATTTCCCCATCCCGCTCATAAGCCCATTCCTGTCCGCGCGCCGCTCAGCCGACAACCACCGGAAGACCGGCCTGCTTCCATGCGCCGATCCCCCCCGAAAGATGCGTGTGAATGGCGCTTTGCGCCTGCGCGCATCGATCGAGCGCCATTCCCGAGCGCTTCCCGCCCGCACATTGCAGCACCACCGTTCTTCCTCCGGCATCGGGGACGCGTTCCGGCGAGAAGCGCGAGAGCGGCAGGTTCACAGCGCCCGGAATATGGCCCGTAGCGAATTCGTCCGCCTCCCGCACGTCGATGAGCAGAACGCTGCCATTGCTGAGCATCCTGTCTAGCTCGACGGGGCCGATCTCATCATGCGCCGCGCGCTTCCCGAATCCGAACATACGATCCTCTTTTCAATTTCGTCATTGCGTATAATGTGTAATGATAATATTAGTCAATGCTGATGGAAAGAGGAAGGACGCAGATGGACAGGCCGTTGATCGTGGTGCTGGGCGCAGGATTGGGAGGCACGATCGCCTCTTATGAGATCAAGGCCGCCGTCGGAGACCGCGCCGATATCATGACCGTATCGGACACGGACACTTACAGCTTCATCCCTTCAAACCCTTGGGTAGCGGTGCGCTGGCGCGAGCCGGAAGCCATTCAGGTTCACCTTCCCCCGGTTTTCGAGAAGAAGAAGATCGGCTTCACCTCAGTCGGCGCAAAGCGCCTTCACGCCAGCGCGAAGCGACTCGAACTCAACGACGGAACCTCAATCAATTACGATTATCTTGTAATCGCGACTGGGCCTGATCTTGCTTTTGACGAGATCAAGGGACTGGGGCCGGATGGTCATACCGTCTCGGTCTGCCAGACCCATCACGCGGCGGCGGCGGCGGATGCGTTCGACGCCTTCTGCGCTAATCCCGCCCCTATCGTCGTGGGCGCCGTTCAGGGTGCGTCCTGCTATGGGCCGGCCTATGAATTCGCGCTGATCCTCGATACCGAACTGCGCCGCCGCAAGATCCGCGACAAGGTGCCGATGACTTTCGTCACGGCCGAGCCCTATATCGGCCATCTCGGCCTCGATGGCGTCGGCGACACCAAGTCCCTGCTCGAGAGCGAACTGCGCGACCGTCATATCAAATGGATCACCAATGCACGGGTTACCGAGGTCGAAGCGGGCCTCATGCACGTCGAGGAGGTCGGCGCGGACGGCGCAGTCGTGAAAGCCCATGATCTGCCTTTCGGCTACTCGATGATGCTGCCTGCGTTCCGCGGCGTTCCCGCCGTGGCCAACATCGAAGGCCTGACCAACCCGCGCGGTTTCATCATCGTCGACAAGCACCAGCGCAATCCCGCTTTCCCAGAAATCTTCGCGCTCGGCGTCTGCGTCGCCATTCCCCCGACGGGGCCGACCCCGGTGCCAGTCGGCGTACCCAAGACGGGCTTCATGATCGAGAGCATGGTGACGGCGATCGCCTCCAATCTCGCCGCCATCCTTGAGGGCAAGGAAGCGACCTCCGAAGCCACATGGAATGCCGTCTGCCTTGCCGACTTTGGCGATGGCGGCGTCGCTTTCGTCGCGCAGCCGCAGATTCCGCCGCGCAACGTCAACTGGTCGTCCAACGGCAAATGGGTGCACTTGGCCAAGATCGGCTTCGAGAGATATTTCCTGCGCAAGGTGCGCAAGGGCGAGAGCGAGACCTTTTACGAAAAGCTGGCGCTCCACGTCATGGGCATCCGCAAGCTCCGTTTCTGATCACCCTATCCGGCAAAGGAATGCAAAGATGACTCTCGATCGTGCCGTGATGGCGTTCGCCGGCTGTGTCGTGCTGCTGGGCGTCGTCCTGTCCCTGACAGTCCATCCCTGGTGGATCGCGCTGACGGCCTTTGCCGGTTTCAACATGATCCAGGCGAGCTTCACCGGATTCTGCCCGGCCGCGATGGTCTTGAAGGCGCTGGGCGTCCGCCCCGGAACTGCCTTCAAATGACTTCCCGGCGGCTGATCCCTCTCCCTGTGCTGGCCTGCCTGCTTGCAGGCATCGCGTCGCCTGCGCAGGCGACGACGCTGGAAGAGGCGATCACGGCGGCCATGGCGCACGCTCCCGAAATCGAGGCGGCGCGCGCCGATGCCGATGCTGCCGATGCCAGGATACGGGAAGCGCGGGGACAGGGCCTTCCAAGCGCGACACTGAGCGGATCAATCGGTTATGGCCGCCTCGATCCCCGCGGCTTTTTCGGCCTTCCGGCCGCGAACGTCACCCCGCGCACGGCGCAACTGGCCATAGAGCAACCGCTGTTCATGGGCGGCCGGATCAGCGCGGGGCTCGCGCAGGCCAAAGCCGGCAGCGAGGCCGCGCACGCCGGCGAGAGCTTGACGCGCAGCCAGATCGTTGTGGGGACGGTTCAGGCCTATGGTGACGTACTGACCGCGCACCGCATGGTGACCCTCTACGGACAGATGGTCGAGCAAATGGAGGAAATCCATCGTCAAGCTCAGCTCCGCTTCAAGGCCGGGGAAAGCCCCAGCACCGAGGTAGCTCAGGCCGCTGCGCGACTTGCCGAAGCCCAGGCCGCCCATGAAGCGGCGCGCGGGCTTGCAGTCTCGGCCGATGCTCGGTTCGTCAATCTGACCGGCCTTGCGCCGCAAGACCTTCAGCCCTTTCCGGCAAACCCGGCCATGCCCGAATCGCTCGATGAAGCGCTCGACATCGCGCGGACAAACAACCCCGCCCTCGCCCAGGCCCAAGCCGCGCTGGAGGCCGCGCGCGCGGGCGCCAGGGGCGCGCGGGCGGAGCGGCTGCCCACGGTCGGGGCGTTCGCCGAAGGCTCGACGATCCGTGACCAGTTTTTTCCTGACTATCGCGCCGATGGCGCCACGGTCGGCGTACGTGCGCGCTGGCAATTTTTCTCGGGCGGGCGCGTCTCGGCGAAGATCACCGAATCCGATAGCGCGGTGCGGGCGGCCAATGCCCGCGTGCGCGCTGCCCGCGCTGCGGTCGATGAACAGACGATCAGCGCCTTTCAGGGCGTGCGATCCGCTATGCTGGTCGAAGCCGCCGCCGCCAGCCAGGCCCTCGCCGCCGCGCAGGCCCGTGACAGCGTGCGTCATGAGGTCCGCGTCGGCATGAAACCGCAACTGGACCTGCTCGATGCGGAGCGCGAGGCGACTGCTGCCGGCGTCAACGAAGCCAGAGCGCAGAGCGATCGCATCGCCGCCGCCTATCGGCTGCTTGCCCTGCTCGGGCGCTGAACTTTTCGAAGAAAGATCACATTGCAGACCACCTCGGGTGATCTGCCGCCTTCTGAGTGGCCGATGGACTGTCATCGTCTGGACCATGAAGGGGGAATGAAATGGTCGTCAGCACAAGCCCGAGGGGATCAAATGACAAATATCGGGCATCAGCGCTTGCAACACCGCAGGAACGCTGTCTAAAATCGACTAAGAGGGGGCGCGCACATCGCCAGTTTACGCCGCGGGCCGCGCCAGATGTTCTGACGACGGACCGCGTATGCGATTTACTTTTCTTACCAGGTTTCTGACGTTCAGGACTCTGATGGCGCTGTCTCTGGCGATCATCGCGGGCGTTCACGCCGTCAACGCCCAAGAGCAGCAGTCTGATTTGATCGCCAACCATCGATTTGCGCCTCCCGAGGGACCTGTCAGACTGAACTATATGAAGCCCAATTGCGCGAGCCCAATCACGGGATCATCGGGAGATGGAAGGCGGACATTTGAAGCGCAACTCTGCGTGAATAAAGAGAAAAATACATTCAACTTCACATTTATTTCTTACGTGAGAAACGTCTACTACAGCATAGATTTTCCTGTTTTATGCGACGCGGTAGAGAAGATGCTGGATCATTATCTTGCGGCGGCAGGATATGCGGCATTCCCCGGCCCGAAAAAATGCACCATGGAACCATGCACGGACTGTACGTTGTCTAGGTTTCTGCCCGAGTCGCCTTGGTCCCGGTATTCCTGGGGGACCCCGACCGACTTGCCTTTGCCCGCCAAGCTCGCGGTCACGCCCGCGACATGCCCGGCGACCAAAGACCTTGCCGGGCTTTGGTCCGGCGATCGCCCATCAACCGGAGCCCAGAAACCCCCGGGGCGGGAGTTGGTGTTTGCCACGGGCGCATCGGGCATGGAGGGGCGCAAGCCCTATAAAGGGGGTCCTGACTGGGAGGCTGACGCCCCCAACAGCGTCACGAATCTGGTAAAACCGGCAGCCAGGCCGGGCCTTTGCGTTATCCACGCAAGCTGCTGGGACGCAAAAGGCAACAGCCGCCAATGCGCAATGGTCATGGATTCGACTGCCCGGAGCTTCACCATCAAAGCGCGAGTCGGCGCCGACCTGGGCGACATGTTGTATGGCGGGTTGCGTTACGCCAGGGGAGCGACGTCGACAGCGGAGCCAGAGGTTTCCTGTTCGGACAGTGACATTGCAGGCAACTGGTCGCGCGCGGACGGTGCCCGAATATCGATCGCGGCGATGAACATGAAGGATGGCGGCCGGGGGCTCATGTTCAACGCCCCGAGCCAGTGGCCCGCAGGCGTTTTCAAGTTCAGCGGGATCAAGGCGGCCGGCAAATGCACCTGGGCCGCCCAGTGCGCCACCGTCTATAGGGACACCACCGGCGAACATGGATACCGGACCACCGCCGCCGCCTGCACTCTCACCCTGGATCAGAGCAGGCACCTGCTGACCGCGAGCGGCCCCCATGGCGAATACACCCGTTAAGCTGCTCCCCCCGACCATGGCTGCGGCCCTGGCATTTCTCTCCCATCCGGCTGCCGGCCAGGAAGGTGGGGCGCAAAGCAATCCCATTCTGAGTGCTCCAACAGCAAAGGACCTCAGCGCCAACTACCCGCCGCGGGCGCTTCTCGAAGACATCGGCGGCGATGTGCTCCTGGCTTGCCGGATGTCCCGCGGCTCGGACGGCGCCGGCAGCCTGACCGACTGCGACGTGGCCAGTGAATCACCCGCGGGTTTTGGCTTCGGCGCGGCCGCGATCAGGATTTCAAAAAAATACCGCTTCGATGCAGCGTCTCCTGCGATCGCCTCAGGCGAGCCGATCAAACTCCCCGTCCGCTTCGGTCTCGGCGCAGGCGATCGGCCGATTGCGCTGCAGGCGCCCGGCGGGCCGCCTCCCGAGAAGCCTGCTAAATTGCGCGCAGACAAATATCGTTCACGAGCGGTCCTCGACTGCCTTTTAGAGCCTGCGAGCGACCATCTGGACTGCAATGTCGTAAGCGAAACGCCCACCGGGCTCGGGGTCGGCGCATACGCCCTGCAACTCGGAAGCTGGTATCGTTATTCAAAGTCTCTCGAGGCTGACAGGATCGGCGCCCATGTCCGTGTGACGTTTGACTTCAACGGGTCAGCCCCCGAGCGGCCGACCCCAGGCGCGCCACAACTCTGCCCGGCCAGGCGCGACTGCGCAGTCGCCTATTAGAGAAGGGGCCGTCCCGACTCTGCAATCGCAAACTGCGGGACTCTGCGGCCACAGAACGAACGGCTCTGATCCTTTCCGGGATCCTGCGCGCCATCCGCAACCCGCGCCGTTCGTCACTGCACAGGCAGATCCTCTATCAGCCTGCGGAGGCTCTCCCTCAGCGTGACATGCGGCGCCCAGCCAGCGGCGTCCCGCAACTTGCGCGAATCGCCCACGACGATGGACGAGTCGTCGGCGGAATTGCCCTGATCAGCAAAAACGACCTCTCCGATCGACTTGCCGAGAATGTCCGCAACGATCCGCACAATATCGCCGATGCTGGTCGGCACTCCGCTGGCGACGTTGAATATGCGCTCTTCCGAACGCAGGCCAAGGATCGCGAAATAGCCCTCGACAATGTCGGTGACGTCCAGGAAATCCCGCACGCTATCCAGCCCGGCCATCTGGATCGGAGCCCCTTCCCTCGCCTCGCGAACGCGCCGGACGATAGAGGGAATGACGAGATCAGGCCGCATACCGGTGCCGATATGATTAAACGGACGCGCCACTGCGGGGGCAATGCCCCCTCCGGATGCGGCCCGCAGAACGATCGTCTCACATAACTGCTTGGCTAGGCCATAATGCCCGCGGGGGGCCAGCGGCGCATCTTCCGACATGGGGGCCCCACTGGCTCCATAAACCAGACAGGAACTGGCGAACAGCAATCGCCCCGAACGGAGATGCCTGCAGAGGTTGAGCGTCATCTCAACCGAATCGAGCAGGGGATCGTAGTTCGCAAATTTCGCAGGCACAGTTTCACTGGCCAAATGGATAACGAAGGGCAAATCGTCCGGCAGCGCCGACACTGAAATGCGGTCCAGTAGGTCGGCGGCATGCCAGGCTACATTTTCGGGCAACCAATCGGGTTTTGGGCCGAGACCGGTTGCGACGATGTCGAACCGACTGCACCCCAAAGCGATGAGGTGGCGACCAACAAAACCTGTCGCACCGGTAACGAGCAGGCCAGGCTTATTGGCCAATCTGCGCCTCAAGCATGTCAAAGTTGCGGTGATATTTTTCGCGCTTGGCCAACTGCAGATCGCTTTCGACCATCATTTTCGCAAGCGAAGCGACGTCATGCGTGGGCGCCCAGCCAAGGTCGCGCCGCGTCTTGCTGCAATCGCCGAGCAGATAATCCACTTCCGCGGGACGATAGAAACGCTCGTCGATCTCGACAAAGTCCCGCCAGTCGAGGGCGAGAGGCTCGAATGCGAGAGACAAAAACTCGCGGATCGAGATCGCCTTGTTCGTCGCTACGACATAGTCTCCCGGCCGGTCATGCTGCAGCATTCGCCACATTGCTTCAACATAATCGCCAGCGAACCCCCAGTCGCGCTTCGCATCGAGATTACCGAGCAAGAGCTTTTTCTGTAGGCCCAGCTTGATACGGGCCGCCGCCAGCGTGATCTTACGGGTAACAAAAGTCTCGCCACGACGCGGACTTTCGTGGTTGAACAGGATGCCGTTGCTGGCGAACATCCCGTAGCTCTCCCGGTAGTTCACCGTCTGGTAGTGCCCATACACCTTTGCGCAGGCATAAGGACTACGCGGCTCGAAACGGGTTTCCTCGCTCTGCGGCGCCTTGGCCGATCCGAACATTTCGCTCGACCCAGCCTGGTAAAAGCGGATCGTGCGAGGCGCATATTGAGTCGAAGCCCGGACGGCTTCCAAAAGACGCAGCACGCCCGTGCCGGTCGCATCGCAGGTATATTCCGGCTGATCGAAGCTAACGCGCACATGACTCTGTGCTGCGAGATTATAAATCTCGTCGGGTTCCGTAACATCTACCAGTCGACGCAGCGAATTTGCGTCAGACAAGTCGCCATAATGCAAGGAAAAGCGGTCGACATACTCATCTTCAAGGAGGTGATCGATTCGCCAAGTGTTAACCGTGCTCGATCGCCGAACCATGCCATGAACATGATAGCCCTTTTCCAGCAAAAGCTCGGAAAGATAACTACCATCCTGTCCGGTAACGCCAGTGATCAGGGCTATTTTACCCATAATAATGAATCCGAGATAATGATCTTAAAGCCTATTGCACATCAAGATGAAGATTAACCGTGTGAGCTTCAAACGCCGCAGAAAAATCCGGATACATCACCAATTTCCCGTCATTCAGAACAGCAAAATGGTCGCAGTGATTTTTCACATATTCCGTGTCGTGCGAAATGATCAGCATCGCCCGATCCTTACGTTTTTCAAACAGCTCCACTGCACATTTTTCGTGGAACTTCATATCGCCAACTGCCGTAATTTCATCGATCAGATAGCAATCAAATTCGATAATCATCGAAATAGCGAAAGCAAGGCGCGCTCTCATACCTTGTGAATAGGATCGCACAGGCTCCCGAAGATAGAGGCCAAGCTCCGTGAAATCGGAAACAAAATCGATATTCTTATGGTAGTCCTGATTGTAAATACGGCTAATAAACCGGACATTGTCGAGTCCGGTAAGAGCATTCTGGAAAGCTCCGCCAAACGCGAGCGGCCAGGAAACCGACATCGTCCGCGTGACTGTGCCCAAGGTGGGACTTTCCGCTCCGCTGACGAGACGCACAAGCGTCGATTTACCTGCGCCATTCCGGCCCAGGATTCCCAGCTTCTCTCCCGGAGCGATCGAGAATGTGACGTCATTGAGAATCAGCCTATCCCCCGCGCGGGTTGGATAAACTTTATGGACATGATCGACGTTGATCATTCTGGCGTGATCTCGCGGTTGACTACAGCTATCTGCGACAACGCCAAGAGCGATAGCGCGATGCACCATATCAAGAGATAGGACGTATCATAATGCGCCCGGATCCGGTTTCCGAAATACCCGTCGCGCACCATCTCCACGGCATTCACCATCGGGATATAAAGGGCATATTTCTGCGCAACCGCCGGTAGAGCGTCGACCAGAAAAACCGCACCGGACAAGGGAAACATCAGATAGGCGGCGGGATGCCACAGCCTTTCCACCAGCTCGCTCTTTTCCGAAAGCGCGCCAAGCAGCATCGCCAGACTGGCGCCAAACCACGCGAGAAGCAGCCAGCCCGCAATAACCTTAAGGACATCCTCAGGCGGATCGAGCCAGCCGATATAAATGTAGAACAGGCTGAGCGTAACAAATGAGATCGTGACTCCCCCCACTTCGAGCAGAAGGCGCGCCAGAAAGATGTCTATCACTCTGACGTTGCGGTGATACATCAGCGCCAGATTGGGTTCTATGGCGCCTATGCAACGGCTTGGCATGTTACGCCAAAGGAGCACGCTCGAGTAACCGGTGAGCGCAAAGGCTACAATCGGCAAGGACGATCCGTGCACCGCCTTGGACAAAGTCCAGAGCACGGTCACCCCGGTCGTGAACAGCATCGGCTCCACGAACAACCACAAAAAGCCAATATTGTGCCGACCATATCGCGTCAGGATTTCGCGCATCAACAGCGCATAAATCACTCGCCCCTGAATAGCGGCGCTACGGCGAAGCGTTGAAAATTGCGCTAAAATCATCGGAGCGCCTAGTCGCGATGTTCGAGCATGCCCGCAATCAGCATGCTGATAATGCCCCAGGCCGCCAAACCCAGGATGAGGGCGGAAAAGATTCCCCGTATCCGCCGAGGCTCCAGCGCTTCATCCGGCAGGTTGGGTGAAACGATCCGCTCGACATAGGCATGTTTGCGCTGCGCCTCGCTTCGAGCATCGGCGAGCGAGGCCATGACGCTCGCCAATTGCTTGTCAGCAAACTGACTTTCAAGCCACAGCCGCTGATATTGGGCGGCCTGGGATGACAACGAACGGTTGCCGCCGGCCACAGCGCCAAGTTGCTCCTTGATTTCTATATCGAGCCCTTTGGCGCGCGTATCGAGAACGTCGATCTGAGGGTTTTGCGGTGCGAACGCGCGCAGCTCGCGCAACTGCGTCCGCGTGGCGATCAGTTCATCCTGCAGCTTGGAAATCATCTGCAACTGAACGGCCGCCTGCTTTTCGGGATCAATAACGCCCTGCTGATTGCGGTAAGCCGACAGCGCCAGCGCAGCCGCCTGTGATTTTGCCTTGGCCTCGGCAACGTCGTTTTCCGCAAAACGAACCAGATCCCGCCTTCCTCGCTCGCTCAGCCGGTTGACCGTCGCCTCGGCCATCTCCAGCAACTGCTCGTTAAAGCGGCGAGCGTCTCGCGGATCATAGGCACGGATCGTAAGCGTCACAATCGAAGAGGCCGCATCCTGCTGGACCAAAACCTTTTTCTTGTAATATATGTACAAACGCTCAAAAGAACCGCCCCACCCAAAGGGCGCGAACCGGTCGAAAATCGATATCGACGGCGCCTTGTAGGCGCGCTCAAACGCACCGCCACGATTGAGGGCCTGCAGAGCGTCTCGAGACAAGACATAGTCCTCCGCCGCGTAGATTTCGTCCCCGGCGCTGCTGAATCCCGTGCTTTTGAGCAACACCCCCAGGCCGGATGACGCCTGCTTTTCAGGGCTGCGCACAACAAAGCGCGACTCAGATATGTAAATATCTGAAGCAAACACCCCATAGTACATTGCAGCAGAAAGAGTCGGAACGACCACTGTCAAAAGAAAAAGCGGGCGCATTTTCTTAAGATTTGCTGGGATTTTTTTTGCCATTCTGACCTTAATATACTGCAATGTTACGACCGCACGGCCGGCCTTCGCACATCTGCGCCCCAGCTTCCGCGCGTTACCGGCAATATGTTTCTACAGCAAGCGCACTAAGCCGTTCCGGCCAGACCCTATACGGGATCATGCCCTAGCCGGCCGCTTTATCCGCGTCCAGAGGCCACGGCCCGACACGGCTTGTGAGGACGTCCGGCGGTCGCACGGCATCTTTTATCAGCCGTTTCTTGATCCGCCCCGTCGCATAAGCCATATGCTGCTCCCTTAAAGGCCTTCCGCTTAATCTGGAGGGCGGAAACATCTGGCTGATCCTGAATGACGAAAATAAATGCTGCAGTTCGCTTCACCGGGGCGACGTGCCTTGGCTTGATACTTTCGGCGTGTGCAATTTCGCCATCGGCAGGACCTTCCACGCGATCGGTA
>QFNN01000061.1 GCA_003240855.1 Sphingomonas sanxanigenens
CGGCGCTGGAAAATCTGCCCAATGTCGCGCTGATCGAGCCGCTCGATTATCCGCATTTCGTGCGCCTGCTCGACATGGCCGAGATCGTCCTGACCGACAGCGGCGGCGTGCAGGAGGAAGCGCCCGCGCTGGGCAAGCCCGTGCTCGTCATGCGCGAGACCACCGAGCGCCCCGAAGGCGTCGAGGCGGGCACCGCGCGCCTTGTCGGCACCGATCCCGAACGCATCGTCCACGAGATATTTACCCTGCTCGACGACAAGCAGGCTTATGCCCGCATGGCCCGCGCCCACAATCCCTATGGCGACGGTCAGGCGAGCGCGCGCATCGCAAGGGTCGTCGTCGATGGTTTCGGATCAAGCGCCTAAGGTCGTCGTCATGGGGCTCGGCTATATCGGGCTGCCGACCGCTGCGCTGATCGCCCGATCGGGGGCGAGCGTACTGGGCGTCGATGTCGACGACGCCGTGGTCGAGACGGTCAATTCGGGGCGCATCCATATCGAGGAGATCGACCTGGCCGGGCTGGTGCAAGGCGTGGTCGAACGCGGCCTGCTGCGCGCGGCGACGCAGGCCGGGCCGGCGGACGTGTTCGTCATCGCCGTCCCCACCCCGATCGGCCCCGATCACGCGCCGGACACCAGCCACATCCTCGCCGCCGCGCGCGCGATCGCGCCGGTTCTGCGGCCCGGAAACTGCGTCATCCTCGAATCGACGTCGCCCGTCGGCACGACCGAGGCGCTGCGCGACCTGATCGCCGCAGCGCGCCCCGACCTGCGCCTGCCCGGCCGCGCGGGCGACCAGGCCGACATCGCCATCGCCTATTGCCCCGAGCGCGTGCTGCCAGGCCGCATCCTCGTCGAACTGATCGACAATGACCGCTGCATCGGCGGCGTCACCCCGCGCTGCGCGCGCAAGGCGCTCGGCTTTTACCGCCGGTTCGTGCGCGGCGCGTGCGTGACGACGACGGCGCGCACCGCCGAGATGGTCAAGCTGACCGAGAACGCCTTTCGCGACGTCAACATCGCCTTCGCCAACGAATTGTCGCGCGTCGCCGACGCGACCGGGCTGGACGTGTGGGACGTGATCCGCCTCGCCAACCGCCACCCGCGCGTCAACATCCTCCAGCCTGGCCCCGGCGTCGGCGGACACTGCATCGCGGTCGATCCCTGGTTCATCGTCCACGCGGCGCCCGGGCATACGCCGCTGATCCGCACCGCGCGCGAAGTGAACGACGCCAAGACCGATCACGTCATCGCGCGCGCCGAGGCGCTGGCGGCGGAGCATCCGGCGGCGCGGATCGCCTGCCTGGGCCTCGCCTTCAAGGCCAATATCGACGATCTGCGCGAAAGCCCCGCGCTGCGCATCGCGCTGGCGCTGGCCGCGCGGCACGGCGAGCGGTTGAGCATCGTCGAGCCGCATATCCCGGCGCTGCCCGCCGCCTTCGCCGGAACGGGCGCCGAACTGGTCGACATCGATCAGGCGCTTGGCGACTGCGATCTGCTGATCGTCCTTGTCGACCATGACATCTTCAGATCGGTGCCCATGGACGAGCGCGCGACCAAGATTGTCTATGACACGCGCGGCATCTGGCCCGACCAGCCGCGCCGCGAACCGGCGGCGATGTTGAAGCTGGCGGTCTGAGGACTTCGGCACCGTTCGTCCCGAGCGCAGTCGAGGGATGCCGGCGCGATGCCCCACGTCCCTCGACTGCGCTCGGGACGAACGGTGGGGGAGGCGTCATTGCGAGCGTAGCGAAGCAATCCAGTGCCGTGTCGGGCATCCATCCTGGATTGCTTCGCTACGCTCGCAATGACGGGAGGGGGTTCGGCCCCATGCTTGTCGCTTATGGCCTGCCGGGCGAACATCGGTTAGTGCCGGCCCGCCGATCCTCCCCGATGCGGGGCGGACGAGGGAGACGGTTCCGATGGAGAAGCAGAGCGATTCCGGAAGCCCCCTCGCCCGCTGGCGGCTGCGCGACTGGCGCAATCCGCTCCGGCGGCTCGGCCCCGGACTGATCACCGGCGTCGCCGACGACGATCCCAGCGGCATCGCCACCTATTCGCAGGCGGGCGCGCAGTTCGGCTTCAACATGCTGTGGACGATGGCGCTTTCCTACCCGCTGATGTCGGCGGTGCAGTTGATGTGCGGCAATCTGGGGCGCGTCACCGGCAAGGGGCTGTCGGCGAACATCAAGGCGGTATTCTCGCCCCGACTGCTGCGCGCGCTGGTCGCGCTGCTGCTGATCGCCAACACGCTCAACATCGCCGCCGACGTCGCGGCGATGGGCGAGGCGGCCGAGCTGGTGACGGGCGTCGGACGCCACTGGATGACGCTGTTCTTCGTTGCGCTCACGCTTGTCCTCCAGATTTTCGTGCCTTATCATCGTTACGTCAACATATTGAAATGGCTGACCTTATCCCTTCTTGCCTATGTGGCGGTGCTGTTCACCGTGCATGTCCCCTGGGGTGAGGTGCTGGCGCGCACCGTCTGGCCGCACCTGACCTTCGACGGCGACACCGCGACGATGATCGTCGGCGTCTTTGGCACGACGATCAGCCCCTATCTCTTCTTCTGGCAGGCGTCGGAGGAAGTCGAGGATCTGCGCGGCGGCCCCGGGCTGATCGACGCACCCGAAGCCGCGCCGACCGAGCTGGGCCGCATTTCGTGGGATACGTGGAGCGGGATGCTCTATTCCAACATCGCCGCCTGCTTCATCATCCTGGCGACCGCAGTGACGCTGCATGCCCAGGGACTGACCACGATCAACACCGCCGCCGAGGCGGCGAGCGCGCTCAGGCCGCTGGCAGGCGAAGCGGCCTTCGCGCTGTTCGCTATCGGCATATTGGGGGTCGGGCTGGTCGGCGTACCGGTGCTGGCCGGATCGGCCGCCTATGCGATGGCCGAGGCGATGGGCTGGCACACCGGGCTGGAGCGCAAGGTGAACGAAGCCAAGGGCTTCTATGGCGTGATCGCCGTCTCGGTGCTGGCTGCGCTCTTCATCCAGTTTTCGCCGATGAACCCGATGCGCGCGCTGTTCTGGAGCGCGGTGATCAACGGCGTGGTCGCGGTGCCGCTTATGGCCGTGCTGATCCTGCTCGTCTCGCGACGATCGGTGATGGGCGATTTCGTCGCCTCAAAACCCATTCGCATGCTCGGCTGGGCCGCGACCGGCCTGATGGGCGGCGCGGCGCTGCTGATGATCGGATCGATGTTTTTCTGAGCGCCGGGGCGGCTGTCCTTTTTCCGTTCGTGTCGAGCGAAATCGAGACATGCGCGCGCGATGCCGAACATTCCTCGACTTCGCTCGGGACGAACGGAGATCGGCTCGTCATTGCGAGCGCAGCGAAGCAATCCAGCCTGGCCTCCGGCATCTCTGGATTGCTTCGTCGGCTGCGCCGCCTCGCAATGACGGGAGGGTTCAGCCGTAAACCGCGACGGTCTGGCGGCCGACAAGCGCGAGGCGGCCGCTTTCGTGCCACATCTTCATGTCCTGCACGCTATAGCCGTTGCCCACCGTCTCGCCGCGCGTTTCAAACAGATACCAGTCGCCGCCGGGGAAATCGCCGCCCGTCGGCAGTTCGACCGACCAGGTCATCGTCGAGACCGGCGCGAAGCTCCCGAACATGCTGAGCGCGCCGGGGGGCAGCGCATCGCCCAGCGCGATCAGCGAGGCCACGCCGTCAGGCGCGCCGCCGCGATGCCGCACCCAGACGCGCAGGAAAGGTTTGTCGGCGCCGCTGCCCGGCGGTCGCCCTTCCACGAGAAGCCCTTCAAAATTGACCGTGAAGCCCGGCACGCCGCGCACCTGGAAAAACGGCTCGCCCGCGTCGCGCGACGCCGGGTCCAGCGGCATCGGCGCGTCATCATAGCTGTAAGCCGAATCGCGATCGCGACCGTAGCAGAGCAGCGCCTGGGTGGCGGGGCCGGCCTCGCCGACCGCCGCGACCGAGACGAAAGCGCTCGACTTGCCCTGCCGGACCATCGTGGTGCGATAATCGAGCACGCCGACCGCAGGGCCGACAAAGGCGAACTGCGCCGAGCGCAGCATCGGCAGATCGGGATGATCGAGCCCCGCCGCCTTGACCGCGAACGCCGCGGAAAGCCCGCCGTAGAGCGTCTGGCCCTGCCGCCATGCCTCGCCGGGTTCGGCGCGCCAGCCTTCGCCCGCGCGCGTCAATCTTTCCAGTGCTTCGCTGAGTGCGCCCACAGATATTCCGATCCTGATTCCGAACGGGCGACCAGCCTTAGGCCGGGGGAGCCCGTCCGATACAGGCCTGCGGCGGATCGGACGGAAAAATTGGATGCCCCGCGTGGATTCGAACCACGATAAACGGAATCAGAATCCGTTGTCCTACCATTGAACGACGGGGCATCGGAGGCGCGCCAGATAGGGCGGCGAATCGGCTCTGTCAACGCCGATCCCGCCCTTGCCGCGACGAAGCGCACCCGATAGGCTGCCATTCAAGTACCGGCGGCGCATGCCGTTTCGGATAAGAACAGATTGGTGCGGCATATGGTGGGTCCGTCCACTGCGATGCCGCGGCGGGCCGGAAATCCGGCGCGCGCGGCGAAAGAACAGGCGATGGGCGGCGTGGCCCCCGGTCGCCGCTGCTACGGAGCGCTGGACCTCGGCACCAATAACTGCCGCCTCCTGATCGCACGCCCGGCGGCCGATGGCTTCGTGATCGTCGACGCCTTCTCGCGCATCGTGCGCCTGGGCGAAGGCCTCGCCACCACCGGCCGCCTGAGCGACGCGGCGATCGAACGCGCAGTGAGCGCGCTGGCGATCTGCGCGGACAAGCTGCGCCGCCGCCATGTCCATGTCGCGCGATCGGTGGCGACCGAAGCCTGCCGCCGCGCAACCAACGGCCGCGCCTTCATCGAACGCGTCCGCCGCGAAACGGGAATCGCGCTCGACATCATCAGCGCGGAGGAGGAAGCGCGGCTGGCGGTAATGGGCTGCCACGCGCTGCTCGAACCCGGCGAGGGGCCGGCGCTGATCTTCGATATTGGCGGGGGATCGACCGAGCTTGTGCTGGTCGACACGAGCGGGCCTTCGCCGCGCACGATCGACTGGTTCAGCGCGCCGTGGGGCGTTGTCTCGCTGACCGAGATCGAGCATCAGGGCGATCTGACGACCATCGACGCGAGGCTGGACGCCTATCGCCGGATGAAGGCGCGCGTGGCGGCGAGCTTCGCGCCCTTCGCCGCCCGGCTGCCGAAGGAACCGGCGGCGCGGCGGCGGCTGCTCGGCACCAGCGGCACGGTGACGACGCTCGCCAGCGTGCATCTGGGCCTGCCCTGCTATGACCGGCAGGCGGTCGACGGACTGATCGTGCCGGCGACGGCGATGCGCGAGATCAGCGCCGGGCTGGCCGCGATGCCGATCGAGGAACGCAAGGCGATGCCCTGCATCGGTCCCGAACGCGCCGATCTGGTCGTTGCCGGCTGTGCGATATTGGAGGCAATTTTGGACATCTTTCCCGCCGACCGTCTCGGCGTCGCCGACCGCGGCATTCGCGAAGGCATTCTCCGCTCGCTGATGGCGCGCGACGGGATCGGCTGGTGAGCCGCCCCGGACCCGGCGGACGCCAGCGCGTCCGCACCGCGCGCAACCGCACAGCGGCCTCGACCCGCTGGCTCGAACGCCAGCTCAACGACCCCTATGTCCGCAAGGCCAAGGCCGAGGGCTATCGCAGCCGCGCGGCCTACAAGCTGATCGAGCTCGACCAGCGCTTCGGCCTTATCAAGGGCGCGGCGCGCGTCGTCGACCTTGGCGTCGCGCCAGGCGGGTGGAGCCAGGTGGTGCGCAAGCTCGCCCCGCGCGCCGTCGTCGTCGGCATCGACCTGCTGCCGACCGACCCGATCGACGGCGTGACCCTGTTCCAGATGGACTTCATGGCCGACGACGCGCCCGGGAAGCTGACCGAAGCGCTGGGCGGACCGGCGGACATCGTGCTGTCCGACATGGCGGCCAACACCGTCGGCCACCCGCAGACCGACCATCTGCGCACGATGGGCCTCGTCGAAGCAGGCGTACAGTTCGCGATCGAGACGCTGCGCCCCGGCGGCAGCTTCGTCGCCAAGGTGCTGGCGGGCGGCGCGGACAACAACCTCGTCGCCGAGCTGAAACGCAACTTCGCCACGGTGAAGCACGCCAAGCCGCCGGCGAGCCGCAAGGAATCATCCGAATGGTATGTGATCGCACAGGGCTTCAAGGGGCGCGATCCGGGTTGAAGGGGGACGAAGGGGGGACAATGAGGAAACTGATCCCGACCGTCGCTGCGGCGGCTTTGCAGCTTGGCGCGCCCTGCGCAGCCGAGCTGCGGGAAGTGCAGGCGCCTGCGACCGCGACATGGAAGCATGAGCAGACGGGCCTCATGCTCAAGCCGATTCTCGCCGGCATGAACCGGAGCGACATCGCGGATGCCGGTGAAAAGGAGCTGGACATCGTCGCCAGCTATAAAGCGGCGACGGACGGCACCATCGCCACGATCTTCCTCTTCAAACCGTCGATCCCAAGCGCGCCGCTATGGTTCGATCGATCCTCGCACGCATTGAAATCCAATCAGCAGTTCGGCGTTCAGGACCAGACGATCGAGGGGCATGCCTTTGCGCCGCCGAACAGTCGAACGCCCAGCGCACTGAGCGCCGTCTATCCGCTTTCGGGCGAAAAATGGTCGAGCACGGCGCTTGCGGTGATCCCGCTGGGCGACTGGCTGGTCTCAATCCGCATCTCGTCGCCTTCGCGTGATGCGCTGGCGCTTGGCAAGCAGCTCGATGCGCTGATCGCTGACATCGGATGGCCCGCAGAGACCAATGCCGCGCCGGCCGCAGCGCTTGTGAAACCATGTGCGAATCCGCTCAAGTTCGGCAAGGCCAGCCCGCTCAAACCGGACGCGACCTCCGCGCTCGTCGTCACCGCATTGCTCGCCGGGGCAATGAATGGGAAGGCCGCGCCCGGCAAATCCGCCACGCCGTCAACCTATTGCATCGAAGCCGACGGCGCGCCCTATGGCGTCTATCGTGCGGACGCCCAGACCGACGGCTATGTGATCGCCCCTGGCGATGCCGGGCGGACGATCGCCGTATCCCCCGCCGCCGACCTGACGAACAGACGCGACCAATATGCCGTCACCTTCCAGGATCTCGACGCGGAGCAGCTTGTCGCATTGTGGAACAAGCTGCCCCGGCCCGAGGATGTCATCGGCTATATTTTCGGCCCGCAGGCGGGAGGCAAGTAAGCCGCGGCGAATTGCATACTCTTCAGGCGCGTCACGCCACGCGGCTCTCCGGCGTCTCGAGAGTGCGTGGTTTGCCGTAGAGGCCGATATTGGCGTCGCCCCATTGCTTCAGCGCAAACAGGATCGGCTCCATGCTGCGCCCGAGAGGCGACAGCATATAGTCAACGCGTGGGGGGACCTGCGCGAATACGGTGCGCTCAATCAGCCCATCAGCTTCAAGCTCGCGCAACTGGTTGGTGAGCATGCGCGGCGTAACCTGACCAAGATGGCGCCTGATCTCGTTGAAGCGTAGCGTCCCCGACAGCAGGTGCCAGAGGATCACAGATTTCCACTTACCGTCGATCAGGCCGATCGCGGCTTCCACCGCACAGCCCGGGCTGCAATCGAAGCGCGAATGGCGGACCTTGGCCATATCGGTATCCTTTTTGATACTATATGCAGATTTTGTGCATATTGATGAATTGGTAAACTAGGCGCATCTCCCGCGCAGATCAACGTCACCAGGGAAACCCGCCATGAAAGCCATCGGTTATCGCGAAGCCGGCGCCATCGACCGCGCCGACGCACTCGTCGACATAGAAATCGAACGCCCCGTCCCCACCGGCCGCGACCTGCTGGTCGAGGTCGCGGCAGTATCCGTCAATCCCGTCGACACCAAGGTCCGCGCTGGCAATGCGGCTGCGGACGGCGGCTGGAAAATCCTGGGCTGGGATGCAGTCGGCCGCGTCGCGGAGGTCGGCGACAAGGTGAAGGACTTCAAGGTCGGCGACCAAGTCTTTTATGCCGGGTCGCTGACCCGCCCCGGCACGAACAGCGAATATCATCTGGTCGACGAGCGAATCGTAGGGCGCAAGCCAGCCACGCTGAGCAATGCCGAGGCCGCCGCGCTGCCGCTGACTGCGATCACGGCATGGGAAATGCTGTTCGACCGGCTTGACATAAAGCGTGCGGTATCGGGCGCAGCCCCCGCGATCCTGATCGTCGGCGGCGCAGGCGGCGTGGGATCGATCGCGATCCAGCTCGTCCGCGCGCTGACCGGGCTGACCGTGATCGCCACCGCCTCGCGCGGGGCGACGCAGGACTGGGTGCGCGAACTGGGTGCGCATCATGTGATCGATCATCGCCAGCCGCTGGCGCCCCAGATCGAGGCGCTGGGCATCGGCGCCCCGGGCTTCGTCTTTTCGACCACGGCGACCGACCGGCATCTAACTGAGATCGAGGCGCTGATCGCCCCCCAGGGGCGCTTCGGGCTGATCGACGATCCCGAAACGCTCGACGTCACGGGCTTCAAGCGCAAGGCGGCGTCGATCCACTGGGAGTTCATGTTCACCCGGCCGATCTACGAGACGGCGGACATGGACGCGCAGGGCAAACTGCTGAACGCGCTGGCCGCGTTGATCGACGCGGGCCGCGTGCGGACGACTGTGACGCAGGTGCTGCACCCGATCAACGCCGCCAACCTGAAGCAGGCCCATGCGCTGATCGAGAGCGGCAAGGCGCGCGGCAAGATCGTCCTGGAAGGCTTCTGAGTCCGATCGGCGCTGTGGGCGGGGCGCGGCAATCGGGGCCCGCGACGCCCCGCATCGTCTGGATTGCTTCGCTGCGCTCGCAATGACGGAGCGCTCGTGCGGCCTCAGCTCTTCGCCGCGCGCGCCTCGGCGATCGCTTTCTTGAGCGCGTCATAGCCGACCGCGCCCGACAGCATCTGATCGCCCACGATCCAGGCCGGCGTGCCCGCAATGCCCAGCGTGCGCATCAGCCCGATATTCTTGACCAGTTCCTGCTCCACCGCCTGCGATTTCGCGGTCGTGGCGGTGCTCGCGGGGTTGAGCCCGGCCTTGGCCTCGGCGCTGGCGATCGTCTCTGCGGCGGGGCGGCCGGCAGCCCACATCGCCTCGTGGAACTGGCTGAAACGCCCCTGTTCGGCGGCGGCCAGGCTGACGCGCGCGGCATCCTCGCTTTCGGCGCTGAGGATCGGCAGCTCGCGATAGACGATCCTGATCTTCGGATCCTCGGCGAGCAGCCGTTTGATGTCGGGCAGGCTGGCGCGACAATAGCCGCAGGCATAATCGTAGAACTGGACGAGGGTGACGTCGCCGTCCTTCGCGCCCGCCCAGGCGCCGGCGAAGGGCGTTTCGATCGCCTTGCGGTTCTGATCGACGAGGTGCGCCGCATCCTTCTGCTTCAGCTTCTCCATCGCCTCGGGAATGACTTCGGGATGGGCGAGCAGATAATCGCGCACCGCCGAGCCGGATGCCGCCTCGTCCGCCGGGCGCATCGCCACCGTCACCACGACGGCGGTCAACGCCGCCGAGCCGAGCGCGACGACGCTCAACAGCTTCCAGCCGGGAGTATTCATTATCTCTTCTTCTTTCCTGCCGCCTCGCGCGACACCATTTCGATATCCTGCGCCCGAAGCCAGTCGGGCGTGCCTTCCTTGAGGCCGTTCAGCGCCTGCCGCGCGCTGAGCAGCGCAAGCTGCGGCTGGCCGATCAGATTATAGCGTTCGGCCGTGGCCAGCGCCGCGCGCGCCTGATCGCCCTCGCGATCATAGACGATGCCGAGCTGATACCAGGCGAAGGGATTGCTGTTGTCGCGCGCCACCGCAACGCGCAGCACCTTGCGCGCTTCCTCGAAATTGGCGCGATCCTCCGTCGAGATCAGCGCATGACCGAGCATCGCGGCGATCAGCGGCTGATCGGTTTCGGCGACGGCCTCGCGCAGCGGCGCGATCGCATCCCCGGGCCGCCCCGATTCGAGCAGCACCTGCCCCTTCAGCTCAAGGAAATAAGGATCGTGCGGCGCAGTGGCGAGCAGCGCATCGACCTCGCCCACCGCCTTTTCCGGATAGGCCGATTTGTGCCAGGCATAGGCGCGGGCGTAGCGCGCGGGCACGCTGAGATCGCTTTCGGGATATTGGCGGAAGGTTTCCTTCGGATCCTCGATGAAGCCCGTCAGCTTCGCCTTCACGCGGCGGAAGCGCGCATCAAGCTTCGGATCGGTCGGCTTGTTCCACGCCGGATCGTTTTGATAATGGACGGTCAGGAACTGGATGCGATCCGCCGTCATCGGGTGATCGTTGCCGAAACTGTCGGTGTTGAGCGTGCGGCCGTAGCGATATTCCTGGCTCTGCAGCTTCTTGAAGAAGCTGAGCGACCCCTTGCCGCTGATCCCGGCCTTGCTGAGGAAAGTGACGCCGGCTTCGTCCGCCGAGGCTTCCTGCGCGCGGCTGAAGGTCAGGAAGCGGTTGACCGCCACCTGCTGCCCCAGCCCCATCGCGCCCAGACCCGCCTCGCCCGCGCCCGCCGCGACGGCGGCGATGCCGATGAGCAGGCTGACAATGGTGATGCCGGTGGCTTCCTTCACGCCATCGTTGAAACGGATGATGTGGCCGCCGGTGATATGGCCCAGCTCGTGCGCGATGACGCCCTGCAGTTCATTGCTGTTATCGGCGGCCTCGACCAGCGCGCTGTGCAGATAGACGATCTGCCCGCCCGCGACGAATGCGTTGATCTCGTCGCTGCCGACGACGACGACCGAGACATTATGCGGATCGAGCCCCGCCGCCTCGATCAGCGGGCGCGAGATATCGGCGAGATAGGCCTCCGTCTCCGCATCGCGCAGGATCGACTGGGCGGCGACGGGCTGGACGCCCAGCGACAGCGAAACGGCGAGCGCGACGACAAGGCGCAGGATCACGCCCGCAATGCCGCCTTTCAGCTCAACGCCTTTCGCCATGTGCCGCTCCTAACCCGCAGGCGATGAACGGGCAATGACCCGGCCGGTCTCACATGCCGGCCGGGTCATTGTCAGATCATTCGCCGCCGAAAGTCCGCTGCCACCAGCCGCGTCGCGGCTGACCGGCATCATCTTCGGCCGGCTGGTCATTGGCGGGCTCGGCCGTAGGCGCAGGGTCGGCCGCCGGGGCGGAGTCGGCCGCCGGGGCGGCAGGGGCCTCGGCCTCCGGCGCATCGACGGGCGCTGCTGCTTCCTCGACGACCGCAGCGGCCTCGTCGACCTTCTTGCGGCGCGTGCGCTTGGGCTTGGCAGGCGCTTCCTCGGCGACCGGCTCGGCAGGCGTTTCGGCGACGGCAGGCGCTTCGACCGCATCCGCCTTCTTCCGGCGGGTGCGCTTGGGCTTGGCCGGAGCTTCTTCCGCGACCGCTTCGGGGGTCGGCTCGGCGGGAGCCGGGGCCTCCTCCGCGACTGCGGCAGGCGCCTCGGCCGCATCGGCCTTGCGGGCGCGCGGACGGCGGCGGCCCTTTTTGGGCGCTTCGTCCTCAGCGGGGGCGTCGGCCTCGACCGGGGTCGGTTCCGCCGCCTCGACGGCTGCGGCCTCGGCCTCGACGGCCTCGCCTTCGGTCACGGCAGGCTGATCGCCGCCGCCGCGCCGACGGCGACCGCCGCGACGACCGCGACGGCTGCGGCGCTGTTCGCCGCCCTCGCCTTCGACGGTTTCAGCCTCGACGCCTTCGACCTCGACGATCGCTTCGCCCCCGTCGATTTCAACGGCGTCGTTCTCAGCGGCGTCGTCGCCGTCCTCCGCTTCGTCGGACTGCGTCTGGCCTTCGCCCTGCTCGCGATCGCGGTTGCCGCGACGACCGCGGCGACGGCGACGGCGACGGCCACGGCCCTCGCGATCGCCTTCGCGGCCTTCCTCGCGCTGGCGCGGCTGCTGCTCGCGCTCCTCTTCCTCGATCTCTTCCTCTTCTTCCTCGTCCTCGATCTCGTCGACGATGTCGTCCTCGATCTCGATCGGCGGCGGGGCGAAGCGCGGCGCGTGCGCGGGCGGCGGGCCATTCGATTCGACGCTCATCCGCGCGCCTTCGATCTCGCCGTCATGGACGACCTGAATGCGGACGCCGTAGCGATCCTCGATCTCGGCCAGTTCGGCGCGCTTGTGGTTGAGGACGTAGAAAGCCGCTTCCTGGCTGGCGCGCAGCAGCAGCAGCGAGCCGCGCCCGCGCGCCGCTTCGTCCTCCAGCATGCGCAGCGCCGAGAGACCGGCCGACGAGGCGGTGCGGACGAGCCCGGTGCCTTCGCAGTGCGGGCAGGTTCGCGTCGACGCTTCGAGCACGCCGGTGCGCAGGCGCTGGCGGCTCATCTCCATCAGCCCGAACGAGCTGATCCGGCCGACCTGGATGCGCGCGCGATCATTGGCGAGCGCGGCCTTCATCGCCTTTTCGACCTTACGGACGTTGGAGCCATTCTCCATGTCGATGAAGTCGATGACCACGAGGCCGGCCATGTCGCGCAGGCGGAGCTGGCGGGCGATCTCGTGCGCGGCTTCGAGGTTGGTGGCGACCGCCGTCTGCTCGATGCCATGCTCGCGCGTCGAGCGGCCCGAGTTGATGTCGATCGAAACCAGCGCCTCGGTCGGGTTGATGACCAGATAGCCGCCCGATTTGAGCTGCACCACCGGCTGATACATCTGCGAAAGCTGATCCTCGACGCCGAAACGCTGGAACAGCGGCACCGCGTCCGAATAGGCCTGCACGCGCCGCGCATGGCTGGGCATGAGCAGCTTCATGAAATCCTTGGCGAGGCGATAGCCTTCCTCGCCCTCGACGATCACTTCGTCGATGTCGCGATTATAGATGTCGCGGATCGCGCGCTTGATGAGATCGCTGTCGCCGTAGATCAGCGCCGGCGCCGCGGACTTCAGCGTATTTTCGCGAATCCCGTCCCACAGGCGGGCGAGATAATCGAAATCGCGCTTGATCTCGGTCTTGGTGCGCTGGAGGCCGGCGGTGCGGACGATGCAGCCCATGGTGCGGGGCAGCTTCATCTCGGCCATGATCGACTTGAGGCGCTTGCGATCGGCGGCATTGCTGATCTTGCGGCTGATCCCGCCCCCGTGCGACGTGTTGGGCATCAGCACGCAGTAACGGCCGGCGAGCGACAAATAGGTGGTCAGCGCCGCGCCCTTGTTGCCGCGCTCTTCCTTCACGACCTGGACGAGCAGCACCTGCCGCCTGCGGATCACATCCTGAATCTTGTAGCGGCGGCGCAGATTCATGCGCTTCTGGCGCAGATTCTCGACCGCGTCGTCGCTGCCGCTGGCGTTGAGCGCTTCGGGACGGGGCTCGTCCTCGCCCAGTTCCTCGCGCGTTTCGTGGCCGCCGTCATCCTCGTAGCGCTCGACCGAATCCTCGTCGACCTCGCCTTCATCCTCGTCGTCCTGCTCGCGGGCGCGCAGCGCCTCCTCCTCAGCCGCATGCTCGGCCTCCTCGCGGAGCAGGGCTTCGCGATCCTCCTTGGGGATCTGGTAATAGTCAGGATGGATTTCGCTGAACGCGAGGAAACCATGGCGGTTGCCGCCATAATCGACGAACGCCGCCTGGAGCGACGGTTCGACCCTGGTCACCTTGGCGAGATAGATATTGCCCTTGAGCTGCTTGCGCTCGGCGGACTCGAAATCAAACTCCTCGATGCGGTTTCCCTTGACGACGGCCACGCGGGTTTCCTCCCGGTGGCGCGCGTCGATCAACATGCGCGTGGTCATTCATGATACTCCGCGCGCGCCGGAACATGGCCCTTTCGGCCGCCGGCGCGCGATTATAAGGGGACGGCGGCTGGATGCTCTGCATCGCCTCGCTCATCCGGATGGTTACGATGGAAAGCGCCTTCGCCGCATCGGCACGGCCGGACTGTCCGTCCGTCCCAAGCCCCCGGCCATGCACATCGCCGGCGATGGCCGGGCGATGGAAAGCGGGGGAAACATGCCTCATGCAGCGTCAACCTGTTGCGTCGCCGCGTCTTTCGGCGACAATATCGAACCGGGCTCGGGCGGATTACGCCCTCCGGCACTTGAGTTAGCTAGCATCGCCTTTCCCGAACGGCAACCATCGGCCGAATTATTCATGTGCGGCCGTCCGAAATGGCGGCGTTAACGCCCTGTTTAGACTTTTATCGCAGAAATGGTTAACAAGACATTGGAAGCGCGTCAGGGAGGGCGCGGGGAACGCCATGATTTCCGTCTGGACGGCCGGTCGGCCGACAATGCAAAGGGCGCTGATGATCGCCCTTCTCGTCTCGCTGGCGGCGATGCTTTTCGGCACGCCTGCGCATGGCACGGTCGTGCAGACCGTCGAAGCCTCGCCGAGCGCGATCACCATCCGTTTCGACGGCCCGGTCAATTCTGCGTCGGCCTTCGTGATCGACGGACCGCGCCGCATCGCGGTGGACGTGAGCGGCGCCGAGCCGGGCGCGCTGGTGACGCCGGGCGGCCCCGTGGCCAACATCCGACAGGGACGCTTCGACAAGGCGACGACGCGCTTCGTCTTTGATCTTTCCAGGCCCGCCGTCATCGCCGGCGGCAGTTATTCGGCCGACGGGCAGACCCTGACGCTGGCTCTGCGCCGCGTCGACGCCGACAGTTTCCAGACCGGGGTGCGCCGTGGCCGCGCCAGTTTCGCGCCGCCGGCCGCCGCCGTCGCGGGCCTGCGCAGCGCACGCTACAACGTCTCGGTCCCGCTCGACCCGCCCCAGCGCGGCGTCGCGCTGCCGCGCGTCTATGGCGCCGACCGCAGCCGCCCGCTGGTGGTGATCGACGCCGGCCATGGCGGGCATGATCCCGGCGCCATCTCACCCGAGAAGGGCACGCGCGAAAAGGATGTGACGCTGGCCGTGGCCCGCGCGATCCGCGACGAACTGGTCAAGAGCGGGCGCGTGCGCGTGGCGCTCACCCGGTCCGACGACCGTTTCATCGTGCTGCGCGACCGCTTCGAGATCGCACGCCGGCTAGGCGCCGACATGTTCATCTCGATCCACGCCGACAGCGCGCCTTCGTCCGACGCGCATGGCGCGACCATATACACGCTGTCCGAAGTCGCATCCGACCGCGAGGCGGCGCTGCTCGCCCAGCGCGAGAACAAGGTCGACATCGTCCACGGCGTCAACCTGTCGGGCGAGAATGCCGATGTGACCTCGATCCTCATCGACCTTGCCCAGCGCGAGACGATGAACACCGCCGCCGGCTTCGCCCGCCTGCTCCAGCGCGAGGCGGCGAGCGACGTGCCCTTCCGCTCGACCCCGCATCGCATGGCGTCGCTGATGGTGCTGAAGGCACCCGACGTGCCGTCGCTGCTGTTTGAATGCGGCTATATCACCAACCAGATGGACCACGACTTCATCAGCTCGAAGGATGGGCAGGAGCGCATCGCCAAGGGCTTCCGTCAGGCGATCGAGATCCACTTCGCGCGCAAGATGGCGTCGCGCTAGGCGAGCCGCGATCTCGTCATCACGAGCGTAGCGCGGCGATCCAGCCTGACGCCGGGCATCGCCTGGATTGCTTCGCTGCACTCGCAATGACGGGGAGGCGGCGACACAGGCGAAGCGCCTGCCCCTCCTGCCCCGCCCCGTCGCATCCCCGCTGGCAAAGCGCCCGAACTTTGCTAGAGCCGCACCCACATGGTCGACGCGTCTCCCAGCAAGGTCCGGTTCCGCCTGCGCCGCGATGGCGGCGAATCCTTTCTCGCGCCCTGGCTCGCGCGCTGGTGGGTGAAGGCGCTGATCGGCATTTTCGGCCTCGCGCTGATCGCCTGGCTGCTGATCTGGTTCCTCTTCGCGCGCGGCCTGCCTTCGGTCGACAATCTGCGCACCTATGAGCCGCCGCTGCCGACCAATCTGCGCGCCGCAGACGGCACGCCGATCTACAGCTTCGCGCGCGAACGGCGCGTCCAGCTCCGCTACGACGAATATCCCAAGCTGCTGGTCGACGCCTTCATCTCGGCGGAGGACCGCACCTTCTTCAGCCATGGCGGCGTGGATTATCCCGGCATCATCCGCGCGATGGTCACCAATATCGGGCGTTCGGGCCGCCCGGTCGGCGCATCGACGATCACCCAGCAAGTCGCCAAGAATCTGCTGCTCACCAACGAGCTGAGCTATGCGCGCAAGGTCAAGGAAGCGATCCTCGCCTACCGGATCGAAGGCGCGCTGACCAAGCAGCAGATCATGGAGCTTTACCTCAACCAGATATTCCTCGGCCGCAACGCCTATGGCGTGCAGGCGGCGTCGCGCGCCTATTTCGACAAGGATGTCGATCAGTTGAGCCTGCCCGAGATGGCCTATCTCGCCATCCTGCCCAAGGCGCCGTCCAACTATGATCCCGAACGCCATGGCGACCGCGCGATCGAGCGCCGTCGCTATGTGCTGCGCGAGATGCAGCGCAACGGCTATATCACCGCCGCGCAATATGCCGCGGCCGACGCGACGCCGATCGGCGCGGTCAAGCGCACCCAGCCCAGATATGACAGCAATGGCGGCTATTTCATCGAGGAAGTCCGCCGCGAGCTGATCGAGAAGTTCGGCGAAAGCGCGCAGGACGGGCCGCACAGCATCTATGCCGGCGGCCTGTGGGTGCGCACCTCGCTTGACCCGCGCCTGCAGGATCTGGCGCAGAAGGCGCTGCAGGACGGCCTCGTCCGCTATGATCGCGGGCGCGGCTGGCACGGCCCGCTGGGCAGCGTCGATCCGTCCGAAGGCTGGGTCGGCAGACTCGCCGCGCTCAACCTTGGCGTCGATTATGACGACTGGCGGATCGCGCTCGTGCTCGACAAGGCGGGTGGCGCGGCGACGATCGGTTTCCAGGACGGCACGACCGGCACGCTTCCCGCATCAGGCGCGCAGATGCCGCGCAGCGGGACGACGACATCGGCCTTCCAGGCGATGAAGCCGGGCGACGTGATCGTCGTGAAGGCCGATGGCGGCGCATGGTCGCTGCGCACCATCCCCGCCATTTCGGGCGGCATGGTGGTGGAGGATCCGCACAATGGCCGCCTCTATGCGATGCAGGGTGGCTTCGACGCGCGGCTCCACAGCTTCAACAACGCCACGCAGGCGATGCGCCAGCCAGGTTCGACCATCAAGCCGTTCGTCTATGCCGCCGCGCTCGACAACGGCATGACCCCCGCCTCGATCATCGTCGACGGGCCGTTCTGCATCTATCAGTCGGCCGCGCTGGGCCAGAAATGCTTCCGCAATTTCGGCAATAT
>QFNN01000062.1 GCA_003240855.1 Sphingomonas sanxanigenens
GAAGAAGTAAGGTTGAGCCCGCCGGGTCCGCTCACTTCACATTCATCGCCGATCGCCTATATCGGGCGTGCCGGATTCGTCCGGAGATGGCGATGAACGATGCCGTGTAATAGATGCAGCGGACCCGGGGGCAGTACCCGGCGGCTCCACCAAAAACCCCGGAAACGGGGCTTCTGACGGGGCCGAACCAGGATCGACGTGTGTTCAAAGACGGTGTTTTCGCCCGGGCTGAGTAACCCGTTAAAGGCTCAAAACGACAAGTGCCAACGACAACGAGGCGCTCGCGATTGCTGCCTAACTGAACCCCTCTTGGGACTAGGTTAGAAAGCTTTAGCGCGGTCCGGGCCGCACCGGGCAACAGAAGCGGATTCCAGCGGTACGGGAGGCACCGGGCAACAGAAGCCTCCCACTTTGCCGAACATTTCACTGTCCGTTCGGGAATGGCCCAGCCGCTTCTCCGCCAGGTCTTATGTTCAGGCGCACGGGCTTTTTGCCCGTTTTTCAATCGCGACAGCCAAATCAACCTGCCGCGCGGCATGGCCGGAGACTTGGTTCATCCAGTCGATGCCCCGAAATGTTTCGCATATTCGTCGCATATTTGGGGCGGTGGGTCATTTTGGGACTTGCTCCAAATCAGTTTCGCGACAAAATGTTTCCGTCCGATGGCGAAATCGATTCCGGTTGAGCCCTTCCGGTCGCAAAGGGTCGGCGTCTCCTCCTACCCCTGGAGGCGCCGGCTTTTTCTGATAACGCTATCAATAATTTGTCCGGGCGGCTTGCCGGCGCGGCTGTTCCGCCCGCGCGAATCACTGACGTCATGGCGTCAATCGTGCCTCAGACGGCTCATGCTGATTCGCGGCTCGACCGCATGGCCCGGCCGTTCGCGGAAGCGGACGACGGCTGCGTTGCCGGTCCAAACCTGAAGATTGATCCTGCCGCAGCCGCGCGCCTGCTGCGCCGCCTTGGCATGGCGGACCAGCGCCGCGCCGACCCCGCCGCGATCAAGACGCCGGAAACGAAAAAGGGGGCCGCGAGGCCCCCTTTCCCGTTTCAGCGCTGACGCCGGGACGATTTAGTCGTCGTCGCGGGTCAGGAAGGCCGGAGCGAAATCGGGCGCGGGGCCGTCGTCACGCTCGGCGCGTTCGCCACGCTCGCGGCGGGGGCCGCGATCGCCGCCACGGTCGCCACGATCACGGCGGGGGCCGCGATCGCCACGGTCGCCGCCGTCACGACGCGGACCGCGATCGCCGCGCGGACCACGATCCTCGCGCGGTTCGCGCGGGGGGCGGGTGTCGGGCAGTTCCTCGCCGGTTTCCTGGTCGACGACGCGCATCGACAGGCGGACCTTGCCGCGGTTGTCGATCTCGAGGACCTTGACCTTCACGTCCTGGCCTTCGGACACGACGTCGGTCGGCTTCTCGACGCGCTCATTCTTCATTTCGGAAACGTGGACGAGGCCGTCCTTGCCGCCCATGAAGTTCACGAAGGCGCCGAAATCGACGATGTTGACGACCTTGCCGCTGTAGATCTTGCCGACCTCGGGCTCCTCGACGATGCCGAGGATCCACTTCTTGGCGGCTTCGATCTGCGAAATGTCCGACGAGCTGATCTTGATCACGCCTTCGTCGTCGATGTCGACCTTGGCGCCGGTTTCCGCGACGATCTCGCGGATCACCTTGCCGCCGGTGCCGATGACTTCGCGGATCTTCGACTTGTCGATGGTGATCGTCTCGATACGCGGCGCGTGAGCCGAAAGCTCCTCGCGGGTGTGGTCGAGCGCCTTGGCCATCTCGCCGAGGATGTGAGCGCGGCCCTCATGCGCCTGCGCGAGCGCCTGCTTCATGATCTCTTCGGTGATGCCCGCGATCTTGATGTCCATCTGAAGGCTGGTGATGCCCTCGCTGGTGCCGGCGACCTTGAAGTCCATGTCGCCGAGATGGTCCTCGTCGCCGAGGATGTCGGAGATCACGGCGAACTCCTTGCCCTCGAGGATCAGGCCCATCGCGATGCCCGACACGGGGCGCTTCAGCGGCACGCCCGCATCCATCATCGACAGCGAACCGCCGCAGACGGTGGCCATCGACGACGAGCCGTTCGACTCAGTGATGTCCGACAGGACGCGGATCGTGTAGGGGAACTCTTCCTTCGTCGGCAGCACCGGGTGCAGCGCGCGCCAGGCGAGCTTGCCATGACCGACTTCGCGACGACCCGGCGCGCCGAAGCGGCCCACTTCGCCGACCGAATAGGGCGGGAAGTTATAGTGCAGCATGAAATGCTGGTAGGTTAGGCCATTGAGGCCGTCGATCATCTGCTCGGCGTCCTTGGTGCCAAGCGTGGTGGTGCAGATCGACTGCGTCTCGCCGCGCGTGAACAGCGCCGAGCCGTGCGTGCGCGGCAGGAAGCCGACGACAGCCTCGATCGGGCGGATCTGCGTGGTGGTGCGGCCGTCGATGCGCTGGCCGTCCTTGAGGATGGCGGTGCGGACGATCTCGGCCTCAAGCTTCTTGACGAGCTTGATCGCGGCCATCTGGTCCTGCGGGGTCTCGTCGGCGAAGGCGGCCTTCGCCTTGGCGCGCGCTTCGTTGAGCGCGTTCGAGCGGGCGGACTTGTCGGTCAGCTTGTAGGCTGCCGCGATGTCCTTGCCGACGAGGTCCTTGAGCTTCGCCTTGGCGGCCGAGAGATCGGCCTGCGGCGCCATGTCCCACGGCTCCTTGGCGGCCTGCTCGGCCAGCTTGATGATCGCGTCGATCACCGTCGCCGAATGCTTGTGCGCGAACATGACGGCGCCGAGCATGACCTCTTCCGAAAGCTCCTTGGCTTCGGATTCGACCATCATCACCGCGTCCTGCGTGGCGGCGACGACGAGGTCGAGATCGCCGGCGGCGACCTGTTCGTCGGTCGGGTTCAGCACATAGTCGCCGTCGACATAGCCGACGCGCGCGGCGCCGATCGGGCCGAGGAACGGCACGCCCGAGAGCGTGAGCGCGGCCGAGGCCGCGACCATCGCGAGGATGTCGGGCTCGTTCTCGCCGTCATAGCTCATCACCTGGGCGATGACGTTGATCTCGTTGTAGAAGCCTTCAGGGAAAAGCGGGCGGATCGGGCGATCGATGAGGCGCGAGACCAGAGTCTCCTTCTCCGTCGCGCCGCGCTCACGCTTGAAGAAGCCGCCCGGGATGCGCCCTGCGGCCGAATATTTTTCCTGATAGTGGACGGTCAGCGGGAAGAAGTCCTGGCCTTCCTTCACCGACTTGGCGGCGGTCACCGCGCAGAGAACCACGGTTTCGCCAAGCGTCGCGAGAACCGCGCCGTCGGCCTGGCGGGCAACGCGGCCCGTTTCGAGCGTGAGGGTCTTGCCGCCCCACTCGATCTCAACTTTCTTCATGTTGAACATTTGGTTTCCTTCGTCCGGCGACCCTATGCCGCCGGGGCCTGTTTGAGAGCCCGTCTGAATGGGCTCGGGGGCAGTCCGCCCCGCCGGCGCCCGCGCCGGATTGCGCGGATGCCGGATATGAAACGGCCCCCGTGGCGGGGGCCGTTGGACTTAGCGGCGAAGGCCCAGCTTCGCGATAAGTGCGGTGTAGCGATCGCCGTCCTTCTTGCGGAGATAATCCAGAAGGCTGCGACGCTTGTTGACCAGCATCAGCAGGCCGCGACGCGAGTGATTGTCCTTCGCGTGGCTCTTGAAGTGCTCGGTCAGGTTGACGATGCGCTCGGTGAGGATCGCGACCTGGACCTCGGGCGAACCGGTGTCGCCGTCGATGCGGGCATGTTCCTTGATCAGCGCTTCCTTGCGCTCGGCAGTGATCGACATCGTGGTCCTTTCATCTAGAGGTTGAAGCCGCGCACCACCCGGACTTCAGGTCCGGTGGCTTCCACCAATGCGACGGGGGTTTCGCCCAGCATCGCGAAGTGAAGGCCTTGGGTGTCGACAATCCCGACCAAGACCCGCCCCTGACGGAGCAGCCCTGCCTGATCGGGGGTGAGGGATAGAGCCGGGATGTCGTCCAGCCCCGCCCTCAACGGCAGGCAAACGTCTTTAAGGGCGCGCCCATGCCCCAGTTGCTCCAGCTTGTCCAGCGAAATTGCGGATTCGAGCGTGAACGGACCCGCCTTCACGCGCCTGAGCATCGCCACATGCCCGACCGTTCCGAGCGCCCGCGCAATGTCGCGCGCGAGGCTGCGGATGTAGGTGCCTTTGGAGACATGAGCGGTGAAGGTGACGCTTTCAAGCGCGCCGGACGCGGGTGTCGCGGGATCGATGGTAAGCGCATGGATCGTCACCGCGCGCGAGGCGAGCTGCACGGCTTCGCCGGCGCGGGCAAGGTCGTAGGCGCGTTCGCCGTCGACCTTCAGCGCCGAATAGGCGGGGGGCGTCTGATCGATCGGGCCGGTGAAGCGGGGGAGGACGGCCTCGACGTCCGCGCGGGTGGGGCGATGATCCGACGTCGCGATCGCCTTGCCTTCGAGGTCGAGCGTGTCGGTTTCGACGCCGAAGGCGATGGTGAAGTCATAGACCTTGTCGCTGTCGAGCATTCGCCCGGCGAGCTTGGTCGCCTCGCCCACCGCGATGGGCAGCACGCCCGACGCCAGCGGATCGAGCGTGCCGCCATGGCCGACCTTCGCCTTGGGATAGCCGCCCGCGCGCAGCGCGCGCTTTACCGCCGAGACGATCTGGGTCGATCCCGGACCCACGGGCTTGTCGATGATCAGCCAGCCGTTCATCGCGCCCCGATAGGGGCAATGCGATCACTTGTCCGCAACCTTCTGCGCGGCGCTGACGCCCGCCCGAAATATCCGGGCGCGCGTCAGCGCCGCGAAGAGGCTGGCGCGAAAGCGTCGACCGCCGCGCGGGCGCGATCCGGGGCGTCGGCGAAGATCGCGTCGACGCCGGCCTTGAGGAAGGCGGCGAACTCGGCGGCGTCGTCGCCATAGGCGCGCAGGTCGTCGCCCTTGCGCAGATTGAGCGGCAGGAAATAATTTTCGGGCCGGAAGGTGTATGGCGTGACCAGCAGGCCCGCCGCATGGGCGTCTGCGACGAGCGTCGTGGGAGCGAGGAGATTGCCCGCCGCGTCGCGCGGGATGATCCAGCCCTTCTCCGGCCCGATCGCGTCGGCATGGGCGCGAAGCTGCTTCAGCCCGGCCGGGGTCATCAGATCGGCATAGGTGCGCTTGTCGCCGGCGATGACGAAATCCTGCGGCCGCGCTGTCGGCGCTTCGACGAGCTGGACCAGCCGCGCCTTCGTCATCGACCGCAATTTGACGAGGTTGGCGACCTCGAACGACTGGATGAACACCGGCGCGTCGGCGCTGTCATAGCCATTGGCCTTGAGCGCCTTGACCAGCGGTTCCTCGAGCGCGAGGCCGATCGACTGGAAATAGCTGGGATGCTTGGTTTCGGGGATGATGCCGATACGCCGCCCGGTTTCCGTATCGCGCTTCTTCACCAGATCGATCATTTCCTGGAACGTCGGCACCTCGAAGCGGCCGTCATAGCCGGCATTGGCGGGGCGGAGCTGGGGCAAACGCTCCTTCGCGCGCAGCGTCTTGAGTTCGGCGAGCGTGAAATCCTCGACGAACCAGCCGGTCAGCGACACGCCGTCGATGACCTTGGTCGTCTTGCGCGCCGCGAATTCGGGATGGCTGGCGACATCGGTGGTGTCGCCGCCCACGATCGCCGAACTGTCGCCGCCGATATAGTTTTCGTGCCGGCAGACGAGCACGCCGTCCTTCGTGGAGACCAGATCGGGCTCGACGAAATCGGCACCCATCGCGATCGCCAGATCATAGGAGGCGAGCGTATGTTCGGGCCGGTAGGCCGATGCGCCCCGGTGGCCGAAAACGAACGGCGCGTGCGCCCCCTGCGGCGGATTGTGCGGCGGCGGGGCGGCGGCCTCTGCGGTGGCGATGGTCATGGCGCTGAATAGCAGCAGGGCGGCGGCGCGGAAAAGCGGGATCATGCCGCCCCTTAACCCGCGATCCATGACATCAGCGTGACGCCGCGGCCTCCCCGGCGCGTTCTTCGGCAAGCTTCGCCATCCATTCGTCCCTGAGGATCGAGAAGATCACCGTGTCGCGGACATAGCCCGTCCAGGTCACGCGTTCCTGCCGCAGCAGCCCTTCGCGCACGCCGCCGATCTTCTCCATCGCCGCCTGGCTGCGCTCGTTGCGCTGGTCGACGCGGAACTCGACCCGGCGATAGCCGCTGGCGAAGGCATGGCCGATCATCAGCCGCTTCATCTTGTCGTTGAGGCCGGTGCCGCGCTGCCTGGGGACGATATAGGTCATGCCGACCTGGACCACGCCCTGCTGATGATCGGGATCGATATAGGAAGTCATCCCGACGACGCGGCCGTCGATCGTGACGGCATAGGGACGGTAGCGGGCATCGTTGACCAGCTTCGTGAAACTCTTGTCGAAATTGAGCGGATCGAAGGAGATACTGTAAATCCCCCAGATGTCGCGATCCTCGGCGCAGGCGGCGGCCAGCGCGCTGCGATGATGCTCGCCGAGCAGCGCCATCAGCACATGCCCGTCGACCAGCGGCGTCCATAAGGGATCGCTCATGCCCTTCGCGCCTCCATGAAGTGCCTGCGGCACAATGCGACATAGCGGTCGTTGCCGCCGATCTCGGTCTGGTCGCCGTCGCGGACCGCGCGGCCCTGCGCGTCGACGCGCAGGTTCATCGTCGCCTTGCGCCCGCATTCGCACACCGCCTTCAATTCGACGAGCGAGTCGGCGATGGCGAGCAGGTGCGCGCTGCCTTCAAACAAATTGCCCTGGAAATCGGTGCGCAGCCCATAAGCGAGCACGGGGATCGACAGATCGTCGCAGATCGCCGCGATCTGGAGCACCTGCGCGCGCGTGAGGAACTGCGCCTCATCGACCAGAACGCAGGAGAGCGGCCGGCGGCGATGCTCCGCCTCGACCGCGACGCGCAGGTCGCTCGCCGGATCGAAGGGCGTCGCCTTCGCCTCCAGCCCGATGCGCGACGTGATCGTGCCCGGCGCATAGCGATCGTCGATCGCGGCGGTGAAGAGCATCGTTTCCATGCCGCGTTCGCGATAATTGAAGTCGGCCTGCAGCAGCGTCGTGGATTTGCCTGCGTTCATCGAGGCGTAATAGAAATAGAGCTTGGCCAAGCTCAGCCTTCCCCGCCGTCCGGATCGTCGCCGGCGAGATCGCGCGCGACGCCGGGGGAGCGCAGCACGGCGTCGATATGGCTGCCTTCGTCGAAGCTCTCGTCGGCGACGAATTTGAGCTTCGCGGCATATTTCATGTTCACGCGCCGCGCGACTTCACTCTGCAGATAGGCGGTGTTGGTGCGCAGCGCCTTGAGCACGGCGTCCTCGTCCTTGCCCAGCAGCGGCTTCACGAAAACGGTGGCGTGGCGGAGATCGGGCGACATGCGGACTTCGGTGACGCTGACCATGTGGCTGGCGAGCGTATCGTCATGCACGTCGCCGCGCATCAGTATCTCGGACAGGGCGTGGCGCACCTGTTCGCCGACGCGCAACGTGCGCACCGATCTGTTTTCGGGGGATGAGCTTTGCTTCATTCCGCCGATGTAGGCGCTCCGCCGGGGAAAGGCGAGACGGCTGTTATCGGGGGAGGGGAAGGAAAAAGGCCGCCGCCGACCATTGGTCGACGGCGGCCCT
This sequence comes from Sphingomonas sanxanigenens, assembly GCA_003240855.1. Taxonomy (GTDB): domain Bacteria; phylum Pseudomonadota; class Alphaproteobacteria; order Sphingomonadales; family Sphingomonadaceae; genus Sphingomonas_L; species Sphingomonas_L sanxanigenens_A. Next base: position 7,659 of record QFNN01000062.1, read on the forward strand.
CAATGTTCCGGCGCAGCGGATCAGAGCGTGCGTTCGCGCAGCTCGACCTCGAAGGTTTCGAGATAGTCGCCCGCCTTGATGTCAGTGAAGTTCTGGCTGAACGTCACGCCGCATTCCAGACCGGCGCGGACTTCGGCGACATCATCCTTGAAGCGGCGGAGCGAAGCGATCTCGCCGGTGTAGATGATGACGTCCTCGCGGGTGATGCGCGCCTTGAGCGCCTTGCGGATGACGCCTTCGGTGACGAGCAGGCCCGCCGCCTTGCCGTGCTTGCCAGCCGAAAACACCTCGCGGATTTCGGCGCGGCCGACCACCGTCTCGAACGCTTCGGGGCCAAGCTCGCCGGCCATGCCCGCGCGGATCTCGTCGATCAGGTCGTAGATCACGTCATAATATTTGAGCGCGACCTTGTTGCGTTCGGCGATCTCGCGCGCCTTGGCGTTGGGGCGGACGTTGAAGCCGATGATCGGCGCGCCGCTGGCGGCCGCCAGCGTCACGTCGCTCTCGGTGATGCCGCCGACGCCCGAATGAAGGACGCGCGCCTTGATGTCGTCGGTCGAGATCTTGTTGATCGACGAGACGATCGCCTCGACCGAACCCTGCGTGTCGGCCTTGACCACCAGCGGATATTCGATCGCCTGCTTGTCCTTGAGCGCGGAGAACATGCTCTCCAGGCTCGCCGGGGCCTGCGTCGTGCGCTTCTGGTTGATGACGCCCTGGCGATAGGCGGCGACTTCGCGCGCGCGCGCTTCGTTTTCCACCACCGTCAGCGCGTCGCCCGCCTGCGGCACGCCCGACAGGCCGAGCACCTCGACCGGCATCGACGGCGTCGCTTCCTTGACGTTGCGGCCCTTGTCGTCGACCAGCGCGCGCACCTTGCCGCTTTCGGCACCGACGACGAACACGTCGCCGACCCTCAGCGTGCCGCGACGCACGAGCACGGTCGCCACAGGACCGCGACCCTTGTCGAGCTGCGCTTCGACGACGGTGCCTTCGGCCGCGCGATCGGGATTGGCCTTGAGCTCCAGGATTTCGGCCTGCAGCAGGATCTTGTCGATCAGCTCGTCGAGGCCGGTCTTTTTGAGCGCGGAGACTTCGACTTCCTGCGTCTCGCCGCCCATGCTTTCGACCTGGACGTCATATTGCAGCAGCGCCTCGCGGACGCGCTGCGGATTGGCCTCGTGCTTGTCGATCTTGTTGATCGCCACGATCATCGGCACGCCGGCCGCCTTGGTGTGGTTGATCGCCTCGATCGTCTGCGGCTTCAGCCCGTCGTCGGCGGCGACCACGAGGATCACGATGTCCGTCACGTTGGCGCCGCGCTGGCGCATCTCGGTGAAGGCTTCGTGGCCCGGCGTGTCGAGGAAAGTGACCTTGTCGCCTGACTTCACCGTCACCTGGTAGGCGCCGATATGCTGGGTGATGCCGCCTGCCTCGCCCGACACCACATCGGTGCCGCGCAGCGCATCGAGCAGCGAGGTCTTGCCATGATCGACATGGCCCATGATCGTCACGACCGGCGGACGCGGCTTCAGCGTCTCGGGCGCGTCAATGTCATCATGGCTGTCGATATCGACGTCGGAATCGGACACGCGCTTGATGTTGTGGCCGAATTCGGTGACCAGCAGCTCGGCCGTATCCTGATCGATCGTCTGATTGACGGTGACGGGCATGCCCATTTTGAACAGCGCCTTCACCAGGTCGGCGCCCTTCTCGGCCATGCGGTTGGCGAGTTCCTGGACGGTGATCGCCTCGGGCACCACCACGTCGCGGACCTGCTTGGCCGACGGCTGATAACCGCCGCCGCCCTGCGCGCGACGCTCCTTCTCGCGCGCGCGCTTCAGCGCGGCGAGCGAGCGGGCGCGGGCCGCGCCGTCGCTCTCGTTGAGCGCGCGGGTGACGGTCAGCTTGCCCTGGCGGCGATCGTCGCCGCCGCGGGGGGCGGCGCGCGCCGGGCGCGCCGGCGGCTCGGGCCGCTTGGCGGGAGTGACCGGGGTGAAGCGGCGCGGCGCGGGGCGCTCTTCGCCGCTGCGGGCCTGTTCCGTCGCCGGGGCGGGGGCAGCCGTCGCCGGGGCGGTGGCGGCGGGCGCAGCAGGAGCGGCCGGCTCCGCTTTGGCCTCGACCACGGGCGCGGGCTGCGGCGCGTTCGCCGCTTCCTCGGCGGCCTTGCGCGCGGCTTCCTCAGCGAGACGGTTTTCCTCGGCGCGGCGGCGCTCTTCCTCGCTCGCGGCGGCGCGTTCGCGCTCCTCGCGGCGGCGCGCTTCCTCAAGCGCGGTCATGCGCGCTTCGTCGGCCTGACGCAGCAGGCGCTCCTGAAGCTCGCGGCGTTCCTGCGGCGACAGATTTGCGGCCGGGGTCGGCGCGGGGGCGGCGGGGCGGGGCGCGACGGGGGTCGGTTGCGGACGCGGGGCCGCCGGAGCGGGCGCCTCGGGCGCGGCGACGGGGGCCGGCGCGGGGGCCGCTGCTTCCTCGACCAGAGGCGCATCGCCTTCGCCCGGCTTGCCCAGGATGCGGCGGCGCTTCACTTCGACGACGACCGTGTTCGAGCGGCCATGGCTGAAGCTCTGCTTCACCTTGCCCGTCTCGACCGTGCGCTTCAGCCCCAGCGGAGCACGCGCGCCCAGTTTCGGTTTGTCCTTGTTGTCGATATCACTCATGAATCTGCTCGAAACCCTTCGTTCGTCGTCTGCTCGCGCGCTGCGCCACTGGCTGCGGATGCCGATGAACCTTGCGAGACGCTTTCGCAAGGCCGGTCGCCCGCTTTGAATCCGATGAAGGCGTGCCAGCGGGCGATGGCCTCGCCCACGCGCTCCGCCGCGCCGCGATCGATGATCGCGATATGTACCACATTTTCGCGTCCCAGCGCCAAGGACAATATGGTGCGCGAAGCCGCGATCACCAAGCCCCGTTCGCCCGATCCTTCCGAATCGCTGCCAACGCGCTGCGCCTGATCGAGGCGGCGATTGCCGTCCTCGCCGGCGTCGGCGGCATGGATGAGCAGGAATACCCGGCCTTCGCGCGCCGCCGTCGCGATCCGTTCCGACCCGGTCAGCAGCGTGCCGCCGCGCGCCTCCAGCCCTAGCCGGTCGAGTGCGCCCCGCTCCAGCGCGTCGGCGATGCGCTGGCCCAGGTCGGCGGGCGGATTGACTTCGCCGGTCCTGAACGCGCGCGCCAGCGCAGCCTTGAGCTTGCCCTTGGCCTGCGCCGCGTCGATCGTTTCGCGATCGACGCCGATCCACGCGCCGCGCCCCGGCGCCTTGCCGCGGACGTCGGGGAAGATCTGGCCGTCGGGGCCGAGGGCGAGCCGCACCAGTCGCGCCGGATCGGCGCGGTCGCCGCTCAGAATGCAGCGGCGGCTATTGCCCTCGAAATCGGGGTCTAGCGTGTCATTGGGGGGTATCCGCAACCGCGTCCTCCCCCTGTTCCGCGCCGGCGTCCTCATCGGTGAACCAGTGCGCGCGCGCCGCCATGATGATCTCGTTGCCCTGCTCTTCCGAGAGGTTGTACTCGGCCAGCACGCCGCCGCGATCCTCGCTGCGGCGCTGCTCGGCCGCGTCGCCGCGACGGCGCGGCTCGGCTCGGCGCTTCTGGATCAGTTCGTCGGTGGCGAGATCGGCGAGATCGTCGAGCGTCTTGATGCCCGCCTTGCCGAGCGTGACGAGCATCGCCTCGGTCAGATAGGGCATGGTCGCCAGATCGTCCTCGACGCCGAGGCTGCGGCGTTCGGCGCGGTTGGCTTCCTCGCGGCGATCGAGCGCCTCCTGCGCGCGGCTCTGCAGCTCGCCCGCCAGTTCCTCGTCAAAGCCCTCGATCGTCGCGATCTCGTCGGCCTCGACATAGGCGACTTCCTCGAGGCTGCCGAAGCCTTCGGCGACCAGCAACTGGGCCAGCGTCTCGTCCACGTCGAGTTCGTTCTGGAACATTTCCGAACGCTCGGTGAACTCGCGCTGGCGCTTCTCGCTGGCGTCGGCCTCGGTCAGGATGTCGATCGCCTTGCCGGTGAGCTGGCTGGCGAGGCGGACATTCTGGCCGCGACGGCCGATGGCGAGCGAGAGCTGATCGTCGGGAACGACCACCTCGATGCGATCCTCTTCCTCGTCGATGACGACGCGGCTGACGTTCGCGGGCTGGAGCGCGTTGACGACGAAGGTCGCCGTATCCTCGCTCCACGGGATGATGTCGATCTTCTCGCCCTGCATTTCCTGGACGACCGCCTGAACGCGGCTGCCCTTCATGCCGACGCAGGCGCCGACCGGATCGATGCTGCTGTCGCGGCTGATGACGCCGATCTTGGCGCGGCTGCCCGGATCGCGCGCGGCGGCCTTGATCTCGATGATGCCGTCGTAAATCTCGGGCACTTCCTGCGCGAACAGCTTTTTCATGAAATCCGGGTGCGCGCGGCTGAGGAAAATCTGCGGCCCGCGATTCTCGCGCACCACGCGCAGGATCAGGCTGCGGATGCGATCGCCGACGCGCACGACTTCGCGCGGGATCTGCGCGTCGCGGCGGATGACGCCTTCGGCGCGGCCCAGATCGACGACGACATGGCCGAACTCGACGCGCTTGACGACGCCGGTGATGATCTCGCCCGCGCGGTCCTTGAACTCCTCATACTGGCGCTCGCGCTCGGCGTCGCGGACCTTCTGGAAGATGACCTGCTTGGCGGCCTGCGCGGCGATGCGGCCGAACTCGATGGCGGGCAGCGGATCGACGATGAAGTCGCCGACCTCGGCGCCCTTCTGCAGCTTCTGCGCGTCCTTGACCGAGACCTGCTTGAAATAGTCGTCCACCTGCTCGACCACCTCGACGACGCGCCACAGGCGCAGGTCGCCGGACTGCGGATCGAGCTTCGCGCGGATGTCGTTCTCCGCGCCGTACCGGGCGCGGGCGGCGCGCTGGATCGCGTCCTCCATCGCCTCGATGACGATCGACTTGTCGATCAGCTTTTCCTTGGCGACCGCATCGGCGATCGCGATCAGCTCGGCCTTGTTGGCGGAAATGGCGTTGGCCATCGTCTCTTACCCTTCTACCTTGATACTGTCGGCGCCTTCGGCCGAAAGCGGCGCGGTGGCCGCGATGAGAGCGTCGGTGAAGAGCAGCTTGGCGTTCTTCACATTCGCGAAATCGATATGCGCCAGGCCATGCTTGCCCATGTCCACGGCGATGACGCCGCCTTCGACGCCGGCGAGGATGCCCGTCACCTGCTTGCGTCCGTCGACCGGCTCGACCAGCCCGACGCGCGCCTCGTGCCCGGCCCAGTCGCTGAAATCCTTCAGCCGGGTCAGCGGCCGGTCGATCCCCGGCGAGCTGACTTCGAGCCGATAGGCTTCCTCGATCGGGTCGACCTCGTCGAGCAGGTCGGACAGGCGGCGCGACAGATCGGCGCAATCGTCGATCGTCAACTGGCGCGTGTCGGGCCGTTCCGCCATCACCTGCAACGTGGGATCGGATGCGCCGCCGATCATCTTTACGCGCACGAGCTCGAAGCCCAGGGCCTTGGCCTCGGGTTCGATCAATCGTGTCAGCGCGTCGATGTCGATCATCGGGTCTCCGTCAAATGCACGAGCCTTTTGCCGCCGGCCCCGGCGGGACCAGCCTCAACTCCGTTGCCGATGTCGAGAAAGCTCATCGGCGATATAGGCGGTTCGACGGCGCGCGGCAAGCGGGGACTTGTGAAGCCGCGCCCGGGCCGCGACCCGGCCGCTCAGGCTGACGCCGCCGGGGCGGAGGGCGGGGGCGGCTGCGCCTTCGCCAGCCAGGGCCTGGACAGGCCGTGGTAGAGGCGTTCCTTGCACACCAGCCGGGCCGCGCCGTCGGCGATCAGGGCGGCGGCGAAGAGCGGCATGATGAGCCCGCGGCTCGCCGTCGCCTCGACGATGATGATGACGGCGGTCAGCGGCGCGCGCACCACGCCGGCGAAATAGGCGGTCATGCCCAGCAGCACGATCGGCCCCGCCGCATCGCCCGGAAAGATCAGCCGCAGCAGCCCGCCGAAGCCCGCGCCGGTGGCGAGCGACGGCGCGAAAATGCCGCCGGGGACGCCCGCCACCGCCGTCGCCAGCGTCGAGATGAACTTGGCGGGCGCGAACCACCAGGGCGAATCGACGCCCTCGATGATCGCGCGCGCGGCGTTGTAGCCGGTGCCCCAGGTCAGCCCGGTCGTAACGCCCGCCACCGCGACGACGACGCCGCAGGCCAGCGCCCACAGCACCGGGCGCGACCCGATGTAAGGGAAAATGCGCGCGCGCCGCTGGCTGACTTCCAGCATGGCGCGCGCGAACAGCCCGCCCGCCAGCCCGCCGAGCACGCCCGCCACCGGGGCGGCGAGCATCGCCGAGGACAGCGCGAGCCGATCGCCGACGAAGCCGAAATAGACATAGTCGCCGGCGATGCCGAGGCTGACGATGCCCGAGATGAGGATCGTCGTCATCACCAGCAGCGCGACGCGCTGCTCATAGGCGTCGGCCAGTTCCTCGATCGCGAAGGTGATGCCGGCGAGCGGGGTGTTGAACGCCGCCGCCACGCCCGCCGCGCCGCCCGCGATGATCACCGATGCGCGCATCTGCACGCGCAGCAGCCGGTGGAGCCAGGCCATGATCGCCGCCGAGATCTGGACGGTCGGCCCTTCGCGCCCCACCGATGCGCCGCCGACGAGCGCGGCGAGGGTGAGCAGGAACTTCACGCCCGCCGCGCGCATCGAAATGAGCGTCGTCGTCGCGCGTTCGGGATTGCTGATCGCGGCGATCACCTGCGGGATGCCCGATCCCGCCGTTTCGGGCGCGACTCGCTGGGTCGCCCAGGCGATGCCGGCGAAGATGGCGGGCGTAAGGATCAGCGGCAGCCACCAGGCGAGTTGGACGATCTGCATGAACTGCGCGTTGGCGCGGTCGGCGAAATGGGCGAAGAGCAGCGCCACCAGGCCCACCACCACCGCGCCTGCGCCCAGCGCGATCCGCCGTCGCCAGACCAGCGCCGTCGGCCCGTGCCGCCGCGTCATCACCCGGGTCAGCCGGATGGCGCGATCGATGGGCGCTCTCAGCGGCACCGGAAGCCTAGCGCAAAATCGATGTAACTATATGACATAGAATGGTAATATCGACAATTTCGATTTAGATATTCCGTGGTTGTAATCACCGGGTAATCACCATTCTGTCATCGTTGCGGCGTCATGGCGAATGATAGAGGAGGCATTCGCATTGCACCAGCGGAGGCGGCCCCCGGCAGCAGCTTTAATCCGCTAACAAACCAACCGGTCCACCCGCTGGGGGCGGATCAATCGACGGGCATCATCCGACCGATGGGACGCGACCTTCTATGGGATGACCAGGATCGTTGAAACCATGCGTGGAGGCGTGTCCGGTGATCACGAGTTGATTGATTAGGGCTTCATCCTCCGCCGTGAGCGCGACATCCAGGGCGTCGATATAGCTATCCCAATGCGCTTCGGTACGCGGGCCCGTTATCGTGCTGGTGACCAGCCTGTTGTTCAGTACCCAGGCGATCGCGAAAGCTGCCGGCTCGATTCCACGCTGGCGGGCGTGAGCGGCGATCGTCGCCGCAAGCTCGATCGATTCCGGCCGCCACTCGGTTTCAAGGATACGCTTGTCGCCGCGTCCGGCACGGGTGCTCGCGTCGGGGGTCTGGTTCGGATCATATTTGCCGGTCAGCACACCGCGGGCCAGCGGGCTGTAGGAGACCGTGCCAAGCCCGTAGAAGTCCGCCGCGGGCAATTGCTCCACTTCTGCAACACGATTGAAAATATTGTAGAGCGGCTGGCTCGCGATCGGTCGGTCGATCCCGAATTGGTCAGCCAGGTGCGACACCTCGGCGATGCGCCATCCCCGGAAGTTCGATACGCCGAAATATCGTAATTTGCCTTGCTGGATCAGGTCTCCGATGGCCCGCACCGCTTCCGCAAGGGGGGCGTCGAAAACGGCGCGGTGAAAATAGATCAGGTCGATATAATCCGTTCCCAATCGGCGCAGGCTGTCCTCCACACTCCGGACGATCCACTTGCGGGATTGGCCGCCGCCGTTCGGGCCCGGCGCCATCGGGTTGGAGAACTTTGTCGCGACAACCCACTCGTCGCGGTGCGCCTTGATGCCCTTGCCGACGACCACTTCGGACTCGCCCCGATTATAGACGTCGGCAGTGTCTATGAAGTTGATCCCTTGCTCGCGCGCCTTGTCGATGATGCGGTGGGATGTCGCTTCGTCCGTCTGGCCGCCGAACATCATCGTGCCGAGCGTGAGTTGCGAGACCTTGATGCCGGACCGGCCGAGATAGCGGTAGCTTACGGGCATTATCTGCTTTCCTAATTAATGACGGACGGTCAGAAGCGGCGGGCGACCTGGAAGCCAGCGAAAGACTGGCTGACGGGCATCAACTCCAGCCGATTGACGTTGAGGTGAGGCGGCAGGTTCGCGATCCACAGCACGGTCGCGGCGATATCGTCGGCGGTCATCGGCGTGGCGCCGGCGTAAAGCGCATCTGAGGCCGCCTGATCGCCGCCGGTGCGGACCAGCGTGAATTCGGTTTCGACCATGCCGGGGTCGATCACGCTGACACGGACACCAGTACCATGGAGATCGGAGCGCAGGCCCAGACTGAATTGCTGTACGAATGCCTTGGTGCCGCCATACACATTGCCGCCTGGATAAGGGTATGTGCCGGCAACCGAGGCGATGTTCACTATAGCCCCCTTTCGCTCCACCAAGCCCGGGAGAAGGCGATGCGTGATCGACGCCAGCGCCGTGACGTTGGTGTCGATGATCGTGCGCCACTGATCGAGATCTGCCCCCTGCGCCGGCGCCGTGCCGAGAGCGAGGCCGGCGTTGTTGACGAGAAGGTCGATTCCCCGAAAGCGGTCGGGCACAGCGGCCAATGCATTATCCAGGGCGACCTCGTTCGTGATGTCAAAGGCGGCGGGGTGGATCAGGTCGCGAAAATCGTTCGCCAGCGAAGCGAGCCGATCGGCGCGCCGCCCGGTAGCAATGACCTGCCAGCCCGCACTGGCCAGAGACTGTGCGATGGCCTCGCCAATTCCCGAACTCGCCCCGGTCACGATTGCAGTCTTCAACCTCATTCTCCCTTGGTTTTGGTCGGTTTCACATATTCGATATTTCCGT
>QFNN01000063.1 GCA_003240855.1 Sphingomonas sanxanigenens
ATACTCGTTCAGCCGCGCCGTAAGGTCGGCGTCGATACGCTGCTGGCAGAACGGACAACGCTCGCCGGAATCATCGAGATAGGCCATGCCTGACTTAACCCAGTCACTGTTGCCCAGCCGCCGGATCAGTCCCGCAATGTCTACGTCTTAAGCCGGACGGTCAGCCATAGGCGAAACGGGCAACACGGGAGGACCAAGGCACTTGGGACGAATGGAGCGGGCCACCCGTTGACCGTGCGGCGCACCGAGCCAACTTAGCGGCATTATCTCAGGGACGGCGAAAGAGCTGGCACAAAGGCCCAATCATCCACCTGCGGACAGGAATTGAATCCTATTCCCAAAAGAACAATGTTCCTGCTATGTTCTCACGCATGGGCAATTATCAGGGCGACGACACAACGGGCTTCCAAAGTCCGGCACAGGACTATGTTGAACCAGTCATCGATCTGGCTCAGCTCCTCGATCTGCGCCGTCCGGGCCTGTATCCCGTGCGGGTTGTGGGGCATGAACTACGCGCCCGTGGCATTCACGCGGGCGACATTCTCATTGCAAATGCGGCGGCGGAGCCGACATCGGGCAAGGTGTGCGTCGCGTTCCTGCATGGCGAAGTGATTCTCGCGACACTGAATCTGAAAGACGAAGATTGGTGGCTTACGCCGTCGAAGGGTTCGCCCGTTCCGGTATGTGACGACGTTGAAATATGGGCGATCATAAGCGCCCTCGTGCGTATGCGGGTGTGACGATGTTCGCGCTCATCGATGGAAACAGCTTCTATTGCTCCTGCGAGCGGGCATTCGATCCGACATTGCGCGGCAAGCCGCTCGTCGTCCTGTCCAACAACGACGGCTGCGTGATTGCCCGAACTCAGGAAGCCAAGGAACTCGGCCTCAAGATGGGCGATCCGTGGCATATCGCGAGCAAGAAGCCGGAACTGAAAAGCGTGCTTTGGAAAAGCTCGAACTATGTCCTCTATGGGGACATGAGCCGTCGCGTGTTCGACGTGCTGTCCGGCATGGTTCCGCGTGTCGAGCCGTATTCCATCGACGAAATGTTCATGGACTACACAGGCCTTGAAGGCGACATGACAGAGCGAAGCGTCGCTATACGGGCTGCTGTTCGCCAAATTGCGAAAATCCCCACCTGCGTCGGCATTGGGCCGACGAAGACGATTGCAAAGCTGGCGAACAAGCTCGCCAAGGCCGACCGTAGTGGCGTTGGCGTCCTTGATCTTTCGACGGCGGAATCCCGCCGCGAATTTTATCCGCGCGTCGAACTCGGCGACGTGTGGGGTCTGGGCCGTGCTTCGGTCGCGAAGCTGGCGAAGCTCGGGATTGATAACGTCGCTTCGTTCGTGAGCATGGAGCCGGATTTCGTGCGGGAGACGCTGACGGTTATGGCCCTGCATCAGCGTACCGTTGAAGCGGATCACGCAAACGCTTCGCGCCGCGAGGCCGAGATAGCGCGCGGGATCATTGCGACAAAACAGGCCTCCGGTATTCTGGGCGACGGTCGTTTGGCAGATTTGCAGGACGCCAGAGCCGCCAATCTCTTCGATCCTAACGGCCTCTTTCTCGGGGCGCTGCATAAGCGCCCCCTGTTTTTCAGCGGCGATGCGCCGCTTCTGACATATGCTCGCACCGGGACGGGCAAGGGCCGAGATTTCATCCTTCCCAATCTGGCGCACAGCCGTAACCGCTCGCTGGTCGTCATCGACCTGAAGGACGGAGAAAACTGCTGGGCGAGCCATGACCATCGGCGCGACAATCTCGGTCACGAGATTGTCTATCTCAATCCGTTCGGGCTGCACGGCCTGCCGAATGCGCGGATCAATCCGTTGCATACGCTCATCGACATCGTTCGCTCAGGCGAACAGATCGACACCGAAGCCGACGAGATTGCCCATATTCTCATCCCGCCATCGCCCAAGGATCAGAACGGAGATTGGGTTGGAAGCGGCGCTCGCCGGATGCTCGCGCTTCGGATGGAATATCTGGCGCTGTTCGAGCCGGAGCTTTGCAATCTCGGCGGTCTGTGGCGCTTCGTAAATTCATCGACGATGGATACGGACATGGCGTTCGCCATGATGACGACCTGCGGCGTCGAGGGTATCGAGCGCCGCGCCCATGCCGTGCAGGCGACGGCGGTGAGTGCGCCCAAGCAGCAGGAAGCCTATAATTCTGCCTGCATCGACGCGCTCAACGTATTCGAGCCGGGGAAAAGTCTCGAACGCGCCACTGCCGCTCACGATGTCAATCTCGCGGCGCTGAAGCACAAGCCGCACACCGTCTATCTCATGGCCCCGAGCGGCAAGCTGAGCGCCGTCGCGCCGTGGGTCAGCCTCATCGTCTGCCATCTAATCGAAACCGTCGCACGGGAACGCGGCTCGGTTCCAACAACTCTCATCCTCGACGAGTTTCCCCAGCTTCCGCCATCGAAGAGCATAACCAAAATGCTTCACTTGTATCGCGGCAAGGGCTTGCAGCCGTGGATTTTCGCGCAGGGTCGCCATTCACTCGAAGCGAAATGGTCGCGCGAAGCGGTCAAGGATTTCGAGGATATGGCGGCGATTTTCAACACGAGCTGTGTCGCTGACCCTGACCTCATGTCCGACATCGAAAAGTGGAGCGGCAACCGCACGGTGCTGATGCACGGCATGAACCGCAGCGGTGGAACGGTCGAGTCCGCCGGGGCCAATCTTGGCGAGAGCAAGCGCGCGGTCATGCAGTCGGAAGATATACTCGCAGTCGGAGACGGTCGGCAAATCATCCGCGTGGCGGGGACGCCTCATCTCTTCGACTGCGAGCGCGTTCCCTTCTTCATGGTCGATCCGTGGAAATTGCAAATCCGCGATGTTCGCGATCTGCACAAGGGAACCGGAAAATGATTGGGGACGGTGCTGCGGCCCGCGCGATCAGCCCGCGATTTGCCTCTGCAAGCGTGGCGCAATCCGCGCCTGCCACCGTTTCATCTGAACGCGCAGCCGAGGTCAGCGCAAAGGCCGAGCGCGTGACCGCAAGGGCAGAAGCGCATTTTGAAAAGCATCGCCAGCTCTGGACCAACCGTCAGTACGGGCAATTTCTCGCCCGTGATGGCGAGCGCATGGAATTCCGCCCGAATGGCATGGTCGATGATCGCAAAGCGCATCTGATGCGGGCTGCGGATCATCTGGTGAGGCAGAAACAGGCCATGCGGCTGGCGCTCATAGATCGAGCAGCCAGCAACCTTCAAACAGGTCGGAGCGGAAAGGAAAGGCAGTCCGGCATAGGTCGCTAAAGTAAAAATGCGCATTTTATTGATAAATCGAAACAAAATATGCTAATCTGATTGTGGGGGTTGTGCATATCTTTGCCAACGGCAAATCCGAAATCCACATGCCCTACGCGATGGTTCGGAAGCGTTGTCTCCAACACCTCGCTAATCACTAAAATTATTAGAGCATGGGAGGTCAATCCCCCCAGCTGAATGACGGTTACTTTCTAAATCGGACTCTCTCATGGCTCAATCGAGCGCCGCTATAGCGGCGGGGACGGGTTTGATGAAGATGTGGCCACCGGAAGAAATGCAGGAGCTTCGCAATGAAATTGCGAGCGCTGCTATTTCTCAAGAGCGGATTGACCTGCTTATTCATTTCCTCGATTCAGTCGCGATGTCTTTCATTGACCAGCGATTCAAAAAATCATCCGTCCAATTGTCACTTTCCGAACGCGCAAACTATGCTTTTAAAGGCGAGGAAAGTCGTGCTAACCTGCCGGAATCCGATGTTTCGGAGCTTGTTGACCTCCATGGGGAGGGCGCGATCAACACCAAGGGCCGTAAGAGGCAGTTAGCGCCATGACCAGAAAAACCAACCAGCAGGCAGTCGTCTACTGCCGCGTCAGCACCAAGAAGCAGGCGAGAGAGGGCAATGGCCTTTCCTCGCAGGAGACGCGCTGCCGCGAGTATGCGAAGCATCGCGGTCACAAGGTCGTTGGCGTCTTTACGGACGACGTGTCGGGCAAACTGGCGCAGCGTCCCGGCTTCGATGAAATGCTGGCCTTCATTCGCAATGCTAGAAGCAACGCAGGCTTGGTCGTCATTATCGATGACATCAGCCGCATGGCGCGCGATGTCCGCAATCACTTCGATCTCAAAGAGCTGATTTTCCGGGCCGGGGCGACGCTGGAATCGCCATCCATCGAGTTCGGCTCGGACTCCGATAGCATCCTCATTGAGCATCTTCTGGCGAGCGTCGCACAGCATCAGCGCCAGAAAAATGGCGAGCAGGCCAAGAACCGTATGCGGGCACGGATGCTCGGCGGATTCTGGGTCTTCAATGCGCCCATTGGCTACCGCTACGAGAAGAGCAGAGCAGGAGGTAGCATCCTTGTTCGCGTCGAGCCGCTTGCGTCCATCATTGAGGAAGGGCTGACAGGCTTTGCGTCCGGTCGCTTCAAATCCAAGGCAGAGGTGAAACGCTTCTTCGAGTCACATGCTGGCTTCCCGGTCACACGACACGGGCACCTGACGAACCAGCAGGCCCACCGGATCATGACCCATCCCATCTACGCGGGCTACGTCCAGAGCGACGCTTGGGACGTGTCATTGCGTCCGGGACAACATGAAGCAATTATCTCGCTTGCAACCTTCCATCAGGTGCAGGAGCGGATCGCAGGCAAGCCTCTCGCGCCGACCCGATCCGACATCCATGTCGATTTCCCGCTGCGCGGCTTTGTTACCTGCGGCGACTGCAATCACCCTATGACCGCAAACTGGACCAAGGGGCGTAACGGTCGATATCCCTATTACGTCTGCCGCCATCGCGGATGCGACCGCTTTGGCAAGTCGGTGAAGCGGGATACGGTTGAAAGCGCATTTGAGGCGATGCTGACCAAGCTGACGCCGCGCCCGGAACTGCTCAATCTGTTCTCGAAAATTTTCCGCAAGCGTTGGAACGAGGCGGAGTCGAAGGCTCACGACGGCCGCGCAGCGTTCAAGCGCGAAGCATCCCTGATCGAAAAGAAGATCGGCCAAATTCTCGACAAGATCGTTGAATCGGAAAGCCGCTCTGTGATCGCGCGTTTGGAAAGCGAGGTCGAAAAGCTGGAGTTGGAAAAGCTGGTTCTCGATGAAAAAGTGTCATCCTGCGGCACCGTCGCAACGGACTATGACGAGACTTTTCGAACCGCTTTCGAGTTCATCGCAAACCCTTGGAATCTTTGGAGTAATGGCACGTTCGAGGACAAGCGTATCGTGCTGAATCTCACCCTAGGCTCTCATCTGGAATATGACTGGAATGAGGGCGTTCGAACCGCAGAATTATCCTTGCCGTTCAGGCTGTTACAGGATGTTTGCGACCGAGAAAAGGTGATGGCGGAGAGGGTGGGATTCGAACCCACGGTACCCTCGCGGGCACGCCGCATTTCGAGTGCGGTGCTTTCGACCTCTCAGCCACCTCTCCGCGAGGATCATAAACGCGGCGGAGCGCCGCGCCGGGTCGATCGAAGGCGCGCTGTTAGCGAAAGCTGTGGACTGATACAAGCTACTGCTTGCACGCGGAGCCTCACTCCCTAGATTGAGGGCATGAAATATTCGGGAATCCCCACGTCTCCGGCCTCCGCCGCGCTTCAGGCTCCCCCGATCGCGCATGCCCGCTTCGCGATCGGCGATGTGGTCCGCCATCGAATCTTCGATTTTCGCGGCGTCGTGTTCGACATCGATCCGGTCTTTGCGAACAGCGACGAATGGTATGATTCGATCCCCGAGGATGTCCGCCCGGCGAAGGATCAGCCTTTCTACCATCTGCTCGCCGAAAATGGCGACAGCAGCTATGTCGCTTATGTCAGCCAGCAAAATCTGGTGCGCGAGGATGATGGCGAACCCGTCTATCACCCCGCCATTGCGGGGCTGTTCGATGATTATCGCGACGGCCGCTACAGCCTGCGCCGCGAGCATCGCCACTGATCCGGCCTCTGGCGGCGGGCGCTGATTGAGTTCGCACGCCCGCATGGCTAGGGCGGGCGCGCAACCATGTTTGGAGTGCGTGCAATGGCCGACAGCGCGACGATCAGGATCCGGATTGCGGGCCATCAGCCCGGGCGGATCGAGAAATTGTTCGAGAGCGAGGCGGACCGCCTGTTGCGGCTGACGCTGAACGAAGGATCGATCTTCTTCGACTGGTCCAAGACGCATCTCGATGCCGCGCTGATCGCCGACTATGCGGAGCTTGCGGCGGCCTGCGGGCTGGCGGCGAAGCGCGACCTGCTGTTTGCTGGCGGCATCGTCAACCCGAGCGAGGGGCGCGCCGCCGAGCATCCCGCCGAGCGCGGCGAGGGCGCGCCCGAAAGCGTGGCGCGCGCGCGCCATTTCCATGCGCGCATGCGCTCCCTGATCGACGCGATCGAGGCCGAGGCGTTCGGGCCGATCCGCCATATCCTTCATGTCGGCATTGGCGGATCGGCGCTTGGCCCCGATCTGCTCGTCGATGCGCTGGGGCGCGACGCCGGGCGCTACGATGTCGCGGTGGTCTCCAACGTCGATGGCGCCGCGCTGGAGGAAGTGTTCAAGCGCTTCGATCCTTCGGCGACCCTGCTGGCCGTCGCATCCAAGACCTTCACCACCACCGAGACGATGCTCAACGCGACGAGCGCGCTGCAGTGGATGGCCGAAGGCGGAGCCGAGGATCCCTATGGCCGCGTCGTCGCGCTGACCGCCGCACCCGATAAGGCGGTCGAATGGGGCGTCGATGAGACGCGTGTGCTGCCTTTCGCCGAGAGCGTCGGCGGCCGCTATTCGCTCTGGTCGTCGATCGGCTTTCCGGCTGCGCTGGCGCTTGGCTGGGACGCCTTTGAAAGCCTGCTGGAGGGGGCGGCGGCGATGGATCGCCATTTCCGCCTTGCCGAGCCGACGCGCAATGCGCCGATGATCGCCGCCTTCGTCGACCAATATTATGCGCAGGTGCGCGGCTGCGAGACACGCGCGGTCTTTGCCTATGACGAAAGGTTGCGCCTGCTGCCCTCCTATCTCCAGCAGTTGGAGATGGAATCGAACGGCAAGTCGGCGACGATCGACGATAGGCGCCTCGACCAGCCGAGCGCGCCGATTACCTGGGGCAGCGTGGGGACCGATGCGCAGCATGCGGTGTTCCAGCTCCTTCATCAGGGCACGCATCTTGTCCCCGTCGAGTTCATCGCGGCGATCGAGGCCGATCACGGGCTGGACGACGATCATCACCGCACCCTGCTCAACAATTGCTTCGGGCAGGGCGCGGCGCTGATGACCGGGCGGCCCAGCGACGACATGGCGCGCAACTATGACGGCGATCGTCCGTCCTCGACGATCCTGCTCGATCGCGTCGATCCGGCGACGCTGGGCGCTCTCATCGCCTTCTACGAGCACCGCACCTTCGTGAACGCCGTGCTGCTGGGCATCAATCCGTTCGACCAGTTCGGCGTGGAGCTGGGCAAGGAAATCGCCAGGTCGATCGGCAGCGAGGATCCTTCGCGCTTCGATCCCTCGACGCGCGGGCTCGTCGAACGGGCGTTTGGTTGAGTTGCGGCGGCGCCCCGGCGCCTTTGAACATGCCGCGATCGCGCATTCGATCAGTCTGATCGAGACAAGCGTCTTTGCGGAAGCGGTCGCGGCACCCTAGATCGCGGCGAAACCGGTTTGGAGATGGCGATGGCCACCTATGATTATGATCTGTTCGTCATCGGCGCGGGGTCGGGCGGCGTGCGGGCTGCGCGCGTCTCCGCTGCGCATGGCGCGAAAGTGGCGGTCGCCGAGGAATATAAGGTCGGCGGCACCTGCGTGATCCGCGGCTGCGTGCCAAAGAAGCTTCTGGTCTACGGCGCGCATTTCGCCGAGGATTTGATGGACGCGCGCCATTTCGGCTGGAAGGTCGAGCATTGCAGTTTCGACTGGCCCACGCTGCGCGACAATGTGCTGGCCGAGGTCGACCGGATCAGCGGCGCTTATACCAGCACGCTCGACAATCACGCGGTCGAGATCATCCGCGAGCGCGCGACGATTGCGGGGCCACACGAAGTCAGGCTGGCGAGCGGGCGCACGGTCTCCGCCAAATATATTCTCGTCGCGACGGGCGCGTGGCCGACGGTCCCCGATGTGCCCGGCGCCAAACATGGCATCACCTCCAATGAGGTTTTTCATCTCGATACGATGCCGAAGCGCATCCTGATCGCTGGCGGCGGCTATATCGCCAACGAGTTTGCGGGCATCTTCCACGAGTTTTCCTGCCACGTTACGGTGATGAACCGCAGCGACCGCATATTGCGCGGCTATGACGAGCAGATCCGCGACCGGCTGCTCCAGATCTCGATGACCAAGGGCATCGATTTCCGTTTCAACGCCGAGTTTGAGGCGATCGAAAAGCAGGCAGACGGCTCGCTGCGCGTCACCATGACCAACCACGCGCCGATCGAGGTCGATCAGGTGCTGTTCGCGATCGGCCGGACGCCCAAGACCGTGGGACTGGGACTCGAAAATGCAGGTGTCGAGCTGAACGCGCGCGGCGCGATCACGGTCGATGACGATAACCGCTCAAGCTGCGGGTCGATCTTCGCGGTTGGCGACGTTACCGATCGCGTCCAGCTTACGCCCGTCGCGATCCGCGAGGGGCAGGCCTTTGCCGACACGCAGTTCGGCGGCAAGCCGACGCGCGTCGATTATGGCTGCATCCCCTCGGCCGTGTTCAGCCATCCGCCGATCGCGGGCGTCGGGATGACCGAGAGCCAGGCGAAGATGAAATATGGATCGGTGAAGGTCTATACCTCGGACTTTCGCCCGATGAAGAATGTGCTCGCCGGGCGCAACGAGCGCGCGCTTTACAAGATGATCTGTCAGCCCGAGACCGATCGCATCCTTGGCATCCATATGATCGGTCCGGATGCGCCGGAGATCCTCCAGGTCGCGGCGATCGCGATCAAGGCGGGGCTGAGCAAGGCCGCGTTCGACCAGACGGTGGCGCTCCACCCGACGATGGCGGAGGAACTGGTGCTGATGCGTTAGAGGCTGATCCGGTGAAGCCGGAGCCGCCTCCAACTCAATGCGGATTCACGCCGCGCTGCCGACGAGTTCGCGCCAGAGCAGGATGAGGGCAGCCATCACGGCGGGGCCGACGAACAGGCCGAGCAGGCCGAACGCCTCGACCCCGCCGAGAATGCCGATCAGCACCCAGACGAAGGGCAGGCGGGTCGCCCCTCCGATCAGGAAGGGGCGGACGAAATGGTCGGCGATGGCGATCACCGCCGCACCCAATATGACGATGCCGACCGCGCCCGCCACCGATCCCTGCATCAGCAGCAGCACGGCGGCGATCCCGATCAGCAATGCCGCGCCGAAGGGGATCATGGCGGCGATGGCGGTTAGCGCGCCCAGCAGGATCGGATGGGGAACCCCCGTCACCACATAGCCGATCGCCATCGCGACGCCTTCACCGATGCCGACGAGGACCAGCCCGTCGATCGTGCCGCGGATCGATTTGATGATCTGGATGCCAATGCGCTCGCCCGCCGGGCCGAAGATGCGGTCGCCCGCCCGCCGCATCTGCGCGATGATCCTGTCCTTGTCGCGCAGCAGGAAGAAGAGCGTAATCAGGGTGAAGGCGAAGATTGTCGTATGATGCAGGATGCGGCTGCCGATCAGCCGTGATTGATCGAGCACCGCCGCGTCGCTCAGATGGCCGAGCTGGCGTTGCGCGCCTTCGGGCGTGGCGAGATTTTCGGCCCACCAGTCGGCTACGGCGCGTTCGCCGAAGGGCAGGTTGGCGATCCACTGCGGCGCCGGGATGCCGTTGGCGCGCGCATCGGCGATCCAGTGCGCAAGGTCGCGCGCCTCGTGGATCGCCTGCAGCAGGCCGGCTGCGATGGGCAGCAGGACTGCCAGCCCGATGACGAGCGTGGCGATCGCCGGCAGCAGGTGGCGGCTGAGCCTGGGCCAGCGCTGCTCGGCGCGCGCATAGACCGGCCCGATCGCGATCGTGATGACCAGCGCCCAGAGCAAAGCCGGCAGGAAGGGGTGCGCGACCCACAGCCCGAATAGCGCGAGCGCCGCCGCCAGCACGATGCGTGCGATGCGCTGGCGGCTTTCGGATGGCGCGGCCATGCGTTCAGCGGACGCGGTTCGCGACCAGATCCTGGACGACGCTCGGGTCGGCCAGTGTGGACGTGTCGCCCAGCGCCTGCGGCGAAACGTCGCCTTCGGCGATCTTGCGGAGGATGCGGCGCATGATCTTGCCCGATCGCGTCTTGGGCAGCGCGGGGGCGAACTGCACCGCATAGGGCGTCGCGATCGGCCCGATCTCGGTGCGCACCCATCTGACGACGTCTGCGCGCAGCTCTTCCGAGGCGGTTACGCCGCTGTTGAGCGTGACATAGGCGTAGATGCCCTGGCCCTTGATCTCGTGCGGCATGCCGACCACGGCGGCTTCGGCTACCTTGGGATGGAGGACCAGCGCGCTCTCGACCTCCGCCGTGCCCATGCGGTGACCCGAGACGTTGATGACGTCGTCGACGCGACCGGTGATCCAGTAATAGCCGTCCTCGTCGCGTCGTGCGCCGTCGCCGGTGAAATATTTGCCGGGGAAGGTCGAGAAATAGGTCTGGAAGAAGCGCGCATGATCGCCCCAGACGGTGCGCATCTGCCCCGGCCAGGATCGCGCGATCACCAGATTGCCCTCGGTCGCGCCGTGCAGCACCAGCCCGGCGCCATCGACGATCTGGGGATCGACGCCCGGCAAGGGCAAGGTCGCCGATCCGGGCTTGAGCATCGTCGCGCCGGGCAGGGGGGCGATCAGCGCGCCGCCCGTCTCGGTCTGCCACCAGGTGTCGACGATCGGGCAGCGGCCTTCGCCGACGACGTCATGATACCAGCGCCAAGCCTCGGGATTGATCGGCTCGCCCACCGTGCCGAGCAGGCGCAGCGAGGCCCGGCTCGTCGCCTTCACGAAGCTGTCGCCTTCCTTCATCAGCGCGCGCAGCGCCGTCGGCGCGGTATAGACGATCTCGACCTTGTGACGGTCGACCACTTCCCAGATGCGCGAAGGCGTCGGCCAGTTGGGCACGCCTTCAAACATCAGCGTCGTGGCGCCGTTGGCGAGGGGGCCGTAAACGACATAGCTGTGGCCCGTAACCCAGCCGATGTCGGCGGCGCACCAATAGACCTGGCCGGGCCGGTAATCGAAGCACAGTTCGTGCGTAAGGCTGGTCCACAGCAGATATCCGCCCGACGTATGAAGCACGCCCTTGGGCTTTCCCGTCGATCCCGACGTGTAAAGAAGGAAAAGGGGATCCTCCGCGCCCATCGGCTCGGGCGGGCAATTGGCGTCCACTGTCGCGGCAGCTTCATGATACCAGATGTCGCGGCCTTCGGTCATCGAGACCTTGGCCCCCGTCGCCTTCACCACGATCACTTTTTCAAGGCAGTGGACATGGTGGTGCGCCGCTTCGTCGACATTGGCCTTCAGCGGCACATGTTTGCCGCCGCGCCGGCCTTCGTCGGCGGTGATGACGATCGTTGAATCGCAGTCGGTGATGCGGCCCGACAGCGCTTCGGGCGAGAAGCCGCCGAACACCACCGAATGGATCGCGCCGATCCGCGCGCAGGCGAGCATCGCGAAGGCCGCTTCAGGGATCATCGGCATGTAGATGGTGATCCGGTCGCCTTTCTTTGCGCCCGCGCTTTTCAGCACGTTGGCGAAGCGGCAGACCTCGGCATGAAGCTCGCGGTAGGTGATGCGGCGCGGGGCTTCGGATGGGATATCCGGTTCCCAGATGATCGCGATGGCGTCCGGGCGGGTCTTGAGGTGCCGGTCGATGCAGTTGGCCGAGACGTTGAGCCGGCCGTCGCTGAACCAGGCGATGTGGAAGTCATCCTCGCGAAAGCTCCAGTCGCCCGCGATCTCGGGACGCTTGATCCAGTCGATCCGCCGCGACTGCTCAAGCCAGAAGCCGCCGGGATCGCCCAGCGCGCGGCCGTAAAGCGAAGCATAGCCGTCGGCCTTTACGCGCGCGGATGCCGCCCAGTCTGCTGGCACCGGGTAGAGCGATTGATCGGTCATGGACTCCCCTTCCATTTACCAAGTTCTTTGGGCGCGGGCGGAGGCAAAAGGCAAGCCCGATGAAGAGGCTGGGCGCAAGGAGGCGCTTGGCTTACATTCTCGTCAACACAAAATATGGGGAGAGGCGCGGTGGCGGGAACGGTGCTGGTCACGGGCGGTAGCGGCTTCATCGCAGGCTATCTGATCCGGCAATTGGTGGCGGAGGGTTGGACCGTGCGCGCCACGGTGCGTTCGCTCGCGCGTGAAGCCGATGTGCGCAGGTTGCTCGCAGTGGACGACAGCAAGCTGCGTTTTTTCGCGGCCGACCTGATGAGCGACGATGGCTGGGCCGCAGCGGCCGAGGGATGTTCGCATATGGCGCATGTCGCCTCGCCCTTTCCGGCCACCGCGCCCCGGCATGAGGATGAACTGGTCGTTCCCGCGCGCGAGGGCGCATTGCGTGCGCTCAGGACGGCGAAGGCGGCAGGCGTCAGGCGCGTGGTGATGACCTCGTCGGTCGCGGCGATCGCCTATGGCCGGCCGCGTGGCGTCTATACTTTCACCGAAGCCGACTGGACCGATCTGACCAGCCCCGAAATCTATCCCTATGTGAAGTCCAAGACCATCGCCGAGCATGCGGCGCGCGACTGGGTGGCGGCCGAGGGCGGCGGGCTGGAATATTGCACGATCAATCCTGCGGCGGTTCTCGGCCCGGTGCTGAGCAGCGATTTCGCGGCGTCGATCGAACTGGTCAGGCGCCTCATCGAAGGCGCGCTGCCGGGGCTGCCTGATCTGGGCTTCGGGATTGTCGACGTTCGCGACGTGGCCGATCTGCATGCCCGCGCCCTCGCCGCGCCGGATATGGCGGGGGAGCGCTTCATAGCCTCGGGGCCGTTCCTGCGGCTGACCGACGTCGCGCGCATCCTCCGCGAGGCAATGGGGCGCGACGCGCGCAAAGTGCCGCTGCGCCGCCTGCCCGATTTCGTGGTGCGCATCGCAGGGCGCTTCGATCCCGCGATTCGGCAGATCACCACTGAACTGGGCAAGACGCGCAACATGGACGCAAGCCATGCGCGCGAGAAGCTTGGCTGGGTGGCTCGCCCGCCCGAGGAAACCATCGTCGCGACCGCGCAGAGCCTGATCGACCTGGGCATTGTCAGGGTCTGAGAACTGGCTTGATCGCGGCGCAAGCCATGCCGTCGCCGCGCGGGTCGCCCCATTGCCGGCTATGCCAGCCGATAAGGGACGACATGACGTATCGTCGGATCGATCACGATCGCGCGATCGGCCGGCGGGAAGGCGCGCTGGTCGCAATCGGGGCGCGGGCAGAGGCGGCATGACAGGCCGATGGGCGTCGCCGAACGCGGCGCGGACAGGTCGATGCCGTCGGCATAGACGAAATCGCGCGCATGCTCGGCCTCGCAGCCCAGCGCCACGGCATAGCGGCGCGGCGGCCGGTTGTAGCTGCCCGACGCTTTGACCAGGCCCTTCGCCATGGAAAGGTAGCGGACCCCGTCGGGCGTCTCGACGAGCTGGGTCATGATCCGGTCGGGAATGGCGACGGCCTCATGCACCACCCACAGCGGGCAGGCGCCGCCGAAACGCGCGAACTGCAGGCGCGTCGCCGAATGGCGCTTGGTGATGTTGCCTGCCATGTCGACGCGGCAGAAAAAGACCGGCATGCCCCGTGCGCCAGGGCGCTGGAGGGTCGAGAGGCGATGGCAGGCCTGCTCGAAGCTGACCCCGAAGGCGCGACTGAGCCGGTCGATGTCGTGCCGTTCCGCGCGGGCGGCGGTGCGAAAGCGCTCATAGGGCATGAGCAGCGCGCCGGCGGCATAGTTGGCGAGGCCGACCGACAGCAGGCGGCGGGCCTCGTCGGAGCGCAGCGCGGCGGCGTCGGTGATCGCGGCGATCTCGCGCTGCAGTTCGAGCGCGGCCAGTTGATGGGCGAGCATGAAGCGCCGGCTTTCGGTGGGAAGCGTGTTCGAGATCGTCAGCCGCCCGCGCGCGCTGTCGAGATGGCGCAGCATGCCCGGATCGTCGCCGGTCGCGACCGCGAGGCCATGGGCGGCGAGGCGGGCGAGGAGCGCGTCGTCGTCGGGGAGTTCGGCGGCCAGAGCCTCGGTGCCGCGATCGATGGGGTCGACATAATTGCCCGCCTCGTGGAACCAGTCGCGCACTTCTTCCCAGGGCAGGCGGCCGCCGCCGCTGGCGAGGCCTTCGTCGACCATCTGGAGCCGTTCCTCGGCGCGGCGATAGGCGTCGTGGAGGAGGAGGAAGCGATCGGCGAAATCAGGCTGCTGCTCGACGATTCTTGCCAGGTTGTCAGGCGGAACACGCGGTTCGGCGAAGATCGGATCGGCGAGCGCGGCGTGAAGCGCGGCGAAGCGTTGCTCGGGCCGGCCGGCCTGGATGGCGTCGAGATCAAGCGGGTGATGGCGGGCGAGCGCGGCGAGGACGGGGGGCGTCAGCGGGCGGGCGTCATTCTCTATCTGACTGAGATAACTGACGGAAATCCCGAGACGCGCGGCCATCGCGGCCTGGCCCAGCCCGGTGCGGGCGCGGATGGCGCGAAGCCGTTCGCCGGCGAAGAGGCGCTTGACGGTCATGCGCCATGGATAGTTTGCAAAGTGACTGTTCGCAACTTCGCAAGTTCGCATTTGCAAGTGCGGCCAAAGGCTGGAAGGAGGCGCGCGTCGCAAAGGGAGAAGCCATGCAGACGATCCTCGACCAGCTCGCCGAACGCCGCGCCAAAGCCATGCTCGGCGGCGGGCAGAAGCGCATCGACGCCCAGCACGCCAAGGGCAAGCTGACCGCGCGCGAACGGCTCGACGTGCTGCTCGACGAAGGGTCGTTCGAGGAACTCGACATGTATGTCGAGCATAATTGCGTCGACTTCGGCATGCCCGAGCAGACCGTCCCCGGCGACGGGGTGGTCACCGGATCGGGCACGATCAACGGCCGGCTGGTCTTTGTGTTCAGCCAGGACTTCACTGTGTTCGGCGGTTCGCTGTCCGAACGCCACGCCCAGAAGATCTGCAAGATCATGGACATGGCGCTGAAGGTCGGCGCGCCGGTGATCGGCCTCAACGATTCGGGCGGCGCGCGCATCCAGGAAGGCGTGGCGTCGCTGGGCGGCTATGCCGAGGTATTCCAGCGCAACGTGCTGGCGTCGGGCGTGATCCCGCAAATCTCCCTGATCATGGGCCCCTGCGCCGGCGGCGCGGTTTACAGCCCTGCGATGACGGACTTCATCTTCATGGTGAAGGATTCGTCCTACATGTTCGTCACCGGCCCGGATGTAGTGAAGACCGTTACCAACGAGATCGTCACGCAGGAGGAACTGGGCGGCGCCGTGACGCATACCACGAAGTCGGGGGTGGCCGATGTCGCCTTCGAGAATGACATCGAAGCGCTGCTCGCCACCCGCGACTTCGTGGACTTCCTGCCCGCATCGAACCGCGAGGGCATTCCCGAGCGGCCGACCGCCGATCCGTGGGATCGTGCGGAAGACAGCCTCGACACGCTGATCCCGGCGAGCGCGAACCAGCCCTACGACATGCACGAGCTGATCCGCAAAGTGGTCGACGAGGGCGACTTCTTCGAGGTCCAGCCGGCGCATGCGGCGAACATCATCTGCGGCTTCGGCCGCATCGAGGGGCGCACGGTGGGCATCGTCGCCAACCAGCCGATGGTGCTGGCGGGCTGCCTCGACATCCCGGCGTCGAAGAAGGCCGGGCGCTTCGTGCGCTTCTGCGATGCGTTCGATATCCCGATCATCACCTTCGTCGACGTGCCCGGCTTCCTGCCCGGCGTCGCGCAGGAGCATAACGGCATCATCAAGCATGGCGCGAAGCTGCTCTTCGCCTATGCCGAGGCGACGGTGCCCAAGATCACGGTCATCACGCGCAAGGCCTATGGCGGCGCCTATGACGTCATGGCCTCAAAGCATCTGCGCGGCGACCTGAACTATGCCTGGCCGACCGCCGAAATCGCGGTGATGGGCGCGAAGGGCGCGGTGGAAATCATCTTCCGGGGCAAGACGCCGGAGGAAATCGCCGAAAAGACCGCCGAATATGAAGCGCGCTTCGCCAATCCCTTCGTCGCGGCGAGCAAAGGCTTCATCGACGAGGTGATCAACCCGCACGCGACGCGCCGCCGCATCGCGCTGGGCCTGCGGAAGCTCCGCCACAAGGCGCTGGAGAATCCGTGGAAGAAGCATGACAACATTCCGCTGTGAGGGCCGTGGAAGCCTTGGCGTTGGTCGCGGAAAGCTCAATAACTAATAAGGTGAGTCTATATTTCTCGCTGATCTTTTGCACGACCTTGTAGTCGGTCATGTTGCTCCTGTCGTGGTCGGGGTAATCGTCGCGATTTGGCGCCTACGTAGGCACAATAATAAAGTGCGCGAGCGAAGAGATATTGTCGAGGATGGGTGGATTGCGCGTTGGGCCGATGACCACGATGCATACGAGATTGAAAGTCGAGCCATAGAGCGCCGAGAGAGAAGCGCGATAACTTGGGGTGTGTTTATTGCAATCGGGCTAATAGTGGTGCGGATTATATTGTATGGATGGTGATATGAAGCTCGGTCGGTTGAACCGTATCGACATGGCGATGTGAGGGCTGAATGTTGATGACTTCCGTCATTGCGAGCATAGCGAAGCAATCCAGTCCGATGCCGGGCATTCTGGATTGCTTCGCTATGCTCG
>QFNN01000064.1 GCA_003240855.1 Sphingomonas sanxanigenens
GTCGACAAGCCGGCGGGGCTGGTCGTCCACCCCGCGGCGGGCAATCTCGACGGCACGCTGGTCAACGCCCTGCTCCATCACTGCGCCGGGCGTCTGTCGGGCATCGGCGGCGTCGCGCGGCCGGGGATCGTCCACCGGATCGACAAGGATACGTCGGGGCTTCTGGTCGTCGCCAAGACCGATCGCGCGCATGAAGGGCTGGCCAAGCAATTCGCGGCGCACAGCATCGACAGGCGCTACAGCGCGATCGTGGCTGGCATCCCCAATCCCGCTTCGGGAACGGTCGACGCCCCCCTCGCCCGCAGCCCGCATGACCGCAAGAAAGTGGCGATCGTCGGCGAAGGGCGCGGCAAGCGCGCGGTGACGCACTATCGTCTCATCAAGCCGCTGAGGGAAGCGGCGATGGTCGAATGCCGGCTGGAAACCGGGCGGACGCATCAGGTGCGCGTCCATATGGCCTCGATCGGCCACCCGCTGCTGGGCGATCCGGTCTATGGCCGCACGCGCCCCGCGCACCGCACCATATTGAAAGATCTGGGATTTCACCGTCAGGCGCTGCACGCCGCCCATCTGGGGTTCGTGCATCCCATCGATAGTAGCAGTTTAGCGTTCAATAGCCAATTACCCATGGATATGCAGGAACTGTTCAGGGCAGTTGGCGTATAAGCAGTTCAAAGGATCCGGAGTCGCAAGCCTCCGGCCAGGGAGTTTCCGAAGATCATGGAAAACGGCACCAATGTACCGGCTACCATCCCCGCGCTGGGCGGAGAGGCGAGCCTCAATCGCTATCTTGCCGAGATCAGAAAGTTTCCGCTGCTGACCCCCGAGCAGGAATATATGCTCGCCAAGCGCTTTCAGGAGCATGGCGACACCGAAGCGGCGGCCCAGCTCGTCACCTCGCATCTGCGCCTCGTCGCCAAGATCGCCATGGGCTATCGCGGCTATGGCCTGCCCGTGTCCGAGCTGATCTCTGAAGGCAATATCGGCCTGATGCAGGGCGTGAAGAAGTTCGAGCCGGATCGCGGCTTCCGCCTCGCCACCTACGCGATGTGGTGGATCCGCGCCTCGATCCAGGAGTTCATCCTGCGGTCGTGGAGCCTCGTGAAGATGGGCACCACCGCCGCGCAGAAGAAGCTGTTCTTCAACCTGCGCCGGATGAAGTCCAAGCTCGACGCGTTCGAGGACGGCGATCTCAGCCCCGAACACCTCGCCAAGATCGCCAAGGATCTGGGCGTGACCGAGGAAGAGGTCACCTCGATGAACCGTCGCATGGCGATGGGCGGCGACACTTCGCTCAACGTCTCGATGAACGAGGATGGCGAAGGCCAGTGGCAGGACTGGCTGGCCGACGAAGGCCCGTTGCAGGACGAACGCCTTGCCGACGCCGAGGAAAAGGACGTGCGCCACGCCTTGCTGATGGAGGCGATGGACGATCTCAACGATCGCGAGAAGCACATCCTCGCCGAACGCCGCCTCGCCGACGAGCCCAAGACGCTGGAGGAACTGAGCCAGGTCTATGGCGTGTCGCGCGAACGCGTCCGCCAGATCGAGGTCCGCGCCTTCGAGAAACTGCAGAAGGCGATGCTCAAGATCGCCGGCCAGAAAAGGCTGCTGCCGGCGACGGCGTAAGCGCCCGCAAGGCATATCGGGCGAAAGCCCCCCGGTGCGGTGGCACTGTGTGGGGCTTTTCGTTGCTCCTGTCAGCCGCGCGCGGCGCGCGCGCCCTTTACGACGAGCCATCCGCCCGAGATCAGGAAATAGATAGCGCCAAGAAGCGCATATGGGGCGAAATCGGCAATAGTCGGTGCCGTTGGTCCCTTGGCGCGGAAAATGAAGATCCCGCCAGCAAGCGCCGATTGCGCGCCGCTCAGGACCATCGCCCACTGCGCGCCGACTGTCCGCCAGCGGCGCATGGCCGCGACAAGTTGGAGCAGACCAGCGAGAATCGCCCAGGCGCCGAACAGGGGGAGTTCCGCCTCACGCACTCACCCCGCGAAGAAGCTGACGCCTTCCACGCCGCGACTTACGGCGCGATGCTGTCGGGGCGTTAGATGTGGGACGCGAGTGCATCTTTGGCTGTCCTACAGCGCGCCCGCAATGATAGGCTTTGCCCGCTCTTTCACATCGCCCCAACTCGCAAGTTGAGAATGCCGCTCCAGCCTCTCAACTTTGTCAACTTCCAAGACCGGGAATCGCGATTTTTCGCCATTCCTTGCGGATACCATCGTCACGCTCAGCCCGTTCAGAACGCCGATCCGTCCTTGCGCCTCTGGCCCACGCCCGTGAACAGGCGCATGTCGATATCAGGATAGTGGCAATCGGTCCCGGCGGGCCTGCCCACCGCCACGAACACGCAGTCCGCATCGCTCTCGTTGACGATGACATGGCCGTTGCCGTCGCCCTTGGGGAAAGCGGCGACATCGCCCGCGCGGAGCAAAGTGCGGCCATGGTCGTCGATCAGAACCCCTTCCCCTGCGATCATCACCACAAGTTCGTCCTCGCCCTCATGCCAGTGGCGCTGCGACGACCATGCGCCGGGCTTCAGCACCACATGGCTAGCGCCGAAATCGCTGAGGCCCGCCGCCGGGGCGAGGCGACGATACCAGCGCCCCTTCACCTTGTCGGCATAGTGCGGCGGATAGCCGGTGGCGTTGGTCTGCGGAATCGCATCGAGATCGAGCTTGGGCATGAGGCACTCTATGCAATTTCGTCGCGCCCCGCTAACCGCCGATCATGCTCGATCCCGTCACGCTCGCCCAGACCCTCATCGCCTGCGAAAGCATCACCCCGGCGCGCGGCGCAGTGTTCGACGCGCTGGAAGCGATGCTGGTCCCGCTGGGTTTCGTGGTGGAACGCTTTGTCGAGGGCGAAACGCCCGACGGGCCGGTCGAGAATATGCTCGCCGTCCGCGCGCGCGGCGGCCGCCATTTCGCCTTCGCCGGGCATCTGGACGTCGTACCGCCGGGGCAAGGCTGGGAAAGCGCGCCTTTTGCGCCCGAAATCAGGGGTGGCCTGCTTTACGGGCGCGGCGCTGTCGACATGAAGGGCGGGATCGCCGCCTTCGTCGCGGCGCTCGCCGCCGCCGAGACGCCCGAAGGCACGATCAGCCTGCTTATCACGGGCGACGAGGAAGGCCCCGCGATCCACGGCACCCGCGCGCTGCTCGATCGCATGGCTGAACGCGGCCTGCGCCCAGACATGTGCCTCGTCGGCGAACCCACTTCGGTCGACCGGCTGGGCGACATGATGAAGATAGGCCGGCGCGGTTCGGTGAATATCTGGATCGAGGCGCCCGGCGTTCAGGGGCATGTGGCCTACCCCCACCTCGCCGACAATCCGATCCCCAAGCTGATCGCCATCCTGTCCGCGATCGAGGCGATCCACCTCGACGACGGCAATGACTGGTTCCAGCCCTCCAATATCGAGATTACCGACCTGGAGGTCGGCAACCCTGCGACCAACCTGATCCCGGCGGCGGCCCGGGCGCGGCTGAGCATCCGGTTCAACGACATGCAGCGCGGCCCCGATCTGGTCGCGCGGATCGAAGCGATCGCCGCCGAACATGCGCCGGGCGCCAAAGTGAAGGCGCTGATTTCTGGCGAGGCCTTCCTGACCGCGCCGGGGCCGCTGTCCGACCTCGTCGCCGGGGCGATACGCGACAGGCTGGGCGTCGAACCGACCTTGTCGACCACCGGCGGCACGTCCGACGCGCGCTTCATCTCGCGCATCTGCCCCGTGGTCGAGTTCGGCCTGCTCAATGCGACGATGCACAAGCTGGACGAGGCTGTCGCGCTTGAGGATCTTCGCGCGCTGGCCCTGGTCTATCGGGATATCGTCGAACGCGCGCTGGCCGCCGGCTGAACCCGCCGCCGAGTCAGGCGGGCGGCTGCCACAGTTCGATCGCATTGCCCTCGGGATCATGAAGCCGGGCGAAGCGCCCGACCTCGGGCTGGTCCCACTCCGCGCGCGTCTCGACCGCGATGCCGGCGTCGCGCAGGGAGGCGATCAGCGCATCGATCTCGCCGACGCGCAGGTTGAGCATCCATTGCCTGTCGGCGGCGAAATAATCGGTGTCGGCGCGGAAGGGCGCGAAAACGACCGGCCCGCCCTCGGTCTGCCACGACCATTGGTCTGGCCTGGCGTCAGGATCGGAAACGCAGCCCGCGCCGATATTAAGGTGGGTGCGATACCATGCGCCCAGCGCGTCAGGATCCTTCGCGCGAAAGAAGATGCCGCCAATGCCTTTGACCGCCATGCGCCTGCTCCTCGCCGGACCGATTGCGCGCAGCCTGCCTCCGATCGCGCCTGCCGACAAGCGCCGGGTTCAGGCCCGGCGACGGCGCAGGATGATATAGAGCGCCCCTGCCCCGCCATGGCGCGGATGCGCGTTGCGGACGGCGGCGATCGAGGCCGAATGGCGCGAGGCGGCGAGCCAGTCGCCCACCGCCGCGCGGATCGCGCCGCGCCCCGTGCCTTCGCCGCGCGGCGGCTTGCCGGTGACGAGCAACAGCACGCGCGCGCCGCCGATGATCGCATCCTCCAGCCCCCTGTCGAGCGCGGCATGCGCCGATGCGAGCGTATGGCCGTGCAGATCGATCGAGCGATCGGGGATCACCGCGCCGCGCGTCAGGCGCTTGTCCCACCCGCCGTCGAGCGTGTTGGCGTCCTGCGCGCGTGGCGAGCGTTTGGGCGGCTCGGGCAGCGTCGGGCGGATGGCGATGGGCTTGGGAGGCGGCTTCGCGCCGCCGTCTGCCGCGGCGATCGCAGGCCGCGCCTTGCCGGCAAGGGGAATCACCGTGGCTGCGACGCGCGCCCACAGCGCGCGCTCATCAGCGTCGAGCCGACGGCCCGCCATAAGCCGACTCCGACTGGAGCCGCGCCAGCGTTCCCACCGGCAGCAGCAGGAAAGCGGCGCCCCGGCCAGACATGCCGCCGGCGATGGCGCGCGCTTCGTCGCCCGCACCCCAGAATGTATCGAAACGGTTGGCGCCCTTGATCGCGCCGCCTGTATCCTGCGCGATCCACACCCCCGTGCCCTCGCGCCGATCGAGCGACAGCCAGACAGGCGCGCCGAGCGGAATATAGCGCGGATCGGCGGCCACGGTTGCGCGCGGCGTCACCGCAACGCCCATCGCGCCGATCGGCCCCGGCCCCGTCAACTCGCGGAAGAACACCCAGCTCTTATTCTCGCGCATGATGTCGCGGCCCTGATCGGGATGATCGTGAAGCCACTGGACGATGCCCTGCATCGACGCCTGATCGGGGCCGATCAGCCCGCGCTGGCGCATCAGCGCGCCAATGCCGGTATAGTCACGGCCATTCTGCCCGTCATAGCCAATGCGCATCACGCTGCCGTCGGGCAGGCGCAGCCGCCCCGACCCCTGCACCTGCAGGAAGAAGAACTCGACCGGATCGGCGGCCCAGGCCATTTCCAGGCCCTGGCCCGCCAGCGCGCCCTGCTCGATCTGCGTGCGGTCAAAATAGGGAACCAGCGTCTTGCCGTCGAAACGACCGCCGATACGCTTGCCCTGCAGGCTATCGGAAAAGGCGCCCAGATCGATCTGCAGCAGATCGGCGGGCTTGCGATAGACCGGCACCTGATAGCCGGGACGGCGCGTGCGCGATCCCATGATCTCGGGCTCGTAATAGCCGGTCGCGAAGGTTGCGCCGCCGCCCACCTGCACAGTCTCGAACCAGCGCGTGAAGAAGCCGACGGGATCGCCGTCTGCGCCGGCCGCCGCGTCGCATGCGCCCTGCCAGTCCTCCGCGCGCGTCAGCCCGCTTGCATCGGTGCGGCGGAGCAGCCCCGGGCAACTGGTCCGGAAAGCCTGCAGCGCGGCGCGCGCCTGTTCGCGATCGAACGGCAGGCTCGAAACCAGCGGCCCCGCGACAACGCCCGCCGCCCGCGCGCTGTTGGCGTCGGGCGATGGCGAAGGGGCCGGCGTCGGCGGCAACGGCGTTGCCGGCGTCGGTTGGCGAACGGGCGGATTGGGCTGCTGCCGGGTCGGCGGCCGGTGTTCCGAAGGCACGCCGGCGGGGACGATCCGCCCCGAGCAGCCGGCCAGAAGCAGCAGGGCGGCCGTGGCCGCCCAGAGAGCGGACCTCACGCCGCTTCGTCGGTGTCGGAGAGGATCCAGTTCGGATCCTTGTCGCGCAGCGTGCGGGTGAAGGTCCAAACGTCATGCGTCGGCACGGCGTCGTCGAGCGAGCCGGCAATGACATTGCCTTCGCTGTCGCGGGTGACGGCGGCGATATCGGCATCGAAACGCACGGTGACGCTGGCGACGCGGTTCTGGACCGAAGCCGCCGCGATGACTGCCTGTTCGATCGAGACGAGCCGGTTGTCGAGCGTTTGCCCCGCCTCCTTGCGCGCTGCGATCGCTTCTTCAAAGGACGCGCGCACATCAGGCGAGGCGAGCCAGCCCAGTTGTTCTTCATCGCCTTTCCAGAAGGCTTCGAGAATCATGCGATAGGCCGAACGCGCGCCTTCGAGGAAGCGATGCGCATCGAAGCTGGAATCGACCGCGATGATCGCCTTCACGCCTGCAATGGCCGCAGGCTCGATCACGGAATCGAGCGCCGCCGGCGCTTCGGGCTGCAGATCGGGAATGGAGCGCGCCGAGGGGATGGTCGCCACCCGCTCCTCGGCCGGTTTCGCGATCGTCTGCTCATGCCCGCCGCGCTTGCCCAGCACCATATAAAGGCGCAGGGCCAGAAAGGCCGCGATCATGGCGAGAAGAACGATAACGAGCACCTGACCTCCAGTTCCGCGCAACGCCGCGCGAAAGCCTTACATAAGCGCGTGAGATGAAGGATTCAAATATATCCCGCCGACGTGCTGTTCCATCTTGTTCCATTGCCCTTGGTCGCCGCGCCATGCTAGGCGCGCCGCCGATCAGTTTCTGCACAAGAAGGGTTTTCGACAATGGCCGAAGAATTTGGCGCGCCGGGCGCGGGCGATGCGCTTCCCAACGGCGCCGACACGCTGCCGCAGGTCGGCCTCATCTCACAATATGTGAAGGATCTGTCGTTCGAGAATCCGAACGCGCCGGCCGTCTATCAGTGGCAGAGCCAGCCGCAGATCGACATCCAGTTCAACATCGCATCGAACCGCGTCGGCGACGACGTGTATGAAGTGGTGCTGAAGGTGGAGGTTCGCGCCGAGGGCGACAGCCAGGTCGCGTTCCATGTCGAGCTGTCCTACGCCGGGCTTTTCGGGCTGCGCAACATCCCCGATGACCAGATCCAGTTCATCCTGATGGCGCAGGCCCCCGCGCTGATCTTCCCGTTCGCGCGCCGCGTTCTGGCCGATGCCGTCCGCGACGGCGGCTTCCCGCCGCTGCTGCTCGAGCCGATCGACTTCGGCTCGATCTATCTCCAGCAGGCGCAGGCCCAGGCCGGCCAGGCCGGGTTCGGCGCAGCCGGCCAGGCCTGATCCCGCCCACCGGTGACATTGAAAGACGCCGTTCGGGCTGAGCCTGTCGAAGGCCTCTCCTTTATTCCCGTGCGGATGAAGGCAGAGGTTTCGGCAGGCTCAGCCCGAACGGGCCTTTGCAAGAACCGCCATTTGCGCGTCAGGGCCGCCCGATGAACCTCGTCCGCGCGACCGCGACGATCGGCGGGCTGACGCTGATCAGCCGCATCCTCGGCTTCGTACGCGACATGCTGATGGCGCGTTTCGTGGGCGCCGGGCTGGCGTCGGACGCTTTCCTGATCGCCTGGCGACTGCCCAACCTGTTCCGCGCACTGTTCGCGGAAGGCGCCTTCGCCTCGGCCTTCGTGCCGATGTTCAACCGCACGCTGGGCGAGGCCGAATCGAAGGGGCATCCCGCCCCGCTGCGCGCCGCGCTCGATTTCACCGAACAGGTGTTGTCGGTGCTGCTGCCCCTGCTGATCGTTTTTACGATCATCATGATGTTCGCCGCCGCGCCGATCGTCTGGGCGATGACCGGCGGCTTCCCCGATGGCGGCGCCGACAAGTTCGACCTGACCGTCCAACTGACGCGCATCACCTTTCCCTATCTCGCGCTCATCAGCCTCGTCTCGCTGCTGGGCGGCATCCTCAATTCGCTTCAGCGCTTCTGGGTGAATGCGGCGGCGCCCATCCTGCTCAACATCTGCATGATCGTCGGACTGATCTTCTTCCGCGGGCATAGCGAGATCGATACGGCGCGGACGCAGGCGATCGCGGTCACCGTATCGGGTGTGATGCAGCTTGGCTGGCTCATGCTCTCCTGCCGGCAGGCGGGCGTATCGCTGCGCCTGCGCAAACCCAGCCTGTCGCCGCAGGTCAGGAAGCTGCTGGCGATCATCTGGCCCGCGGCGCTGGGCGCGGGCGCGGTGCAGTTCAATCTGCTGATCTCGACCACGCTCGCCGCCCGCTTCCTGCCGCAAGGCGCGGTTTCCTATCTCTATTACGCCGACCGGCTGAACCAGCTACCGCTGGGGCTTATCGGCATTGGCGTCGGCACCGCGATCCTGCCCACGCTGTCGCGCCAGATCGGCGGCGGCAATGATGCCGCGGCCAATCACACGCAGAACCGCGCAATGGAGCTGTCGCTGCTCCTCACCCTCCCCGCGACCGCCGCCTTCATCGTCTCGGCCGTGCCGCTGATCCGCGCGACGCTCCAGCACGGCGTGTTCAGCGCGGCCGATACGATCGCCAGCGCCAATGCGCTCGCCGCCTTCTCGATCGGCCTGCCGGCTTATGTGCTGATCAAGGTGCTGACGCCCGGCTTCTACGCCCGCGCCGACACGCGGACGCCGGTGCGGATCGCGCTGCTGGCGATGCTGGTCAATCTCGTCGGCAACCTGATCCTGATCTGGCCGATGGGGCATGTCGGCCTCGCGCTGTCGACGGCGGTTTCCGCCTGGGTCAATGTCGGCCTGCTTTACCTGACGCTCCACCGGCGCGGGCAATTCTCGATCGACGCGCAATTGCGCCGCCGCACGATCCGCCTGCTCGGCGCGACCATTGCGATGACGGCGCTGCTCCTGGTCCTCAACCCGATCGTCGACGCGCATAGCGGGCGCGGGCTGATCGAACGCATCGTCGCGGTGGGCCTGATGATCGCGGCGGGCGGGATCGTCTATTTCGGCGCGGCCTTCGCGCTGCGCGCCTACGGGCTTGCCGAGCTGAAGCAGCAGTTGCGCCGCCGCCCGCCTGCGGCTTGACGCGGAGCGCGGGGGAAGCGAGAGGCGGGGCCATCATGGCAAAACGCATCGTCTCGGGCATCCAGCCCACCGGAAACCTTCACCTCGGCAACTATCTGGGGGCGATCCGCAACTGGGTGCGGATGCAGGATGACAATGAGGGCGGCGAGACCCTGTTCTTCCTGGCCGATCTCCACGCCATCACCGTCTACAACGACCCGACCGAGCTGACCGCCAACACGCGCGAGATGGCGGCGGCGCTGCTCGCGGCGGGGATCGATCCCAAGAAGGCGATTCTGTTCAACCAGACGCGCGTGCCCGCGCATGCCGAGCTTGCCTGGCTGCTCTTCTGCACCGCGCGGATCGGCTGGCTGAACCGCATGACGCAGTTCAAGGAGAAATCAGGCAAGAACCGCGAGGGCGCGAGCGTCGGCCTATACGCCTATCCCGTGCTGCAGGCGGCGGACGTGCTGCTTTATCAGGCGACGCACGTCCCCGTGGGCGAGGACCAGAAGCAGCATCTGGAACTGGCGCGCGACATCGCCACCAAGTTCAACACCGATTACGCGACCGAGCTGTTCACTCTGCCCGAACCGTTCATCCCGCCTGCAGCCGCGCGGATCATGAGCCTGCGCGACGGCAGCGCGAAAATGTCGAAATCCGATCCTTCGGATGCGTCGCGCATCAACCTGATCGACGATGCCGATACGGTGGCGCAGAAGGTCCGCAAGGCCAAGACCGATCCCGATCCCCTGCCCGGCGCCGCCGAGGGGCTGGAGGGGCGCCCCGAAGCCCGCAACCTGATCGCCATCTACGCCGCGCTTACCGATCGCAGCGTCGGCGAGGTGCTGGCGGAGCATGAAGGCAAGGGTTTCGGCCAGTTCAAGCCGATCCTGGCCGATCTGCTCGTCGAATCGCTCGCTCCCATCCGCGCGCGTTTCGAGGAATATAGCCGCGACCCGGGGGAAATCGACCGGTTGCTGGGCGATGGCGCCGCCCGTGCGGCCGCGCTTGGCGCGCCGACGCTCGCAAGGACCTATGACGCGATGGGTCTGTGCCGATAGGGGACGGTTCGTCGTGCGCACGCATCCACTTGCCGCGCCGCGCGTTCAACCCATATTCAGTTGTCCAGGCGCATTTTCAGGCCACCTGGAGGATGCTCTTTCTCGATTCGAAGGTCGCCCAAGATGCTGACTGTAAAGAAGATACTCGCCGCCGCGCTGCCCGTGACGCTGCTTGCGCTCGGCGGCTGCGCGACGCCGTTCAACGCCAAGGTCTCGCGCTTCCAGCAATTGCCGGTGCCGCAGGGGCAGACTTTCGCTGTCGAGGCAGGTGACCCCCGTCTGCAGGGCGGCCTTGAGTTTTCGCAATATGCCGCACTCGTCAGCGAGCATCTGGCGCGCGTCGGCTATCGCCCGGTGGAGGCCGGCGCCAAGCCCGATCTCGTCGTGCGCGTCGCCTATACGGTCGACCATGGCCGCGAGAAGATCCAGTCGACCCCCGGCTGGGGTTATGGCGGCTGGGGTGGTTGGGGCGGCTGGGGCGGTTGGGGCGGCTATCGCCCGGTCGTCACGCGCGGCGGCGGCGTCGCCTATGTGCCCGGCTTCTATTATGATCCCTATCTGTGGGGCGGGGGCTGGGGCGGCGCAGACGTCAGCAGCTACACCGTCTATACCAGCCAGTTGAACGTGATGATCGTCCGCACGTCTGACGGAACGCATCTGTTTGAAGGCAAGGCGCAGGCGATTTCGCGCAGCAACGACCTGCCCTATCTCGTCCCGAACCTGATCGAGGCGATGTTCACCGGCTTCCCGGGCAATTCGGGCGAGACAGTGAAGATCACCGTGCCGCCGCCGCCCAAGCCGAAGGGCTGAACAGTTAATTTTTAGGAACAGCCTCCCGTTTCTGAACAGAAGCGGGAGGCTCAAGAAGCGATATTTAATGGGCCTGCTTTTTACCGTGGGCGTTTGCGAATTCAGCAAACTGTTCGAGTGAAACACCCTGCCAAGACTGCTTGCCCTTATCCCGCCAAAGCAAGGCATTCGGTTTTACCCGAACCTCTCCAACTACCTTGCTATCCGCATTAAGGACCTGAAAATCCTCATGCTTTGGCCAATCGAACTTATTGCGCGCCATATCCTTCTCCGATTCGTTTCGGAAAGGATACGGCTTCCGTTGGCAACTGCAAACGATTGGCAGAATTAGCCGGCAAAGAGCCACCAAGACAGCCGCCCGCCTGCCCCATTTGACGAGATTCGGCTAATATTTATCATCAGCCGCCGAGCTGGCGGATCAGCGCGCGCACATCGGCGTCCATATCGGCATCCTCGGCGCGCATCTTCTCGATCGTCTTGACCGCGTAGATCACCGTCGTGTGATCGCGCCCGCCGAAACGCCGGCCGATCTCAGGCAGCGAGCGCGGCGTCAGCCGCTTGGCGAGATACATGGCGATCTGGCGCGGGCGGGCGACCGAGCGCGCGCGACGCGCTGAAACCATCTCGGCCTGGCGCATGCCATAATGCGCCGAAACCGCCTTCTGGATCTCGTCGATCGTCACCCGGCGCGATCCGGCGCTCAGCATCTCGCCCAGCACTTCCTGCGCGAAAGCGAGATCGATCTTGCGATCGTTGAGCATCGCATAGGCAGAGAGGCGGTTGAGCGCGCCTTCCAGCTCGCGGACGCTGCTCTGGATCCGCTCGGCGAGCAGGACGAGCACTTCGTCCGGGATCGCGACTTCGGGAGTCGCGGCCAGCTTCGAGCGCAGGATGGCGAGGCGGAGCGCCTGCCCGGCGGGCTTGATGTCGACGACGAGACCGCTGGCGAGGCGCGACTGGATGCGGCCTTCCATGCCTTCCAGCGCCTGCGGGCTGCGATCGGCGCTGATCACCACCCGCTTGCCCGAATGCATCAGCTCGTTGAGCGTGTGAAGGAACTCTTCCTGCGTCGAACCCTTGCCGGCGATGAACTGAATATCGTCGATCATCAGCAGGTCGGCCGAACGCAGCCGCTGCTTGAAGCTGAGCGTATCGCGGTCGCGCATCGCGGCGACGAAATCGACCATGAACTTCTCGGCCGACATGAACAGCACCGACGCGCCGGGAACGCGCTGGCGATAGACATGGCCGATGGCGTGCAGAAGATGCGTCTTGCCCTGGCCGGTCGCCGAATGGATGAACAGCGGGCTGAGCGCGAGAGCGCCCGAAGCGAGGCCCTTCGCCGCGTTGAACGCAACGCGATTCTCATCGCCGACGACGAAGCTCTCGAAAGTGAAACGCGGGTCGAAACCGCTCGCCAGCGCCGGATGCGCAGGCTGAGCGATCGGCGTAACGACCGGATCGGCGTCGGCCGTGTACACGGGCAGCGTTTCGTCGGCGGCGGTCGCAGCGCCGATGCGCACGTCGCGCACGGCGGGCAGCAGCGCGCGCCAGGCCAGCCGGATGCGATCGGCATAATGCGCGCTGACCCAGTTCGCCATGAACTCGGACGGCAAGGTGAGGTTGACGATCGCGCCGCCTTCCTCGACGCCGGCAAGCGCAGCGGGCTTCAACCAATGGTCGAACACCCGCGCGCCGCAATCGCGGCGCAGGCCTTCCCGGATCGACGCCCAGGCCGCCTTGTAGGCATCCCCGGTTGCGTCAACATGCTCCATCCGCTCGATCTTCCCCGATACCACTGCTTGCAATGCCCTTCATGCTGCGCCGACGCGCCCACGATGACGCAAACCTGCCCCCATGCCGGAATCACTTCCGGCACCGTTGAACACGCTCTCAGACTGGCCCGGCCACGCGATCGCGTGCCGGGAGGACAAGTTCTAGGGACGCCGACACGAGTCGAGCAAGGGTGAGACCTGTCAAAAATCAGAAATAAAGAAGTTGACGAGGAAATCCCTAGCTTTTCCGCAATCCGCAAATAACCGCCTGAAAATCGGCCGAAAATCGGGGGTGTCGGCGAAGCTTACACGACGAATCGTGGATTCCCCGTCATCGGCTCGTCACTGAACTGAAATATTAAAAGGCCCGCAAGCATAGCTTGCGGGCCTCCCGAACTTTACAATTGCGCGACTCGGTCAGCCGAGCGAAGCGACTCGCTTGCTCAGACGCGAGAACTTGCGCGCTGCAGTGTTCTTGTGGAGCACGCCCTTGGCGACGCCGCGCGCCAGTTCCGGCTGCACAGCCGCGATGGCTTCGTCAGCGGCCTTCTTGTCGCCGGAGGCCAGCGCAGCCTCAACCTTCTTCACGAAGGTGCGGATGCGACCGATGCGGTTGCCGTTGATCTCCGCGCGACGCTCGTTGCGCCGAATCCGCTTCTTTGCCTGCGGCGTGTTCGCCATGCTCTCGAAACCTCGATCAAAATGAAAAGGGCCGCAGAATCGTCTCCGCGCCCGGAAAGGCGGCTCCCTTAACCTCGCGACGCATCCCGGTCAACAGGAGTCTGGGGATTTGGGGCCGGTGTCAGCGCTGACACGCCGCGCACCAGAAGGTCGATCGCCCCGAATCGACGACGCGCTTCACCGCCGCCCCGCAGGCCGGGCAATCCGCGCCCTCGCGCCCATAGACGCGCCAGTCCTTCGCGAAATAGCCCAGTTCGCCATCGGGCCGGGCATAATCGCGCAACGTCGATCCGCCCGCCGCGATCGCCGCCGTCAAAACCGCGCGAATCGCCGGCACGAGCGCGTCTATCCGCTTGCGCGAAACCTGCCCCGCCGCCCGGCGCGGCGCGATGCCGGCGATATGAAGCGCTTCGCAGACATAGATATTGCCAAGTCCGGCAACGACGCGCTGATCGAGCAGCATCGCCTTGATCGGCGCTGCGCGTCCCGCAAACGCCGCCTGCAGGTGATCGGCGCTCAGCCCCTCGCCCAGCGGCTCAGGCCCCATCGCGGCGAAGGGCGCATAATCCTCCCCCGCCGCCACGAGATCGACGAAGCCGAAGCGACGCGCATCGTTGAGCGCCAGCCGCCGCCCTTCGTCGGTCTCGATCAGCAGATGATCGTGCGGCAGCACTTCGCCCGGATCGAGCCGCCAGCGCCCCGACATGCCAAGGTGGAAGATCATCCGATCGCCGCGATCGGTATCGATCAACCCATATTTGGCGCGCCGGCCAAGCCCGGTGACGCGCGCGCCGGTCAGCCGCTGGCGCAGATCGGGCGGGAATGGGTGGCGCAGATCGGGACGGCGCGTCTCGATCGCCGCGATCACGCGCCCCTCCAGCACGGGGCGCAGACCGTTCACCGTCGTTTCGACTTCAGGCAGTTCGGGCATGGGAACCTGTTCAAATGACTGACGGGCCGGCGCCGCCAAAACAACGAAATACAGCTAAGGGCTCACCCGCGCTTCACAAGCCCACCCCGGACCGGCTACGGGTCGCGGCATGAGCGAAACCGTCTCCTTCGGCTATACCGATGTCGCCCCCGAGGAAAAGACGCGCCTCGTGCGCGGCGTCTTTTCCAACGTCGCCGCGCGCTACGATCTGATGAACGACGCCATGTCCGGCGGGCTGCACAGGCTCTGGAAGGATCGCTTCGTCCGCCGCGTAAAGCCACGCTCCGACGAATATATTCTCGACATGGCGGGCGGCACCGGGGACATCGCGTTCCGCCTCGCGGCATCGGGCGCGCACGTCACCGTCGCCGACATCAACCCGGAGATGCTGGAAGTCGGCATCGGCCGCGCCGCCAAGCGCGGGATCGACGGACTGGTCTGGACCGAGGCCAACGCCGAGACGCTGACCTTCCCGGATCGCAGCTTCGACGCCTATACGATCGCTTTCGGCATCCGGAACGTGACGCGCATCCAGCAGGCGCTGGACGAGGCGCACCGCGTGCTGAAGCGCGGCGGCCGCTTCTTCTGCCTCGAGTTCTCGACCACCGAATGGCCGGGCTTCGGCGAAGTCTATGACGCCTATTCGCATCATCTGGTGCCCAAGCTCGGCAAGGCGCTGGCCGGCGACGAAGAGAGCTATCGCTATCTCATCGAATCGATCCGCCGCTTCCCCGACATGCCGACCTTCGAGGGGATGATCGCCAAGGCGGGGTTCGTCCGCACGCATGTCGAGCCGTTGCTCGGCGGCCTTGTCGCCATCCACAGCGGCTGGAAGATCTGATCTTGCCCCTTCCCACATTGCCTCCGGCCCCGTTGACCCTGGTATGACGCAGTCGGTCGTCCATCTCGTGCGCCTGCTAAAATGGGGCCGCACGCTCGCCCGCCACGGAGCGCTCAAGGGGATCGAGCGCGATCCGCTGACGCCGCCCACGGTGCGCCGGCTGGTCCGCGTCGCGCGCTTCGGCGCGCGCGTGCCCGACAAGCCGGCCTATGCCGATGCGTTCCAGGCGATCGGCCCGGCGGCGGTCAAGCTGGGCCAGGCGCTCGCGACGCGCCCCGATCTGGTCGGCGAGGATGCCGCCGCCGATCTGCTCCGCCTGCAGGACGCCCTGCCTCCCCTCCCCTTCGCCGAGATACGCGCGTCGATCGAACAGGCGCTGGGCAGGCCGATCGACGAGCTGTTCGCTTCTATCGAGGAAACCCCGGTCGGCGCCGCCTCGATCGCGCAGGTCCACCGCGCGGTCACGACTGACGGGCGCGACGTCGCGGTCAAGGTGCTGCGCCCCGGCGTAGAGGAAGAGTTCGCCAAGGCGATCGAGACATATGAATGGGCGGCGGCGCAAGCCGAATCCTTCGGCGGCGAGATTGCCCGGCTGCGCCCCCGCCTCGTCATCGCCACCTTCCGCCAGTGGACGGCGCGCGAACTGGATTTGCGGCGCGAAGCCGCCTCGGCGTCCGAGCTTGCCGAGGCGATGGTCGCCGAACCGGGTTACGAAGTTCCCGCGATCGACTGGCAGCGCACCGCGCGCCGCGTGATGACGCTGGAGTGGATCGACGGCATCAAGCTGTCGCGCCGCGACGAGCTGATAGCGGCCGGGCATGACGTGAAGGCGCTGGCCTCCCGCCTCGTCCGCGCCTTCCTGCGTCAGGCGATTTCGGAA
This sequence comes from Sphingomonas sanxanigenens, assembly GCA_003240855.1. Classification (GTDB taxonomy): domain Bacteria; phylum Pseudomonadota; class Alphaproteobacteria; order Sphingomonadales; family Sphingomonadaceae; genus Sphingomonas_L; species Sphingomonas_L sanxanigenens_A. Next base: position 16,136 of record QFNN01000064.1, read on the forward strand.
GGCTTCTTTCATGCCGACATGCACCAGGGCAATTTACTGGTGCGCGGCGACGGCAGCATCGTCGCAATCGATTTCGGCATCATGGGCCGCATTGACCGGCGCGCGCGCACCTGGCTGGCCGAGATTCTCTATGGCCTGCTGACCGGCGACTATAAGCGCGTCGCCGAGATCCATTTCGAGGCAGGCTATGTGCCCCCGCACCACAGCCTCGGAGAGTTCACCACCGCGCTACGCGCGGTCGGCGAGCCGATCCGCGGATTGCCGGTCAAGGATATCTCGATCGGCAACATGCTCGACGGGCTGTTCGCGATCACCCGCGATTTCGATATGCCGACCCAGCCTCACCTGCTGCTGCTCCAGAAAACCATGGTGATGGTCGAAGGCGTAGCGACCGCGCTCGATCCCGATCTCAACATGTGGGAGACTTCGGGCCCGTTCGTGAAGGAATGGATGCGCACCGAGCTTGGCCCCGAGGCGTATCTTGCCGACCGGCTGGTCAAGGATGTCCGCACGATCGCGCGCCTGCCTGATCTCGTCCGGGCGATCGAGGCGCGCTATCCGCCGCCAGGCGGCGCGCCGCCCCCGCCGCCGCTTCGCGAT
>QFNN01000193.1 GCA_003240855.1 Sphingomonas sanxanigenens
CCTTCCCCACTCCCCTCCTCGGCCGTTCGGCCGAGCAGGCGCGCAAGCGCCCATCCGAGCGCCACCAAAGCGGCCTCGGGACGAAACGCGTTGGGCGCTGGATGGCGCTGACCGCCTGCGGGCGGACAGGGCGCTAGAGGCGACGTCACCGGCTGGCGGACGGTCGCTAAGTGGGCGGAAGAGCTTCGCGCGCGGTCATGCTGCGGTCGAAGGCTTCGACATGGCGGCGGGCGAGATCACGCTTGGCGATGTTGTGCCAGTAATGATCGTCATGCCCTTCATAGTTGCCGCGACCGTTTAGCCGGATCGTGTCACCATATTGCTCGATCCGCTGACCGTCATAAGTGAGCAGCACCTCGCCCTGGGTGGTGCTGAAGCGCTTGCACTCGATAACCAGCTTGTCGGGATCGTAGGGCGGCGGCTGGCGCAAATAGTCGGGACGCTGGCGGTTTGCCGCGATCGCGGCGCAGAGGCGCTCGACGTGATGCGGATGGTTCGAGACGATGCTGAAGACATGGGAGCGGTCGAAGAAGTTGCCGAAGAAGCTGACGGCGTTCTCCACCCCTTCGAGCCATTCGCCGCGCAGATTGCGGGCGTCGCGTTCGACGAAGTCGCCATATTTTTCGAACAGGCGGTTGAGCGGATGATCGTTCAGCATCTCGATCAGCGCGTCGATCGCGGCTTCGATGGTCTCGGTGCGCAGATGGCCGTTGCTCAGGACGATGGTCGTCATGGTCGGTCCTCATGAGTTTGGAGTTTATCGAGCGGGGCGGCAACCGCCGTGCGTGGATCAGCGGCGTCGAACCACCGGCTTGGCCCGCTCGGCCGCGCGGCGGTCGAAGACGTCGGCGAGCTGGGCGGGATCACTGCCGGGCCTTGCTTCGATGATGTCGTCGCGGAAGGTCACGTCGATGCCGACCCTCAAGATGTTGCAATGGTCAACGGCTTCGCGGCAGACCTCCGCTAGGTCGCAGCAGGACGGGGCGGTGGCGGCCAGGATCTTCCACCGCAGACCGGAAAATACGATCATGGGACCCTCCATAGCGCGAGCGACAGGTAAGTTGGCCGCGCGCGGTGGCATGGCGGCCTCGCCAGGCTTGCGGCGCAGTCCGGCGATTATCGTCTGCTGCAGGTTGGCATGGCTGTAATGGTCGAGGGACAGGCCGTCAGTTGGGCTCGTCGAGCCAGTTCTCGATTTTAAGGGCGCGGATGCGCGAGAATTCGCCGTCGTTGGCGGTCACAAGCACCGCGCCCAGGGCATAGGCATGGGCTGCGATGAACAGGTCGTTCGGGCCGATCGGTTTGCCCGCGGCCTCGAGCTCGGCGCGAATTCCGCCATATTCGGTGTCGGCCGGAATATCGAGGGCGAGA
>QFNN01000065.1 GCA_003240855.1 Sphingomonas sanxanigenens
CGTCATGGACGCGCTGTGAGCGGCGACGGCCCGATCGCCGACGTCGCGCGCGTCCGCGCGATCCTGATCGCCGCCGCCCGCACGGAGGAAACGATCAGCTATTCGGCGCTGCTCGGCCGGCTTGGCCTGCGTTTCACGCGCCCGCGCATGCGCGCGCTGTGCAAGACGCTTGGCGCCATTGACGATGCCGGGGCCGCGCGCGGCGAGCCTGAACTTGCCGTGCTCGTCGTGCGCGAGGGCGACGGGTTGCCCGGTCAGGGCTGGTGGGCGGGCGGGCGCGCCGCCATGATGGGGCATGACGGCGACTGGACGGGGCCGGAGGCGCGCGCCTTCGTCCGCGAACTGCAGCATGAGGCCTGTCGCTGGTGGCGTGCGCATGAGGAGTGAAGCGGGCATGAGGAATGATCAGGCATGAGTGACGGGGCCGGGAACGGCGATCCTCAGGCGATCATCGCGAAGCTTGGCCTTGCGCCGCATCCTGAAGGCGGCTGGTATCGCGAAACCTGGCGCGCGCCGGCTGCGGCGGGCGAGCGCGCGATCGCGACGGCGATTCATTTCCTCCTCGAAGCCGGGCAGAAGTCGCATTGGCACAAGGTCGATGCGGCTGAAATATGGCTGTGGCATGCGGGCCATCCGCTCAGGCTGTCGATGGCGGCGGACGATGCCGGGCCGGCGCGCGCCATCCGGCTCGGCCCCGACGTGCTGGCGGGCGATGTCCCGCAGCAACTGATCGCGCCCGGCGAATGGCAGGCGGCGGAAGCGGATGCCGGCTGGGCGCTCGTCTCGTGCATCGTCGCGCCGGGTTTCCAATTTTCGGGTTTCACGCTGGCGTCTGCCGACTGGTCGCCGGGACAATGAAAGAGGGAGAAGGATATGGCTTTTGAAGGGCGGACCATCTGGATCACCGGCGCTTCGTCGGGGATCGGCGAGGCGTTGGCGCGTGCGCTGGCGGCGCAGGGCGCGAAGCTGATCCTGTCAGGGCGGCGGCGCGATGCGCTCGACGCGCTGGCGGCGGAACTTGGCGTCGAGACGCTGGTCCTTCCCTTCGAGGCGACCGACTGGGCGGCGCTTGCGCCCGCGGTCGATGCCGCGTGGGGCTGGCGCGACGGCGTCGACATGCTGGTCAACAATGCCGGGATCAGCCAGCGCAGCCTTGCGGTCGACACCAGCCCGGAAGTCTATCGCGCGATCATCGATACCGATCTGCTCGCGCCGATCTGGCTCACCCAGTTGGTTCTGCCGCGCATGGTCGAGCGCAGGCAGGGGCATATCGTCGGGATCAGCTCGGTAGCGGGGCGTGCGGGCGTTGTCCTGCGCACTGCTTATTGCGCGGCCAAGCACGGGCTGATCGGCTATTGCGACGCGCTGCGCGCGGAGGTCGAGCAGGCATATGGCATCCGTGTGACGACCGTGCTTCCTGGATCGGTCAGGACGCAGGTGGCGGCGAACGCGCTGCAGGCCGACGGGTCGCGGCGCGGGGCGTCCGACGCCAATATCGACAGCGGTATGGAAGCCGGTGAATGCGTCCGCCGCATGCTCGCGGGGATCGCGGCGGGCGAACGCGAGATCCTTATTGCCGAGGGTGGCGAGGCGATGGTCGCCGGGATGCGCTTCACCGCACCCGACAAGCTGTTCGACATGCTGGCGGGAGCGGGCGCGAAGCTGGCCGAAGAGCGCGAAGGCGCCGGCGCGGGCTGGCGGCCGGAGCCGGCGAAGGTATAGGCGGTTGCAGCCATGCAAGCGAAAGGAAGAGCATTGAGCGACGACGATTATGTCTATGACGAAGCGAGTGGCGAATGGATCAGCGCGGCCGACGCGCGCGAGCGTTCGGGTCAGCCGACGGTCGAGGTGCGCGACGCCGTCGGCAATCTGCTCGTCGATGGCGACAGCGTGACGCTGGTCAAGGATCTGAAGGTCAAGGGCACCAGCCAGACGCTCAAACGCGGCACGGTCATCAAGTCGATCCGCCTGACCGGCGACGAACAGGAAATCGATTGCCGCCACGAGACGATCAAGGGTCTCGTGCTGCGCGCCGAGTTCGTGAAGAAGCGCTGAGCGGGCGATGAGCGGCGCGGTCAAACTGGACGAAAGTTGGCTCGCGCCGCTCGGCGGCGAGTTCGAGAGCGACTATATGCGCCAGCTCCGCGCCTTTCTTGTCGGCGAGAAGCAACGCGGCAAGCGCATCTTCCCGCTGGGTAGCGAATGGTTTCGCGCGCTCGACCTGACTCCGCTCGACAAGGTGCGTGTCGTCATATTGGGGCAGGATCCCTATCATGGTCCGGGGCAGGCGCATGGCCTGTGTTTCAGCGTCAAGCCGGGGGTGCGCACGCCGCCGAGCCTCGTCAATATCTACAAGGAATTGCAGAGCGACCTCGGCATCGCACCCGCGCGCCACGGCTTCCTTGAGCATTGGGCGAAACAGGGCGTGCTCCTGCTCAACAGTGTATTGACCGTCGAGATGGGGCAGGCGGCCTCGCATCAGGGCAAGGGGTGGGAACGCTTCACCGACGCGGTGATCGCGGCCGTCAACGCCCGCCCCGACCCCGTCGTGTTCATGCTGTGGGGCAACTATGCCCAGAAGAAGGCGGCCTTCGTCGACCAGAACCGGCATCTGGTGCTCAAGGCCGCGCACCCTTCGCCGTTATCCGCGCATAACGGCTTTCTGGGGTGCCGCCATTTCTCCAAGGCCAACGCCTTCCTTGAGGCGCATGGCCAGAAGCCGATCGACTGGGCGCTTCCCGAAACGGTCTAGCGCCGCGTCGCGCTTATTTCCGGTCGTCGACGTTCAGCGTGCCGCTGGTGTGGCCAGCCGCGCCGGGCTTGAGATCGAGCGAAAAGGCGTCGCCATCGCTCGTGGCGCCCGAAAGGCCGGCGGCGGAGACGGAGAATTTGAAGGCCTTCTTCGTCATCTCCCTGCCGAACCAGTCCTTGACCGTAGCGGCGTCGGTGGGGGCGTCGAAGGCGATGCGGACCTGACCGCCGCTATGGGCGCGGTCGTTGGCGGTGACGTTCATGCCGGTGACTTTCGATCCGGGGTAAAGCTTCACCCCGCCGATATCGACATCGTTGGCGTCGAGCTGGATTTTGGGCAGCGCGATCGAAGCCTTGATTCCGGGAGCGTCAATCGTGACGCCGCCCGTTGCGCCGTCGACGCCCGCCTTCACCTTGCCGCCGCTTTCGGTGGTGGCGTCGAGCGAGAAGTTGGTGCCTTCGCCGTGGCTGTTGCAGGCGGCGAGGAGCGACAGGGTTGCCAGCGAGGTTATCAGGCGAATCACGCTCATTCCCTTGAGTGTGTTGCTTATATAATACAGTTACGCCGATCCGTGGCGCGGGTCAAGCGGGCGATGGGATTAGCGAGGGAAGGAAAGTTCGAGAATGTCGAACAGCGCGTCGCCGTGCAATCCCGCCCCTAATCAATCCGCACGCAATCCTGCCCGGAGAACAGCATCCGGTAGGGCCGCCCGGCGATCAGCGTGTCGAACAGGAAACGTTCCTGGCCTTCCTTGTCCTCGGCGGTGCGCCAGAAGCCGCGCTTGTCCTCTACCAGCGCGCCGAGGCCGGGGATGGCGAGGCCGCCGTCGCGGATGACGACGTCGAAATCGCCCACCCAGCGATTGGGCGCGCGGTAGCCGCCGGCCAGAAGCCTGAGCCGTGCGGGGGCGGCGGGCTGGGGCGCGGGGGCGGCGTCGCGCGCGTAAAGGCGATCGCCATGCCAGAGGCGGTCGAGCGGCGCCTCCTCGGCCTTGCCGCTCGCTGCGAACTCGAAGGGGAAGGACGTGTAGCCGGGCAGATCGGTCATCAACATGCCGCCGATCGCTTCCAGCCGGCCGGTGCGGCCCTCGACGACCAGATCGGCGCCCGTGCCGCCCACCGACTTGCGGATTTCGAGCGACTTGCCGTCGGCGGCGACCCAGCGGCCGGCGAAACGCTCGGGCTTCGCGACGCGGCGCGGGGCGAAGGGATCGGGCGCGGCGGGCAGCGGCTTGCCCTCACGCACGGCGCGGAGCGCGCGGAGGGCGAAGGCGGTAACGCCGGTCGGCCGATGCTCGGCAAGGATGCCGTTGACGCTGGCGAAGGCGCCGACGCCGGCAGGCGCATCGACATCGAAGGACGAGGAGAAAAGCAGCATGCCGCCGGTGTGGTGGAGCGTTGGCCGATCGTCGATCGCAAGGCGCATGAAGCCCGAGGAATAGCGGCCGCCAATCTCTTTGGCCTCGACTGAGTCCGCGAGCATCGCCTTGGCGGTCGCATCGGGGAAAAGCGGGCCGCCTGCGCCGCGACCGAGCGCGATGACGTAGCACAGATAGGCGGCCATGTCGTCCGCAGTGGCGACCACGGCGCCCGCCGCCAGTGATTCCTCGGTCCACGATCCCTCGACCAGCGGCGCGCCGAACATGGGGGTGAGATCGGTGCGCGCGATATAGCCAGTCGCCATGCGCGGCCGGTGCGCGTAGCGGATATGCGCGTCGGCATGCTTCATGCCGATGGGGCGCAGCACCGTCTCTCGGATCACCTCGGGATGCGGGCGACCGGCGACGGCGTCGATGATCAGGCCGGCAAGCTCGTAGCCGGTATTGGAATAATAGAAGCGCGCGCCGGGCTTCGGCCCCACCCACAGCCGGCCGTCGGGCGTGTGCGGCGGCACGGCGGCGAAATTGGGCAGGCCCGAGACATGATCGAGAAGCTGGAGCGTGCTGATCGGCTCGGGCGGGACGAGGCCTTGCGGCAAATAGCGCGCGATAGGAGCGCTCAGATCGATCCGCCCCTCCGCCGCGAGCCGCCAGAGCGCGAGCGCGGTGAGCGACTTGGAGATCGAGCCGATCTCGAACAGATGGTCAGGGCCGACGGGAAGACGCGCGGTGAGATCGGCCCAGCCGATGCAGAGCGTGGCGGAGAATCCCTCGTCGTCGGTCAGCGCCACGATCATGCCGGGCAGGCCGCTGGCGGCGAGCTCTGCGCGGGCGGCGGCGAGGATCGCATCGATCGCGGGGCCGTAGTCGCGCTTGCCGGAGGCCTGGAGGAAGAGGCGGGCGGGCGAGGCCTCGATCACGGCGAAGGCCGGCGTCGCGGCAAGCGCCGCCGCGCCGGCGAGCAGCGCGCGTCTGGTGGTCATCATAGCACAGTCCCCTTGCCCCTGTTTCGATTGGATCCTGATCCGGCAAAGCCGGATCGGCGCCGCTCCATCCCCATCGCGCAAACTCTAACGGGGCCTGGGGGCGTGTCCAGTGGGGGCAGGGGCCCTCAGAGCGGATCGTAGCGGACGACGAGAGTATCGCGCGGGCGGGGGATGGGCCAGGTGTGCCAGCGGCGGCTGTCGCGGACCAGCGTGAGTTGGCCGTTCACCAGCAGATGATAGAAGAAGATTTTCGCCTGCATATAGGCGAAGTGCAGCCCCAGGCACATATGCGCGCCGCCGCCGAAGGGAACCCAGGCATATTTGTGGCGCTCGCGCACCTTTTCAGGCGTGAAGCGCATCGGGTCGAAGCGATTGGGGCTGGGCCAGTATTCGGGCATGCGGTGAGTGAAGCCGGGCTGCAGCCCGATAAAGGTGCCCGCCGGGAAATCATAGCCGCCAAAGCTGAAGGGCTTGAGCGCGCGGCGCGGGATCGAGGGCACGGGCGGCATCAGGCGCAGCGATTCCTTCATCGCATATTCGGTGAGGACGAGATCGCCGATGCGTTCATAGGGGAGCGGGCCGCTGCCGAGCCCGAGGCCGAGCATTTCCTCGCGCAGCTTATCCTGCCAGTCGCGGTGGCGGGCGAGCATCATCGCCATATAGGCGATGGTCGAGGTGGTGGTGTCGTGCGCCGCCATCATCAGGAAATTGATGTGATCGATGATCTGGCCGTCGTCGAGCGGCTGACCCTCCTCATCGGTCGCGCGGCAGATCTGGCTGAAAATATCCTGTCCGTCGTTTGCGCGCCGTTCCGGAATGGCGTCGCGGAAATGGCGCGAGAGGTAGCTGCGCCCGGCGACGCCGCGCCCCATAGCGGTGCCGGGAAGCGGCACGCGCACGACGGCGACGGCGGCGGCGACCATATCGATGAAGGCCTTGTTGATGCGGTCGCACTCGGGGCCGAAGGGAATGCCGAGGAAGCAGGTGGCGGCAAGATCGAGCGTCAGCGTCTTGACCGCGGGATAGAGCTGCACCGGCCCGCCGCGCCATTCCCCGGCGCGCGTGGCGATGACGCGGTTGAGCCCCTCGCAATAGCTGCGCATCGCTTCCGGCTTGAAGGCTGCGGAGAGGATGCGGCGATCGGCGCGGTGATGGTCGAAATCCATCAGCATGAGCCCGCGCGGGAAAACGAGGTTGAGGACGGTGCCCCAGCCCTGTTCGGACGAGAAGATGCGTTCGCGGTCGAACAGCACGAACTCGTTGGCTTCCGCGCCGAGCAGGGTGACCAGGCGGCCGCCGAAATTCTTCGAGCGATAGACGTTGCCGTAGCGATCGTGCATCCGCTGGACGAAAGCGGGCGGATCGCTGAGCATCCGGACGGTGGTGCCGACGATCGGCCAGCCATCCTCGCCCGGCACGTCGGCCAGGATATTGGGGTCGTTCTCCGGCAGCCAGTGCGGGTTCGACCGGATCGTGGCCGCGAGCGTCACCGCGCGCCGATCCCGACGATCCGGCGCAACTGGCCGTCATTCACCGGATTGAAGAAGCTGCCGCCGACATGGCCGGATTTTGACCAGATGATGCGCGCAAGCACGGCGCCAAGACCGGGGATGCGCAGGCGGACAAGGCTGCCGGGGGCGACATTGTCGTTCGTCTCGGCCATGAAGCCTTCACCCGAAATGTCGCGCAGGACGACATCGATCCCATGATAGCCGAGCGCCCGCATCGTGGCGGAAGCGCAGACGGCAAGCCGTTCGGCCTGACGCCGATCGCCTTGCGGTTCACGCTGCACGGCAAGCCTGGCGGCAATGCGCACGGTTCACAGTCCCTCCCTCGCGAGGGCCTTCTAGAATCGCATCCGTAATCAAAGCGTAAAGCCAAGTTGCCGGAATCGTGAAACCGGCGCATCAAAGCTGCGCCGAACCGGAGTGAAACGATGCGCGACGATCGGGTCGATGCCTATATCGGACGGGCTGCGCCGTTCGCCCGGCCGATCCTTGCCCGGCTGCGGGACTGGGTGCACGCCGCCTGCCCCGAGGTGGAAGAGACGATGCGCTGGGGCAGCCCCAGCTTCACTTACAAGGGGCGCATCCTTGCCGGGATGGCGGCTTTCAAGGCGCATGCGCGCTTCGGCTTCTGGCAGAGCGAGGCGGCCGCTGGCGGAACGGGCGAAGGCGCGATGGGGCGGTTCGGGCGGTTGACCGGCCTTGCCGATCTGCCCGATGAAGCCGCTTTCCGCGCGATGGTCGACAAGGCCATGGCGCTGGTCGGGGCGAGCGCAACGCAAAGGGCGAAGCGTGCGCCGCGCGCTCCAATCGCCATGCCCGACGACCTGCGGGACGCGATCGACGCCGTGCCGGCGGCGGCCGCCGCCTGGGACCGATTTCCGCCGGGGAAGCGGCGCGATTATATGGAATGGGCGATCGAGGCCAAGCGCCCCGAGACGCGCGCGAAGCGCATCGCGCAAGCGGTTGAGTGGCTGGCCGAGGGCAAGGCCCGGCACTGGAAATATGAGAAAGGCTGAAAATGAAGCGGCGGCGCGATCAGCCTGATCGCGCCGCCGCCAAAACGCCTCAGATCAGCGGCACCGGATGTCGCCGCTGTCGATCGACTTGCCCAGCAGGCCGCCGCCGACGCCGCCGAGAATCGTGCCGAGCGTCTTGTCGCGCCCGCCATCGACCGCACGGCCAAGCAGCGCGCCGGCCGCCGCACCGACGATCAGGCCGGTCGTGCCGTTGCTGCGCTTGCAATAATAGCGACCGTCGCGACCGCGCCAGACATTGTCGTCGCGACCGATGCGGCGCGGCTCGCGATAGCGGCCATAGCGATCATAATCGTTGCGGTCATAACCGCGATCATAGCCGCGGTCATGGCCCCGGGCGCGGCCATAGGGCGGCTGCGCGGCGGCGGGCGCGATCGGCGCGAGCATCGTTGCGATCGACAAGGCGAGAATGAGCTTGCGCATTATTGAGTTCCTCCATTCATGGTTCCGGTATCCCAACACCGCGAACCTACATAGGGTTGCATGAACCCGTAACGATTTCCGGGTGCGGCGTGCGGATCGCCGCGCGCTTACTTGCAGGATGCGTTCTGTTCGACCGCCTTGCCGAGAAGAGCGCCGCCGGCGAGGCCCAGGATCGTGCCGACCGCGCGGTGCCGTCCGCCGTCGATCGCCCGGCCGATCAGCGCACCGCCGGCGCCGCCGACGATCAGCCCGGTCGTGCCGTCCGTCCGCTTGCAATAGGTGCGCCCGTCCGCGCCGCGCCACGTGCCGCCGACAACGACGCCGGCCGGTGGGGGCGGCGGCGGGGCGTAAGCGACGGGCGGCGGGGGAGGCGGCGCATAGCTGTTATAATAGGCGTCGCGGCTGCGGTAATAGTTGGCGCGCGACCGTTCATATTCGGCGCGGTCGCGATAATATTGATCACGGTCGCGCTGATATTGCCGCTGCGCGTCGATCGAGCGATCCTGCGCGTAATTGCCCTCATCCTGCGCGTCGTTGAAGCGATCGCGCGCATAGTCATCGCGGTCCTCATAGGCCTGATCGTCATAATAGCCCTGCTGCGCGGCGGCCGGCGGCGGGGGCGTGGTTCCGGGCGGCGGCGACGGCTGGGCGTAAGCGGCGACCGGAGCGACGAAGGCCAGGAGACTGGCGAGAAGAGCCTTGCGCATAACAACCTCATAACATGAGCATATGTAACTCGCCCCGAATGCGCCCGCGCGGATGAACGGGGGCTGATCGCCGCCGACAAACAGCGTTCAGGCAGGCGGGCGCGCACTTGATAATCGATATTATCACCGAACGCGCGGCTTGGCCTTTGCGTCGCACGGGTGCATCGGGGAGATATGAGCGAGCCCGATCCGCACGCGCCGGCCCGGCGCCCGTCCGCGCTCGCGCCTTTCCGCCATCCCATTTTCCGCGCGGTCTGGATTGCGAGTCTGGTGTCCAACTTCGGCGGGCTGATCCAGTCGGTCGGCGCATCGTGGATGATGACCGGGATCGCCCCGTCGCCCATGTATGTCGCGCTGGTGCAGGCATCGACGACGCTGCCGATCATGCTGCTGTCGCTGGTCGCCGGCGCGATCGCCGACAATATGGACCGGCGGCTGGTGATGCTGTGGGCGCAGGGCTTCATGCTGGTCGTCTCCGCCATGCTCTCGGCCTTTGCGCTGCTCGGCTGGATCACGCCCTGGCTGCTGTTGACCTTCACGTTCCTGATCGGCGTGGGCACGGCCTTCAACGGCCCGGCCTGGCAGGCTTCGGTCGGCGACATGGTGCCGCGCCAGGATCTGCCCGGCGCGGTCGCGCTCAATTCGATGGGGTTCAACATCGCGCGGAGCACGGGGCCGGCGATCGGCGGCCTGATCGTGGCGGCGGGCGGCGCGGCGGCGGCCTTCGGCTTCAACGCGCTCAGCTATGTCGGGCTGGTCGTGGTGCTGGCGATGTGGCGCCCGGCGCGCGAGGCGCGGCTGCTGCCGCCCGAGGGCCTGGCGACGGCGATGGGCGCGGGCATACGCTATGTCGCCATGTCGCCCGACATCGGGCGCGTGCTGGCGCGCGCGCTGGTTTTCGGCGTCGCGGCGAGCGCGGTGCCGGCGCTCAATCCGCTGGTCGCCAAGGTGGTGCTGGGCGGCGGGCCGCTGACCTATGGCGTGCTGCTGGGCGCATTCGGGCTGGGCGCGGTGGGCGGCGCGCTGCTCAGCGGCCGGCTGCGCGACCGGCTGTCGAGCGAAGCGCTGGTGCGGTTGTGTGCGCTGAGCTTCGGGCTGGCGAGCGTGGCGGTGGCGTTCAGCCCCTGGCTTCTGCTGAGCATGGCGATGCTGGCGATCTGCGGCGCGGGCTGGGTGATCGCACTGTCGACCTTCAATGTGACGGTGCAGCTTTTCTCGCCACGCTGGGTCGTCGCGCGGTCGCTGGCGCTATACCAGACGGCGGCGTTCGGCGGCATGGCGATCGGAAGCTGGATATGGGGCCTGATCGCCGAGGATTGGGAGATTGCCGGCGCGCTCGTCGGGGCGGCGCTGGTGATGGCGTTGTGCGCGCTGATGGGGCTGAAGCTGCGCCTGCCCGAACTGCGCGAGATCGACCTTGCGCCCTTGCGCGCCTTCAAGCCGCCGGAGGTCGCCGTACCGGTCGAGCCGCGCAGCGGGCCGGTGGTCGTCACGATCGAATATCGCATCCGCAACGAGGACGTGCTGGAGTTCCTCAACGCGATGGCCGAGCGGCGGCGGATCCGGCGGCGCGACGGCGCGCGCCACTGGACGCTGATGCGCGACCTGCAGGACCCCGAACTGTGGCTCGAGCGCTACCACACGCCGACATGGATCGATTATCTGCGCCACAACCAGCGGATCACCAAAGCCGATGCGGATATCGCGGCGCGCGTGCGCGCGCTTCATTCGGGCGAGGGGCCGCCCAAGGTCCACCGGCTGATCGAGCGCCAGACCGGATCGCTGCGCGCCTATTTCGAGCGCGGTGCGCGCGAGCTGGCCGATCCGATGACCGATCCGACGCGATCGAGCTAGCTCAGCGGCGGCTGTCGACAAAGGCGGCGAAGCCGGCGACGAACGTGCGGAGCCGGTCGCGCGTCCCATCGTCGGTGAGATTGCCCGCCGCGTCGAACATCGCGCCGGCCGATCCGACCATGAGCCGGTCGCCGGTCCACAGTTCCGCGCCCAGCGCGCGAAGAACGGGCAGCCAGGCGTCCTGCGACAGGATCGTGCCGAAGCGGCCGGGCGAGGCGCCGATGACGGCGAAGGGCCGGCCGGCGAAGATGCGCGCAGTGTCGGCGGGCGGGCGCGACGCCCAGTCGATGGCGTTCTTGAATACGCCGGGGATCGAATTGTTATATTCGGGGGTGACGAGAAGCACGCCGTCGGCGCCGGCGATCGCCTCCTTCAGCGCGGCGGCGGCGGGCGGGAATCCCTCGGCCTCGACGTCGCCGTCGTAGAGCGGAATGCCCGCGATCGTCGCGGTTTCGATCGTCGCGCCGTCAGGGGCGAGGGCTGCGGCGGCGCGGAGCAGCGCGGTATTGAACGATCCCTTGCGCAGGCTCCCCGAAATGCCGACCAGCTTCGTCATCATTATCTCCTGTATTCCCGGTCTCCTCTCGCAGATATTTTTGGGGTTGGACAAGCGCGTCATCCTTTCGGATATGTCGCGCCTGTCTCAAAGATCGTCGGCGTCGGGCCGGCGCATCCGAAAAAGGGGTCAATGCCGATGCGTCGCCTTTTGCTCGCCACCACCTTGCTGACGCTCGCCGTCTCGCCGCTCGCCGCCGCCGCGCCGCCGACCAGCGACGCGATCACGGCGCCCGAAACGATCATCGGCGGCAAACCGGGATCGGACTATTTCCTCGCCAATTACACGCAGATCAGCGCCTGGCTTAAGAAGGTGGCGGGCGAAAGCAGCCGGATGAAACTGGTGAGCATCGGCAAGACCGCCGAGGGGCGCGAGCAATATATGGCGATCGTCTCGTCGCCAGCGAACCTCGCCAGGCTCGATCACTACAAGGAGATCGCGAAGAAGCTGGCGCTCGCCAAGGGGCTGAGCGACGAGCAGGCCAGGGCGCTGGCCGCCGAGGGCAAGGCGATGGTGTGGATCGACGCCGGCCTGCACGCGACCGAAGTGGTCAACGCCCAGACGCATATCCAGATCATCCAGGAAATGCTGACGCGCAACGACGCCGAGACGCTGCGCCTGCTGGACGACGACATCATCCTCTTCCCCTTCGCCAATCCCGACGGGCTGGAGCTGGTCGCCAACTGGTATATGCGCCCCGCCGATCCGAAGAAGCGGAACACGAGCACGATCCCGACGCTCTACCAGAAATATATCGGCCACGATAACAACCGCGACAGCTACGCCTCGACCCAGCCCGAGACGACCAACATGAACCGCGCATCCTATCGCGAGTGGTTCCCGCAGATCATCTACAACGAGCATCAGACCGGGCCGGTGGGGACGGTGGTGTTCATCCCGCCCTTCCGCGACCCGTTCAACTATAATTACGAGCCGCTGGTCATCAACCAGACCGATGCGCTGGCCATGCAGATGCACGGCCGGCTGATCGCCGAGGACAAGCCGGGTTCGATCATGCGATCGGGCGCGCCTTATTCGACCTGGTTCAACGGCAGCGTCCGCACCATGGGCTATTTCCACAACGTCATGGGCATATTGACCGAGATCATCGGCAACCCGACGCCGATGGAGATCCCGCTCGTCCCCGAGAACCAGTTGCCGCGCGAGGACATACCCGCGCCGATCGCGCCGCAGACCTGGCATTTCCAGCAGTCGATCGACTATGTGAAGTCGATGGACCGCGCGGTGATGGACTTCGCCTCGCGCAACCGCGAGACGATGCTCTACAATCGTTACGCGATGGGGCGGAACCAGATCGCCAAGGGCGGCGAGGACAGTTGGGTCGTCACGCCCAAGCGGATCGCGGCGGTCGAGGCGGCGGCGGCCAAGCTGAAGGCGCCTGAGGATGCCGACGGCGAATATCGCGGCGCCAAGGTGGTCGACGCCGGCCTTTACAAGAGCGTGCTGCACGATCCGGCGGCGCGCGCACCCCGCGCGTTCATCATTCCCGCCGACGCGCAGCCCGACATGCCGACGACGATCGCCTTCCTCAACGCGCTCATCAAGGGCGGCGTCGAGGTGCAGCGAGCCGACAGCGCCTTCAGCTTCGGCGGCAAGAATTATCCCGCCGGATCCTTCGTGGTGCGCGCCGACCAGGCCTATCGCCCCCATGTGCTCGACATGTTCGAGCCGCAGGATCATCCGCAGGATTTCGCCTATCCGGGCGGCCCGCCGCTCAAGCCCTATGACATCACCGGCTATACGCTCGCCTTGCAGATGAACGTGAAGTTCGATCGCGTGCTCGACGCCTTCCCGCAAAACTTCACGCCTGTCCCCGACGAGATTGCGCCGCCCGCCGGGCAGGTGATCGGCGACGGCAAGGCGGGTTATGTCGTCAGCCACGCGACCAACAACAGCTTCACCCTCACCAACCGCCTGCTGAAGGCGCATGTCCCCGTCCACTGGATGAAAAGCAGCGTGACGGCGGGCGGGCAGACGCTGGCCCCGGGCGCGCTGTGGATCCCGGCCAGCGCCGCCGCGAAATCGGTGGTGACGGCGAGCGTCGGCCCGCTGGGCATCGACGCCTATGCCGTCGACGCCAAGCCCGCGGGCGAGAGCGTGACGGTGAAGCCGGTGCGGATCGGGCTGGTCGACCTCTATGGCGGGTCGATGGCCTCGGGCTGGACGCGCTGGATCTTCGACCAGTTCGAGTTCCCCTACGCCAAGGTTTTCCCGCAGGAGATCGACAAGGGCGGGCTCGACCGGAAATATGACGTGCTCATCCTGCAGAGCGACGTGATCGGGCGCGGCTGGCGCCAGCCCAAGGCGGAGGATCTGCCGGCCGAATATCGCACGATGCTGGGCAAGATCAGCAAGGAGACGAGCTATCCGCAGATCGCGGCCTTCGCCAGGGCGGGCGGCACGGTGATTGCGGTCGGCAACGCCGCGAAAATCGGGCCTGACCTCGGCCTGCCGGTGATTGACGCGCTGACCTTCACCGACAAGGATGGCAAGGCGAAGCCGCTGCCTTCGACCAAATTCTACATCCCCGGCGCGATCCTGAGCGCAAAGACCGATCCTTCCGATCCGATCGCCTATGGCGTGCCGGCCGACGTCAGCCTGTTCTACTATAACAGCCCGGTATTCCGCCTCGCCGAGGGCGGCGCGGCGCGCAAGGTGAGCTGGTTCGATAGCGACGAGCCGCTGGTTTCAGGCTGGGCATGGGGACAGAAGGCGCTGAACGGGACGACCGCGATCGTCGATGCGCCGCTCGGCAAGGGCCATGTCTATCTGCTCGGGCCGGAAGTGACCCAGCGCGGCCAGCCCTATGCGACGTTCAAATATCTGTTCAACGGGATCTACTATGGCCCGTCGTCGCGGGATTGAGGGCAGGATTTCCGTCATTGCGAGGCCGTGGGCCGAAGCAATCCAGCCCGATGTCCGGCTTCGTTCTGGATTGCTTCGTCGGCTGCGCCGCCTCGCAATGACGGGGAGGGCCTATTCGTAGCGCAGCGCGTTGATCGGGTTGGCGCGGGCGACGCGCCAGGCGTGGCCGGCGATCGTCGCGACAGCGATGGCGAGCGCCAATATTCCCGCCGCGACGAACGGCGTGGGGCCAAGCCCGACGCGCGCATCGAAGCTGTTCAGCCAGTTGCGCATCACCCACCAGGCCACGGGCCAGGCAATGAGATTGGCGATCAGCACCGGCCGGCTGAACTGCCAGACGAGCAGGCGGACGATGTCGCGCGTGCGGGCGCCCAGCACCTTGCGGATACCGATCTCCTTGGTCCGCCGTTCCGCCGTGAAGGCGGCGAGGCCGAACAGGCCAAGGCAGCCGATCACCACCGCGAGCAGCGCGAAGATGCCGAACATCTGCGCGCGGGCGTCGACGCGCTTATAGGTGCGCGCCATGATCGCGTCGCTGAATTCGGCGTCGAACGGCACCTCCGCCGCAAAACGGCGCCAGACCTGTTCGACCCCCGCGCGCACCTGCGCCGGATCGCCATGATAGCGCACCATCAGCCAGTTGGTCGCATTCTTCTGGACATAGAACATGATCGGCTCGATCGGCCGGGTAACGCCGCGGAAGCGCGAGTCCGCCACCACGCCGATGACGTTGAGGCGCATGACGCCGCCGTCCTCGGGACCGCGATCATATTCCAGGACCTTGCCGACCGCATCCTGCGCGCTGGCGAAGCCGAGCCGCTTCACAGCGGACTGGTTGATGACGATATTCGCGCCGCGCGCCGTCAGCGCCCTTTCCACCGCCTCATCGCGCTTGTCGGGCGTGGTCTGGTCGTCCATCAGCCGGTTCGCATCGAAGATGCGGCCGGCGACGGTGCGAATCTCCATGGTCGGGAAATAGCCGGCGTCGACGGGGTAGATGCCGATCTCGATCGGGTCGGTGCGGCCCGGGAGGTCGACGATGGTGCTCGACGTATTGCCGGTGTTGACGCCGATTCCCGTCCTGCCGGCGGATTCGACGCCGGGAACGGCGAGAATGGCGCGGATCAGTTCGTCCTGCCTGCCCTGGAGCCTGGACGAGCCCATGCCGAACACCTGCAGCAGCCCGTCGCGCTTGTAGCCGGGGTCGAGCGAGCGGGCATAGACCGTCTGGCTGTAGATGACGGCGGTGCAGGCCATCAGACCGATGGACACGGCGAACTGCACGACCACCAGGATGCTGCGCAGCCGACCCGATCCCTCCGCCTCCGAAGCAGACTTGTTCGCCTTCAGCATGCGGGCGGGCTGGAAGCGCGAGAGATAGAAGCCCGGATAGAGGCCGCCGATAGCGCCGACGATCAGGACGAGCGCGAGGACCGCAAGCAGAATCCCGTCCGCGCCGACATAGCGCACGGCGAGGTCGGCATCGAGGAAGTGCGCGAACCAGGGCATCGCGATCTCGGCGAGCGCCAGCGCGACCAGAGTGGCTATGGCGGTGAGGAGAATGGATTCGCTCAGAAACTGGAGGATGAGCTGGCGCCGCGTCGCGCCCAGCACCTTGCGCAGCGCGACTTCGCGCGCGCGCTGGCCGGCGCGCGCGGTGGCGAGATTGGTGAAGTTGATGCAGGCCATGGCGAGGATCAGCACCGCGATCACCGAGAAGGTGACGATCGTCGTCTTGTCGTTGCCGGGCGTCATCGCGGAGCCCTGCGCCTCGCCGAGATGGACGTCGCGGATGTTGACGAGGGCGTAGCTGCGCCCGTCGCCCTGGTTGGAGCGGCGGCCGTTGACGGTCTCGTCGGGAATGTTGCGCTTTTTCCAGGCCGCGAACTGGCTGTTGATCTGCGCGACGTCGACGCCGGGCTTCAGCTTCGTATAGACCCAGCCGGCGGTCCAGCCCCACTGGGTGAGGAACGCTTCGTTATTGGCCTGCTTGTAGAGGCTGGGCATGTCCGCCCGCAGCAGCAGGTTGAACTCCATGTGAGAGTTCTTCGGCAGATCCTTGAACACGCCGGTAATGCGATATTCGGCCCTGACCCCCAATACGATGACGCTGAGCGTCCGGCCCACCACGCCCGTCTTGCCGAACAGGCGCGTCGCCTCGCTCGCGCTCAATATGGCGTTGCCGGGCCGCGTCAGCGCCGTGCGGTCGCCGTGCAGCATGGGCAGCTCGATCACGTCGAGGAACGGGCTGTCGACCAGATAGGCGTTTTCGGGCGCGATGGCGCGGCCATCCTTTAGCACGGTGATGGAGACGCCGCCGCCGACATAGGTCGCCGCCTCGATCTGCGGGAAATCCTTCAGCAGCGCGACCTTGGTCACATAAGGCACGCCCTGATTGTCGAACTTGTCCGCGCTTGTCGTGCTGCGGTAATGGCTCTGGAACTGATAGACGCGGTCGCTGTCGGGCAGCCATTTGTCGTAGCTGCTTTCATAGCGGAC
>QFNN01000066.1 GCA_003240855.1 Sphingomonas sanxanigenens
GCATTTGATTCCCGAAACAATCGTCCCCGCCCCCCGCCTTCCCTGGTATCGCCACCTTTACGCGCAGGTGCTGATCGCGATCGCGCTGGGCGTGCTGCTGGGCGTGGTCGCGCCTGATACGGCGGCGGCGATGAAGCCGCTGGGCGACGGGTTCATCAAGCTGGTGAAGATGATCATCGCGCCGGTCATCTTCCTCACCATCGTCACCGGCCTCGCCGAGATGCGCGATCTGGGCGGGCTCGGGCGACTGACGGCCAAGGCGTTCGGCTATTTCCTCGTGATGTCGACCTTCGCACTCGTCGTCGGTCTCATCGTGGCCAACGTCGTGCGCCCCGGCCACGGCCTCAACATCGATCCGGCCACGCTCGATTCGGGCTCGGTCGCGACCTATGCCGCGAAGAGCCATGACGGCAGCGTCGTCCAGTTCGTCCTCAACGTCATTCCCGATACGCTCGTCGGCGCCTTCACCAGCGGCGAGATATTGCAGGTACTGCTCGTCTCGGTCCTGTCGGGCATCGCGATGATCCTGGCGGGCGAACGCGCCAACCCGGTGCGCGCGGGGCTGGAATCGGTGTCGAAGGTCGTTTTCATCCTCGTCGATCTTCTCATGCGCGCCGCCCCCATCGGCGCGTTCGGCGGCATGGCCTTCACGATCGGCAAATATGGCATCCACGCGCTCGCCAACCTCGTCGGGCTGGTCGCGACTTTCTACGGCACATCCCTGATCTTCGTGCTCGGCGTGCTCGGCATTGTCGGCTGGCTGACCGGATTTTCCGTGATTCGCCTGATAATCTACCTGAAAGACGAATTGCTCCTCGTCCTCGGCACGTCCTCGTCCGAAGCCGCCCTCCCCCGCCTGATCGAGAAGATGGAGAAGGCGGGCTGCGAGCGTTCGATCGTCGGCGTGGTCGTGCCGACCGGCTACAGCTTCAACCTCGACGGCACCAACATCTACATGACGCTCGCCGCGCTGTTCATCGCGCAGGCGCTGAACGTGCCCCTCACGCTCGAACAGGAACTGCTCCTGCTCGGCGTGGCGATGCTGAGCTCGAAGGGCGCGGCCGGGGTGACGGGGGCGGGCTTCATCACGCTGGCCGCCACGCTTTCGATCGTCCCCGACGTCCCCGTCGCCGGCATGGCGCTGCTGCTCGGCGTCGACCGTTTTATGAGCGAATGCCGCAGCCTCACCAATTTCGTCGGAAATGCGGTGGCGACCGTCGTCGTCGCGCGCTGGGAAGGCGGGCTGGACCGCGAGAAGCTGAACGCCGCGCTCAGGCCGAAGCAGGCGCCCGCCGGCTAGCGACCGCCCACCCGATCAGCGCGAAGCCCGTCCCTTCCATCCACCCGGCCAGCACGTCGCTAGGCCAGTGGACGCCCAGGATGATGCGCGACACGCCGACCATCAGCGTGAAGGGCGCGGCGAAGAACAGGAGCCGACGGTCGAGCAGCAACGCGATCGTCAGATAGACGACTGCGGTCTGCGAGGCATGGCCGCTTGGAAAGCTGAGGTCGCCCACGCTGTCGAGCCAGGGCAATATGTCCGGGCGGGCGCGGGCGAACAACGCCTTCAGCGCGCTGTTCGCGCCGACCAGCGCCAGCACTGTTCCGAACAATGTCGCCGCATCGGCCTTGCGCCGCCGCCAGACAAGATAGGCGACGACGGCAAGCGCGACAGGAAAGCGCACGTCGCCGTCGCCGACAGTCGTCACCCCCCGCCAGAAGCCGCTCCATTCGCGCTGCCCGGCAAGCGCGTGGATGATCGCGGGGTCGAACGCCGGCGTTCCCGCCAGCGTCACCCAAAGCCCGATCGCCAGCGTCGCCGCGATCAGCGCCAGCCCGGCGACAATGCGACGATCCATCTCAATCGGCCTGCTTGACCAGCACGCCCCCCTTGATGACCACCGTCACTTTCTCAAGCTGACGAACGTCGCGCAGCGGATCCCCGTCGACCGCGATGATGTCGCCATAGCGCCCGGCCTCGATCGCGCCGACATCGTGCGTCTGGCCCAGCGCCTCGGCCGCGCTCTTGGTCGCCGCCTGAATCGCCTGCATCGGCGTCATGCCCCATTCGACCATCTTGGCGAACTGCTTGCCATTGTCGCCATGCGGATAGACGCCGGCGTCGGTGCCGAAGAGCATCGGCACGCCGGCCTTCACCGCCTTGCGGAAAGTCTCGCGCTGGAGACGGCCGATCATCCTCTCCTTGGCCAGGCTTTCGGGCGTGGTGCCGTTCGCCTCGCCGGTGGCGAGGATATAGTCGTCGTTGTAGATATCCATGTCGAACCAGACGCGCTTCTTCGCCGCGAGCGCGATCGTCTCGTCGTCGGCAAGGCTGCAATGCTCGATCGTGTCGATGCCCGCCTCGATCGCGGTGCGGATGCCTTCATTGCCGTGCGCATGCGCCGCAACCTTCATGCCCAGCATGTGCGCTTCCTCGGCGATCGCTTTCATCTCGTCGAGCGAAAGCTGCTGCGCGCCGACGGAATCGCCCATCGAAAAGACCCCGCCGGTCGCGCAGATCTTGATCACCTGCGCGCCATATTTGCGCAGCCAGCGCACCTTGGCGCGCGCTTCCTCGGGATTGTCGATTACCGACGGCGCCTTGCGGTCGAGGCTGGGGGGCAGGCCCGTCTCGTCGCAATGGCCGCCGGTCGCGCCGATCGCATAGGCGGCGGTCGTCATGCGCGGACCCGGAATATAACCTTCGTCGATCGCCTGCCGCAGGCCGACGTCCTGAAACTCGCTCGACCCCACGTTGCGAACGGAGGTGAAGCCGGCGTCCAGCGTCTTTTTCGCGTTGGCGACGCCCACGGCGCTCCAGAAGCTGTCCGTATATTGCAGCCCGCGATAGCCGCCGATCTCCGCGAGCCCCGTCAGGTGGACGTGCATGTCGATCAGGCCGGGAAGGATCGTCTTTCCGGGCAGGTCGATCCGCTTCGCGCCCGCCGGAATCTGCGGCCGACCGCCACCGCGCCCGACGACCGAAGCGATCCGCCCGTCGGTGATGACCACAACGGGTTCGTCCACCGTCTTGCCGCCGATCACGTCGATCATCTTCGCCGCCGTCACCACCACGGTCTCGGCCTGGGCCTGCACGGCGCAGATCATCGCCGCCGCAGCCAAAATCACGCGCTTCATTCCTGTCCCCTGCCCACCGCATGCACGGCCATTGCCTGATAATCCGCCATGCACGCCTCGGCGACGGCCCGCAAGTCGGCGTCGAGCGCGGGCGGAGCGCCTTCCGCGCCTTCAAATCCGGTGCTTGCCTCGACCCGGCCATACCAGTGCGGCGCCCATATGCCGTCGGCGGCATGCCGCCCGGCCGGCCAGCGCAGCATCGCATCGGTCCAGACGATGCCGAGCGCATCGCAAAGCGCCGAGAGCGTCCCGGCCGGATCGCGCAGAACGTCCGCCGAATCGACCACCGCCGGCGCTTTGCCCAGCCGGTCGCACTCGCGCTCGAAGAAAGCGCGCTGGCGCGCCAGTCCCAGATCGTCGGGGCAGACGCTCTCTCGCTTGGCGGCATAGGAAGCGACCATCCGCGCCGGATCGCGGATCAGGAAGGCGTGGGTGAAGCCGGGCAGGTCATCGGGCACCACCGGGCCGACCATATGGTGCGACATATGTTTCTGATACCAGACCGGCTTGTCCTCCGGCGCGCCTTCGGACAGCGTCACCGCGACCGCCCACCAATCGCAATCCATGTCCGCGACGATGGCGTCGCGCATCGGATGATCGAGCCCGGTCTGCTCCAGAAAGCAGCCATAGAAAGGCTCGTCGCTCACCGCCGTGTCGGGTCTGCTGGAAAAGCTGCGCATCATCGCCGTCGAAATATTGCGTGGCCCCGACCACATGGCGATACGCAGCGTCATCGGCGGGATCGCCCCGCGACGTCGGCGGCGATGCGCTGCCGGTACAGCCCCTGCAGCCGTTCCACC
Source organism: Sphingomonas sanxanigenens (assembly GCA_003240855.1). Taxonomy (GTDB): domain Bacteria; phylum Pseudomonadota; class Alphaproteobacteria; order Sphingomonadales; family Sphingomonadaceae; genus Sphingomonas_L; species Sphingomonas_L sanxanigenens_A. The sequence goes on from QFNN01000066.1 coordinate 3,939, forward strand.
ATCGGGCCGCGCCCGTCGCTGATATGGCGTCCGTCGATCGTGCCTACCGGCGCCAGCCCCGCAAAGGTGCCCGTCACGAACGCTTCGTCCGCGCCATAGACGTCGGTCAGCGAGAAATTGCGCTCATGGACCGGAATGCCGGCCTCGCGGCACATCTCGATCACGTTGCGCCGCGTGATGCCGTCAAGGCAATAGTCGCCGGTCGAAGTCCACACCTCGCCCTTGCGGACGATGAAGAAATGCGTCGAGTTGCATGTCGCGACGAAGCCGTGCGGATCGAGCATCAGCGCCTCGTCGGCCCCCGCCTCGATCGCCTGGATGCACGCGGTGATGCAGTTGAGCTTGCTGTGCGAATTGAGCTTGGGATCCTGCACGTCGGGGAAACCGCGCCGGACATGGACAGTGAAGAGCTTCATGCCGTGCGTCGCGGTTTCGGGCGCGGGGCGCTTCCATTCGGGGATGATGACGATCGTCGCGCCGGAGATGACGACGCGCGGGTCCTGATAAGGCGTCGATCGCACCCCGCGCGTGACCATCAGGCGGATATGGACGCCCTCGCCGTCCATCGCGTTGGCGTCGAGCGTCTCGTAGATGCGCGCCTCAAGCGCCGCCCGGTCGATCCCGATATTGAGCGCGATCGCCTTCGCGCCCTCATAAAGCCGGTCCATATGCCGGTCGAGGAAGGCGACGACGCCGTCGTGTACGCGCAACCCTTCCCACACCCCGTCGCCCAGCATGAACCCCGAATCAAAGACCGAGACGCTCGCCTGCGGACGCGGCACGAGATCGCCGTTTATGTTGATGAGCACGCTTTCATTGCGCGGATCGGGGGAGAAGCTGTGCGTGCCGAACGACATCCCTATCTGGTTGCATCCCCTGCGGCCCGGCGCAAGATCATGCTTAACCAAGCATCGCGCGATAGCCCCCGACGACCGGCGGCAGTGTCATACGCGCAACAATCGCGATCGCCGCGACGGCCAGTATCGCGACGACGGTGAGCGTCGCCCGCCCGCGCGGCAACGGCCCGGCCGACGCCAGCAGCGTCCAGGCGATCGCCACGGCGATCATCGGCCAGAGATGATAGCGCAGGTCAGAAGCGATGCTGACCTCTGCGAAGCTCGCCTCCAGCGCCAGCGCCGATACGCCGAGCGCCATGGCCAGTGAGCGCGCAGGCGACGCGGCCGTACCCGCCGCCGTCCACATCAACCCCAGTCCGGCGACCAGCCAGACGGCGGGCCAGCCCGGCGGCGTCTCCGCCAGCCATGCCGCCGCAATCGTCACCGGCGTCGCACGCGCCGCGGGAGAGGCCAGCCCCATGTCATTGGGTTCGCTGCTCGACGGCGGCGCTGCGCTCGGCAATCCGCGGGGCGTCCACAGCCGCTCGGTCATGTTGAGATGGCCCAGCCGATGCCGGGCATAAGCGATCGGGTGCGCCGCGACCGCGACCAGCCAGCTCGCATAGAGACTGTCGCCCGACGCGGCAGGCAGCAGCCGCTGCGCCAGCCAGCCGCACCGCCCCTCGTCACCCAGCGGATCCCAGTAGAAAGGCGTGTAGCATCGCCCCTCGCGGATCTGGGCCAGTTCGTCGCGCGTCACGCCGGGGATGGCGACACCGCCGCCATAATGATCGATCCCGACCAGATCGTAGAGCGGCTGGACGCGGGCGACGCCGCTGCGTTCGGCCCCGATCCGCCCGATCGTCCCGCCGACAAGAATCGCAGCCGCAGTCGCCGCGAGCACCAGCGCGGCCCTGATCGGCAGCGCGCGCGGCCCCGGCCAGCCTGCCAGCGCGAAAGCCAGCGGCACGCTTGCAAAGGCGGCGTTTGCACGCACCAGCGTCGCGTAGATGAGGAGCATCGCCGCGCCCGCCACCGCCCCTCGCCCCAGGCGTCGCCCGCTCAGCCGATGCCAGCCGACGATTCCCGTCGCCGCCAGCAGCGCGCCCAGCATCTGCGAATCCTTGAGCACCGCCGCCTGCCAGGCAAGGAACAGCGGGCAGGCGCCGATCGCCAGCAGTGCGATGGCGGCCTTCGGCGCCCCGCGCTGCGCCAGCCCTGCGGCGATCAGTCCGATCCCGCCCCAATAAAGCAGCATCTGGAGCAGGAACATCGGCCCCGTCCCGCGCCAGCCCTGCGCAAAGATCGCCCACAAACGCGCCATGACGGGCGGATGCCAGTCGTCATAGCGCCCGCTGAGCACCTGCCCATATTGCGCGACGCTGTCGTAGAGCGCGACCCCGGGCCACCAGAGAAAAAGCGCGATCAGGCACAGCAGAGCCGCTCCCGCGAGCACCTTTCCCTGCGTGACGTTCGACATGACAGCGTGATTGCACGCAAAGGGGTGAACGACAACAAGCGCCGCGCTTGCCTGTGCGGTGGCGGGCCGATCCGCTTGCTCTCGCCTCTATGTTATCAGGCGTCGTCCCGATATTTGCCGTGCTCCTCGGCGACGGCAAGAAATCGCTCGACATCTCCGCGCCGCAAATTGGACATCGGCAGCGGCGCGCGTTTGATGCGGTCGTTGACGACATATTCGACCAGAAGCGACTTGCTGCGCCATGGCAACAGGCCGCCCTCCCGCATCGAAACAGCCTCGATATCATTCCATGTCATCTGGGGCGCCCACAGCGACCAATGCCCCCGGATCGCGTCGCCGGCGACGTTCCAGGCGATTTCGTCGACCCAGCGCCTGATACCGATAAAGACGCCGAAGCCGGCGATTGCGGCACACAGAAGATAGGCCCACGCTATTCCGCCCCATGTCGTGGCGTTGACGACATAACCAAGCAGTGCGAATCTGACGCGATATGAATCGGGTGGCGGCGGATTGAAACCGGCATAGCCGAACGCCAGCGTTATCGCGACGCCCATGACCACCATACAGGTGATCCAAATCCTGCTGAACCGCACGACGATCGCTTCGTCCGTTGCGTCAGCTTTGCCCTGCCCCTCTTGCATCATACCCAATCAACTCGCACGTCGCCCCCGTAACGACAAGCCTGAACCGCGCCCCGGCTTGGCCGGAGCGCGGCGTGATCAGATATGCAGCGGGCGTCCGTAGGCGCTCAGCACGCTCTCGTGCATCGTCTCGCTGACGGTCGGGTGCGGGAATACGGTGGCCATCAGGTCGGCCTCGGTCGTCTCCAGCGTGCGTGCGATGGTAAAGCCCTGGATCAGCTCGGTCACTTCCGCGCCTATCATGTGTGCGCCCAGCAGCTCGCCCGTCTCGGCGTCGAAGATCGTCTTGGTGAAGCCTTCCGGCTCGCCCAGCGCGATCGCCTTGCCGTTGCCGATGAAGGGGAACTTGCCGACCTTGATCGCGCGCCCGCTTTCTTTCGCCTTCGCCTCGGTCATGCCGACCGATGCGATCTGCGGGCGGGAATAGGTGCAGCCCGGGATGCTGCCGGGCGCGATCGGGTGGGGATGCTGCCCGGCGATCGCCTCGGCCGCGATCACCGCTTCGTGCATCGCCTTGTGCGCCAGCCAGGGCGCGCCGCACACGTCGCCGATCGCCCAGATGCCCTCGGCCGAGGTGCGGCAATAGCCGTCAATCTCGATATGGCCGTTCTTGGCCTGCTTCACGCCGACCGTCTCCAGCCCGACGCCCTCGACATTGGGGACGATGCCGATCGCGACGATCACATGGCTATAGTCCTGCGCGGTGACTTTGCCGTCCTTGTCCTTGATCTCGGCGGTGACGCCCTTGGGCGTAACCTTGAGCGACTGGACCCCCGTCGAGGTCAGCACGGTCATGCCCTGCTTCTTCAGCGCTTTGGCCATGAAGTCCGACACGTCGGCATCCTCCACCGGCACCACGCGGTCGAGCATCTCGACGATGGTCACTTCGGCGCCCATGTCGTTGTAGAAGCTGGCGAACTCGACGCCGATCGCGCCCGATCCGATGACCAGCAGCTTGGTCGGCATCTGCTTGGGCGTCATCGCGTGGCGATAGGTCCAGATGCGCTCGCCATCGGCCTTGGCGAAGGGCAGCTCGCGCGCCCGTGCGCCGGTTGCCACGATGATATTCTTGGCCTGCAGCTCTGCGGTCTTGCCGTCGTTGAGCTTGACCGAGAGCTTGCCCTTGCCGGTCAGCGTGCCCACGCCTTCATAGACCGTGACCTTGTGCTTCTTCATCAGGCCCTTGACGCCGCTGTTCAACTGGCCCGCGACCTTGCGGCTGCGCTGGACGATCTTCTCCAGATCGAAGCCCGGCGTCGCGGTCAGGCCGTAATCCGCCGCGTGCGACATGTAGTGATAGACTTCGGACGTGCGCAGCAGCGCCTTGGTCGGGATGCAGCCCCAGTTGAGGCAGATGCCGCCCAGCAGCTCGCGCTCGACGATCGCGCATTTCAGCCCGAGCTGCGAAGCGCGGATCGCCGCGACATAGCCGCCCGGCCCCGAGCCGAGGACGATAAGGTCAAAAGTGTCAGCCAAGGTTCCGATCCTTCAAATCCAGGAAACGCAGTGCGTCAGGCGACCATGCCCAGCGGCTTCTCGACGAGGTCGCGGAAGGCCTGCATGAGCTGGGCGCCGACCGCACCGTCGATCGCGCGGTGGTCGAAGCTGCCCGTCGCGCTCATCACCGTCGCGATCGCCAGCGCATCATCGACCACGAAGGGCCGCTTCTCGCCAGCGCCGACGGCAAGGATCATCGCCTGCGGCGGATTGATCACGGCGTCGAACTGCTTGATCCCGAACATGCCGAGGTTGGAGATCGAGGCGGTGCCGCCCTGATACTCCTCGGGCTTCAGCTTGCCTTCGCGGGCGCGCAGCGCGAGGTCCTTGGCCTCGGTCGCGATCCGCGACAGCGCCTTGGCGCCCGCGTCCTTGATCACCGGGGTGATGAGCCCGCCGTCGATCGCCACCGCCATCGAGATGTCGGCGCGGCTATATTTGATCAGCGTATCGCCCGCGAAGCTGACATTGGCGTCGCCCACCTGCTCGAGGGCCACGGCCAGCGCCTTGATCAGCAGGTCGTTGACCGACAGCTTGACCCCGCGCGAGGCCAGACCCGCGTTAAGCTCGCCGCGCAGCTTGAGCAGCGGATCAAGATTGACGTCGATCGTCAGATAATAATGCGGCACCTGCTGCTTGGACTCAGTCAGGCGGCGCGCGATCGTCTTGCGCATGTTGGAAAGCTTGATCGCCTCATGCGGAATATCGGTCTCGAACGCCGCCGGCGCGGCGGCGGCGGGGGCCGGCGCGGCGGCAGGCGCCGTCGCCGCAACGATAGCGGGCTTCGCACCGGGCGCAGCGCCCTCGACATCGGCCTTCACGATCCGTCCACCGGGGCCGGTGCCGGTCAGCGCGGCGATGTCGACGCCCTTCTGGTCGGCGATGCGGCGCGCGAGCGGGCTCGCCTTCACGCGATCGCCGCTCGCGACGGGCGCGGCGGCCGGTGCGGGTGTCGGAGCGGGCGTCGATGCGACGGGCTTCGGCTCCTCCTTGGCGGCCGGGGCGGCGGCGGGCGCCGGCACGCTGGCGGGCGCGGCGGAAGCATCCTCGCCTTCCGCGCCGATCAGCGCGATCACCGTGCCGACCTTCACATTGTCGGTGCCTTCGGGGACGAGAATCTTGAGCACGGCGCCTTCGTCGACCGCCTCGAACTCCATCGTCGCCTTGTCAGTCTCGATCTCGGCGAGGAGGTCGCCGGATTTCACGCTGTCGCCTTCCTTCACCAGCCATTTCGCCAGCGTCCCTTCCTCCATGGTCGGCGAAAGAGCGGGCATCTTGAGCTCGATGGGCATGTGTAGAGTCGTCCTCGATCAGATTCCGTAGGGTCGGGTTGCCTCTTCGTCGAAGCCCTCCGGCGGGTCAAGGCCGCCGCTTGCGCAACTGGTCCCGATGCCTCACCTTCGTCTGGTCGCCGCCCGGCGGCGAAGCAGGCGGTGAACCGGGCAGCTCAGGGGTCAAATGCCATGCGCACCTATCTGGTGGTGATCGACGAGACGGACGAGTCGGAAAGCGCGCTGCGCTTCGCCGCGCGCCGCGCCGCAAAAACCGGCGGCGGCGTCCAGATTCTCGCGGTCGTCGCCCAGTCCGAATTCGTCCAGTGGGGCGGCGTGCAGGCGACGATGGAAGAGGAAGCCCGCACCCATGCCGAGGCGCTCGTCACGAGCGCGGCCGGCACGCTGGTCGAAGAAGCGGGCGTCCGGCCGTCGATCACGGTGAGAACGGGCGATCCGGTCAAGCTGGTGCGCGAGGCGCTGGCGGCGAACCCCAACGTCGCGGCGCTCGTGCTCGGCGTCGCGGCGAATGGCGGCCCCGGCCCCCTCGTCGCGCATTTCACCGGTGCGGAGGCCGCCAACCTCCCCTGCCCGCTTATGCTGATTCCCGGATCGCTGACGCGCGAGGCGCTCGACCGGCTGAGCTGACGGTCACATGCGCGGATGAATGACGATCAGCAGGTAGAAGATAACGAAAATCACGGCGAGCGTGATGACCAGCAGCATGGCGAGCGGAAAGAAAGCGCCCATCTCATTGTCATGGCGCCATGCGAACATAAGCAGCGCCATCGCGCATCCGGCGGCGAACCCCCGCGGTCCGAAGGCGAAGTTCGCCACCGCGACGATCGCGACGGCATAAGCGATTGATAAAAGGACTCGTCTGGCGCGGGGCGATAAGCTCATTCCCCATCGCTCTCACGGCAGATCGGCGGGCGCAAGCAATGCGGCACGCGTTACGCGGCAGCTTCAGCAGCGACAGCGCGGCCGCCGGATCACCTTGGGCTTGGCGCGCATCACCGGGCGCGCGACGACATATTCCTCGACGCGCGTCGTGGTCGTCACCACCGGCTGCGACTGGATCACTACCGTCGTTACCGTCGGCGCAGGATAGTACCAGCCGCCGGTATAGACATAGCTGCCGCCATAGCCCGGCGGCGGATAAGCCGGCCCGCCATAGGCGGGCTGCGGCGGATAGGCTGGCTGGATAAGGGCGGGCGGAGGGGGCCCGTCATAGCCCGCGCCCGGAACAGGGCCGTCATAGCCCCCGTCGAAACGCCCCTGATAGCGCTCGGGCGGCGCGCCGTCATAGCTGCCGGTCCACGTTCCTTCCCATGTGCCGTTATACATATGCCCGCCCAGCGTGACGCCGTCATAATCATAGGCGTAGCGTGGCGGAACGGGCTGCGGGGCGGGGCGCGGCGCATCCCAGCCGATCCGCTCCACCCAGTCATAGACGCGCCCCTCGCGGTCGATCAGCACGGCATCATCGTAATAACGTGACCAGACATAGCCTTCAGGCGGCGGCGCAAGACCATAGTCGGCGAAGTTGCCGACGATGAAATTGGGCGCGGTCCAATAGGCCGGCACGATCCACCCGCGCGACGGGCGACGATAGGCGTGCGGACGATTGCCCCCATCCCACTGCGCCCCGTCCCAGCGCTGCGCGCGCGGCGGCGGCGCGCGATCCGCGCCGACCTGCGTCACGATCGGTCCCGGCCCGGTTGCGATCATCGGATGATAAGGCAGGCTCGGGGACGCCTGCGTCACGGCCCCTGCCCCGCCGCCGCTCGCCAATGCCAGTCCGGCGATCAGCCAGATCGTCCGCATGCGCCACTCCCCTGTCGTCGCGCCGCCCGCAGGTCAGGGCGGTTAAAGCCCCATTTAGCATCGGGGGGCAGGCGCGCCCAACGTGGAAAGCGGCCTCAGGCCGTCCCGTTACGGGTCACGCGGGACGCGATGAGCGCGACCAGAGCCTCGCAGCCGGCGGCGTCCTCGGCGTCGAAGCGCGCCAGACTGGGGCTGTCGAGGTCGAGCACGCCGACCAGCTCGCCTTCATGCACGATCGGCACGACCAGTTCGCTCGCCGATGCCGAATCGCAGGCGATATGGCCGGGGAAGGCGTGAACGTCGGGCACCAGTTGCGTCTCGCGCGTCGCGGCGGCGGCGCCGCACACGCCTTCGCCGATCCCGATGCGGATGCACGCCACCTTGCCCTGGAACGGCCCGAGCACCAGCTCGCCGTCGACCAGCCGGTAGAAACCCGCCCAGTTGAGGTCAGGCAGATATTCCCAGATCAGCGCCGCCGCATTCGCCATGTTGGCGACCGGATCGGGCTCGCTTTCGGTCAGCGCATTGAGCGCGCCCGCTAGCTCGCGATAAAGCTCGGCCTTCGCGCCGTCTGCCTTGATGTCGAACTGATACATGTCCGTGGCTCCATTCAATCGAGCGGTATCTTGCCGCGCCCCTTCTTCACCGTGGCGCGGATCGCCTTGCCTTCCATGCGTTTCTGCTTCGCCGATCGGCTCGGCTTGGTCTTGACCCTGCGGACCGGGGCGATGCGGGCCTTGCCCACCATCTCGGCCAGCCGCTCGCGCGCCTCGACCCTGTTCATGTCCTGCGTGCGGTGCGTGCGCGCGGTGACGACGATCTCGCCATCCTGCGTCCACTTGCTCCCCGCGATCACTTTCAGCCGCGCATAGACGGGCGGCGGCAGGCGCAGCGCAAAGACGTCGAGGCGCAGCTGCACCGCCGTCGCCACCTTGTTCACATTCTGCCCGCCCGGCCCCGACGACGCTATGAAGCGTTCCTCGATCGCTTCTTCGGGCAGCGGCGGCCAGTCAGCCATCGGACTCGGCGGGAGCGACGCCGGTATCCACCGGCCCGTTCGCCCCCTCGACCGCATAGGCGAAGCCCGCCTTCGCGAAGCTTTCGGGCAGCGCCGCCGCAGCCTCCACCGGCTTCTTGCCCTCGCGCTCCATCCGGATGCGACTGGCGTGGAGCAGCATCGGCTCGCCGCCCGTCCCGTAAACCGGATCGCCGACGATCGGCATGCCCAGCCCCGATGCGGCGTGGACGCGCAACTGGTGCGTGCGCCCCGTCTCGGGCCTGAACAGAATCAGCGATCGCCCGCCATGCTCGGCGATCCTGGTCCAGTGCGTCACCGCTGGCTGGCCCTTTTTGGCGAGGATGATCCGCCAGCCCTTCTCGCGCGTGCTGACCTTGGACAGCGACAGCGCGATCGTACCTTCCGCCTCCGCCGGCACGCCTTCGACGACCGCAAGATATTCCTTCGTCACGCGCCCAGCCTCGAACGCCTGGGCAAAACGCTTGTGCGCCTTGGGATTGCGCGCCAGCAGCAGGCAGCCGCTGGTGTCGCGGTCCAGCCGGTGCACCGGCGTCGGCCAGCGCTGGAATCCGAAGGCCAGCGAGGCGAGGTGATTTTCGACGCTCAGCGATCCGTCGCGCGGCGGATCGACGGGCAGGCCCGAAGGCTTGTCCACCACGATCGCCTCGCCGTCGATGAAGATGACCCTGTCGTTCAGCATGGCGCGCATATGGCGAATCCGGGCGACGATAAAAAGCCCTCACTCCTCCGCAAACGCAAAGTGCTCCGGCTTTCACCGGAGCACGGAACGAGATCACCGTCCTTGCGAGGCGGCGAAGCCGACGAAGCAATCCAGCCGATGCCGAACATCACACTGGATTGCTTCGCTTCGCTCGCAATGACGTTCAGGCGATCAGGCGAACAGCTTGGCCGCCGTGTTGGCGACGCGCGCGCCGAGATAGCGGGCGCCGTCCAGTTCCGATGCGCTCGGCTGGCGGCTGCCGTCGCCGTCGGCGAGCGTGGTCGCGCCATAAGGCGCGCCGCCCTTCACTTCGTCGACGCCCACCTGGCCCTGGAAGCCATAGTCGAGACCGACGATCGTCATGCCGAAATGCAGCAGGTTGGTGATGAGCGAGAAGAGCGTGGTCTCCTGCCCGCCATGCTGGCTGGCGGTCGAGGTGAACACCGCGCCGACCTTGCCGTTCAGCGCGCCGCGGAACCACAGGCCGCCGGCCTGGTCGAGGAAAGCCGCCATCTGGCTCGAAAGGCGGCCGAAGCGGGTCGGCGAACCGACGATGATCGCGTCATAGTCAGCGAGCTTGTCGACGCCCTCGATCACCGCATGCACGGTGTCGGTCTTGAAGCCGGCGGCGGCGACCACTGCGGCGGGCGCGGTTTCGGGCACGCGGCGGATATCCACCTCGGCGCCGGCGCTCTTGGCGCCCTCGGCAATCGCATCGGCCATCTGCTCGATATGGCCGTAGGACGAATAATAAAGAACCAGAACCTTAGCCATCGTCAGTCTCCTTGAATGAACGGCCTGAGAAAAAGGGGCGGCCCCGCGCGCCGGGAGGGGGGATGTCGCGCGCGGGGCCTGGGGGGACTATTTATTCAGCTTATTCGGCGTCGACCAGAACCAGTTCGGCATCTTCATCGGCCTTGATCGTGACAGTGCGGCCTCCGCCGAGCGCCGCGCCGTCGCGCGCCTTGAAAGCTTCGCCGTCGACCAGGATCTTGCCGGTCGCAGGCACCAGATAGGCGTGGCGACCCTCGCCGACTTCATAGTCGACCGATTCGCCGGCCTTCAGCGTCGCGCCAAGCACACGGGCGTCCGCGCGGATCGGCAAGGCGCCGTTCTGCTCGATGTCGTCGGAAAAGCCGCTCGCCAGCGTCACGAACTTGCCCGAACGGTCGCCCTTGGGGAAAGGCTTGGCGCCCCAGCTCGGCGAGCCGCCGCGACGCTTCGGTTCGATCCAGATCTGGAAGATGCGGGTGGTTTCCGGCTCCAGATTATATTCCGAATGACGCACGCCGGTGCCGGCGCTCATCACCTGGACATCGCCGGCCTCGGTGCGGCCCTTGTTGCCCATGCTGTCCTGGTGCGTGATCGCGCCGTCGCGGACATAGGTGATGATCTCCATGTCGGCGTGGGGGTGCGCCGGGAAGCCGCTGTTCGGCGCGATCTCGTCGTCGTTCCAGACGCGGATCTTGCCCCAGCCCATGCGCGCCGGATCATAATAGTTGGCGAACGAGAAATGGTGGCGGGCGTTGAGCCAGCCATGGTCGGCGTGGCCAAGGCTCTCGAAGCTGCGTTTCTCAACCATGTTCAATCTCCTGAGGGTGGCCGCTGCGGCCACCGCTTGCTTGAGACCTAGATAACGCGCATGATCGAAACAGAAATAGAAACGTTGGAAACGGATCGTTTCACTATATGCGACTCCCTGATCTCGAAGCCTGGGCAATCTTCGCCACCGTCGTCGAACAGCGCAGCTTCACCGCCGCCGCAGACGCGCTCAACCTGTCCAAGGCGACTGTGTCCAAGGCGATAACCCGGCTGGAAACCCAGCTCGGCACGCAGCTTTTCCACCGCACGTCGCGCACGCTGACGCTCACCGCCGCCGGCCACGCGCTCGCTCCGCGCGCCAGCGGGATGCTGGCCGAGGCGCGCAACGCCGAGGAAGCGGCGCACGACGAGGCGGCCGCGCCCAGCGGCCTCGTCACGGTCGCCGCGCCGATGACCTTCGGCCTCCAGCGCGTCAGCCCCGCCATCGCCGAGTTCCTCAAGCTCTACCCCAATATCACGATCGACCTGCGCCTTAGCGATGCGAAGATCGATCTGGTCGCCGAGGGGATCGACGTCGCGCTGCGCATCGCGGCGCTGCCCGACAGTTCGTTGCGCGCGCGCCGCGTCGGATCGGTCAAGGCCTATATCGCGGCCGCCCCCGCCTATCTTGATCGCAAGGGGCGCCCGCATCATCCCGCCGAACTGGGCGAACATGACTGCCTTGGCTATTCGCTGCTTCCCACGCCCAATCTCTGGCGCTTCATCGGTCCGGGCGGCGCGGAGGCCGCCGTCCGCCCGCGCGGCCCGCTGATCGCAAACAGCGGCGAGGCGTTGCTTCCCTCGCTGCGCGCCGGGCTGGGCATCGCCATCCTGCCGGATTTCATCATCGGCGAGGATATAGAGAAGGGCGTTCTGGAACCGATACTGACGGACTGGTCCCCGCCGCCGGTCGCGCTTCACCTCGTCACGCCCCCCGGCGCGCTGCGCCCGGCGAGGGTCGAGGCGCTGATCACCTATCTCCTCACGGCGTTTACGGACTGTCCGCGCTGACCTGCTGACTTAACACGATATTAACGTTTGTCGTTCACATGTCGAATGGTTAATGAATGTCCGGGGGCATCCAAAGGCGATCTGCCGCGATGCCGTAGAGGGGGACTGCAAATGCGCGTGTTGCTGATCGAGGATGAGCCGACGACCGCCAAGGCGATCGAGCTGATGCTGTCCTCCGAGGGGTTCAACGTCTATACGACGGATCTGGGCGAGGAAGGCCTCGATCTGGGCAAGCTCTATGATTACGACATCATTCTGCTCGACCTGAACCTGCCCGACATGCACGGCTATGACGTGCTGAAGCGGCTTCGCACCGCGAAGGTCCAGACCCCGGTGCTGATCCTGTCGGGCATCAACGAGATGGACTCGAAGGTTCGCTCCTTTGGTTTCGGCGCTGACGATTATGTCACCAAGCCATTCCACCGCGACGAGCTGGTCGCCCGCATCCACGCCGTCGTCCGCCGCTCGAAGGGCCATTCGCAGTCGGTCATCCGCACCGGCAAGCTGGCGGTGAACCTCGACGCCAAGACCGTCGAGGTCGACAGCGCCCGCGTGCACCTGACCGGCAAGGAATATGCGATGCTGGAGCTGCTCTCGCTCCGCAAGGGCACGACGCTCACCAAGGAAATGTTCCTCAACCATCTGTACGGCGGGATGGACGAGCCCGAGCTGAAGAT
>QFNN01000194.1 GCA_003240855.1 Sphingomonas sanxanigenens
GCAAGTCACTGGCGCCGCGCTTCAGGCACAGGCAGAAGGAAGAAAAGCGCCGCCTCTTGGGGGCTTCGCCCCCGCCGGCTCGCGGCCTTCGGCCGCCCCGGATCGCTAAAGCGATCCTCCCACCCGGCATCCCCCATGATGAGCCGGCTTCGCCGGCACGTTTTTTGTTGGATTGGGGGATCGTTTAAACGCTGCGCCTCTATGGCAACCACAGCGCCAGCGGCACCGTCGCAATTGGCTTTCCAGAAAAGCCAAGCGGATAGGGCAGCGATCGAGCCGAGAGGGCAGGGAAGGCGGAAACGTCGCGGCAGGGGCGATTTCCGGGCCGCTGGGCGTCATTCTGGACGTTCGGCAGGTTGGAGAGGTCGAGCGCCCCATGCCGCTCTGCGGGCTTCCCAGGCGGCCGATTTTTTGGGTGCTAGATCCTCGCACGATCGGCCCGGCGAGCTTCAAGGTTTGTGCGCCAGACAACGATTTCGCGGACCTGGCCCGAACATCGTTGCAGGAGAGGGCGGAATCCTACGCTAAGAGCCGGCAGGGGAGGGCGCGGAAAGTCCGCTAAACAACGCCAAGGCCGAACAGGCGGCGACCCTGTATATTTGTATACGCCTATACATTCGCGCCCTTGTGGCGCGTCGGCGCTATCGCTTTAATTCAGGACTGGTTTATCGTCGGCCGATGGATCAGCGTGAAAAAGGCCCTCCATCGGATTGTCGCGAACATATTCGCCGCCTTCGGCAAATGCTCGGAGCGGATCGTTGCCCTTCATGCGGCCAGCGGTGATTTCGCGTTCGGTCACGCGCAAAAGCACGGCCTTGTCGATCTGCCCGTCAACCAAACTCTCCTGGCGGAGCATGAGATGGTAAGTCGAAAGGTTATCGGCCAGAATGCCGATGATCTGAGAGCCTGGAACTTGTGCCTTGGCCAACCCTTCGGCGGCGATGTTGGTCAACGCGATGTGCATACTTATCAGGCGGACGCGGTTAAATTCGTCGCGCTCGACAGCGTGCAGTTCTATCAGCTCATCGACCAATGCTTGTAGGTCACAGTCTGGCTCGCCGATGCTCTTCATGAAACGATCGGCAAATTCCTCAAATCGTTCATTTGGCATGGTCGAAATACCTTGTGTTTGAGAGCGTTTAAACGCTCTACACCTTGTCGAACTTCCCCGCGAACTCACGATCGGCGAAATATTTGAGCTTGGCGGCGACGATCGGCCGTTGCCCCGCGAGGAACAGCAATTGCAAATCCTCGCGTAGCGTGCGGACCTCATCGGGCGTGAGCAGGGGGCGGCCGACATGCTGCGATCCGAACGATATGCCGGTTTCGTCGCTGTCGATCGC
>QFNN01000067.1 GCA_003240855.1 Sphingomonas sanxanigenens
GGCGCCCAGCTCGATGTCGAGGCCTATATCCCGATGGGCCGCACGGCGGAAAATGTCGCCGCCCGCTATGGCGTCACGCGCGCGGAGCAGGAGCAGATCGCCTGGGAATCGCAGATGAAGGCCGCCGCGGCTCAGGCGGCGGGCAGGCTGGCGGGCGAACTGGTCGCGGTCGAGACGATCGACGGCACGGTCGATGCGGACGGTTGCCTGCGCCCGCAGACCACGCTTGAGGGGCTGGCTTCGCTCAAGCCCGCCTTTGGCGAGGGGGGCACCGTAACAGCCGGCACCGCCTCGCCGCTGACCGACGGCGCGGCGGCGGTGCTGGTCACTTCGGAAGAATTCGCCGCACGCCACAATCTGGACGTGCTGGCGCGAATCCGGGCCACGGCCATCGCGGGCTGCGCGCCTGAGATTATGGGGATGGGTCCCGTCCCCGCGACGCTGAAGGCGCTTGCCCGCGCCGGTCTGTCGATCGGCGACATCGATATCGTCGAGATCAACGAGGCGTTCGGGTCGCAGGCCGTCGCCTGCCTCAACGAACTGGGCATCGATCGCGCGCGCGTCAATCTCGATGGCGGCGCGATCGCGCTCGGCCACCCGCTGGGCGCGACGGGCGCGCGAATCACCGGCAAGGCTGCGCAACTGCTGAAGCGCGAGGGCAAGCGCTATGCGCTGTCCACCCAGTGCATCGGCGGCGGTCAGGGAATCGCGACGATCCTCGAAGCGGCGTGATCTTTCACCCGACGACAGGAAGGCAGTCGAGCCCCGCTTTCAGGGCCGATGCGCATAGTCCCTGCGCGGCGGCGCGATTGTCGATCGGCCCCACGCGCAGCCGCACCAGCGACTTGCCGGGCACCGGATCGTAGCGCGGGCTGCGCCCCGCCATTGCGGGCAGGCGCGCGCCGATTCGCCGCCACGCCGTCTCCGCCGCGTCTTGCCCCGAATAGGTGCCGAACTGGACCAGCCAGCCGCCGGCGCTGATCGCGGGCGCCGCTCCGGCCAGGTTGAGCGTGGCTGCCTGCCCCGGCGATTCGAGGCGCGCGAGCAGCATCGGGGCCATCGCCGTCAGGTCCGCCCCCGGCGCGGCGATCGCGGCCTGCGCCTGCCGCGCCGCCGCACACAGCCCGGCCTGGCTCCGCGGGTCGGCGAAGCGATTGTAGACCTGCGTCATATGGCGATCGAGCGCCGTCGCCCCGCCCGCCTTGTGGGCCAGCGTCTCCGCCGAATAGGCGCTGGCGAGCGGCGCCTTGTGGTTTTTCAGCATGCGGTTGTAGCCGGCGGCGATGGCTGCATCCCGGCAACTGAGCGCGGCGACGTTTAGCCCCGCGCGCACATGCCAAAGCGCTTCCAGACCGTCTGCAGAGGCTGCTGCGGCTGCCGGCCGCGCCGGCGTGGCTGTGGGGCCAGGGTCGGGGGCGGGCAAGGGCGCCGGTTTCGGCGATTTCGCACAGCCGCTCAGCAAGGCGATCGTCAGGATCGCGGCATGTAGGATTCCCCGCTTCATGGCCCCCCAAAAACTCGATACGCGTTCCGGCAAGCTAACCGATAACCTGTTTCTGCCCAGCCCCGGCGCGCCGTCCCGTGCCCGGCCCGCGCCCGATCGCGCTTTCTTAAGATCGTGCTGACATATGCCCCTCGCATCGCTGCGCCGCACACGCTATATGCCTCCCCGACGCAGACGAGCGAGAATCCATGTCCATTCGTCCCTGGCGCGATATTGTGCGCCGTACTTCCCGCCAGATCATGGTCGGCAATGTTCCTGTGGGCGGCGACGCGCCGATCACGGTCCAGACCATGACCAACACGCTGACCGCCGACGCCAGGGCGACGATCGACCAGATTCGTCGTTGCGAGGATGCCGGGGTCGACATCATCCGCGTCTCCTGCCCCGATGTGGAAAGCACGACGGCGCTCAAGCAGATCGTCCGCGCCTCGCGCGTGCCGATCGTCGCGGATATTCATTTCCATTATAAGCGCGCGATCGAGGCCGCCGACGCCGGCGCCGCCTGCCTGCGCATCAATCCCGGCAATATCGGCTCGGCCGATCGAGTCCGGGAGGTCGTCAACGCCGCCAAGGCGAATGGCTGCGCGATCCGAATCGGCGTCAATGCGGGCAGCCTTGAGAAGGATTTGCTCGAAAAATATGGCGAGCCCTGTCCCGAGGCGCTGGTCGAATCGGCGCTCGACCATATCCGTATCCTCGAGGATCACGACTTCCGCGAATATAAGGTCGCGGTGAAGGCGTCGGACGTCTTTCTCGCGGTCGCCGCCTATCAGCAGCTCGCCGAAGCCGTCGATTGCCCCCTCCATCTCGGCATCACCGAGGCGGGCGGCCTCATCGGCGGCACGGTCAAGTCGGCGATCGGCATCGGCTCGCTGCTCTGGTTCGGCATCGGCGATACGATCCGCGTCTCGCTCTCGGCCGAGCCGGAAGAGGAAGTGCGCGTCGGCTACGAGATGCTGAAGGCGCTGGGCATCCGTAATCGCGGCGTCCGCGTCGTTTCCTGCCCGTCCTGCGCGCGTCAGGGATTCGACGTTATCCGCACCGTCCAGGCGCTTGAGGAGCGGCTTCAGCATATCCGCACGCCGATGTCGCTTTCGGTGCTCGGCTGCGTCGTCAACGGCCCCGGCGAGGCGCGCGAGACCGATATCGGCATCACCGGCGGCGGCAACGGCAAGCATATGGTCTATCTGTCGGGCGTCACGGACCATCATGTCCAGGATGCCGACATGATCGACCATATCGTGAAGCTGGTCGAAGCGAAGGCGGCGGAGATCGAGGCGGCTGCGGAAGCGCAGGCCGCCTGACTGGCTTTTACCGGCGATTCACCATCGTGGCTAATCGGGGCGAAGGCTTTGGCCGTTAGGGCGACGGCATGGCCGGACGCCTGCTCATCTTCGCGATTCTCTTTGGCGCGGCCATCGGGCTGATCCTGCCCAGGGGCGCGCCCGGCCCCGCCGATCCCGCGCAGGTCGCGACGATCAGCGCGTCGCCTCTCGCACAGACGCGCAGCGCCAACGGCGTCGAGACGATTCTGGAGCGCCGGCCGGACGGGCATTTCTATGTCGACGCGATGGTCAATGGCCAGCTCGTGCACTTCGTCGTCGATACCGGCGCTTCGATGGTCGCGCTGACCACTGAGGATGCGCGCCGCGTCGGCTTCAACTTCTCGCCCGCCGATTTCACCGTCGTCGGGCGCGGGGCGAGCGGCGACGTGCGCGGCATCCCGCTTGAGCTGGACAGCGTCGCGATCGGCAATAACGAAGCGCGCGGCGTCCGCGCGGCGATAATCGCCGACGGGCTGGACGTGTCGCTGCTCGGCCAGTCCTTCCTCTCCAGGATCGGCAGCGTCACGATCCGCGACGACCGGATGTTTCTGAAATAGCGTCAGGCGACAGCCGCCCCGCCATCGGCTATGCGCGCGCCATGGCAACGCGCGGCTTCATTCCAACGCACCCTGCCCCGGCCTTCGCCTTCATGGTCGCGGCGCTTGGCATCGCGACATTCTCGGGGATGGACGCGGCGATGAAGGGGCTGTCGATCAGCCTCGGCGTGCTCAACGCGCTGCTCTGGCGCAGCATCTTCAGCACGGCGGTCGCCGGCGCGATCTTCTTCGCGCGCCGCAGTCCCTGGCCCGCCTGGCCCGTCATCCGCCTGCACATCCTCCGCGCGCTGGTCGCCGGAGGATCCGTTGCGCTCTTCTTCTGGGGGCTGGTGCGCATGCCGCTTGCGCCCGGCGTGGCGCTGTCCTTCATCGCGCCGCTGATTACGCTGTTCCTGGCGGCGCTGCTGCTCGGCGAGACGGTCGGGCGCGGCGCGATCATGGGATCGGCCGTCGCTTTCGCAGGCGTGCTGGTGATCGTCGCGGGTCAGCTCGATGCCGCGCCGGGGCCGGAAGCGCTGCTCGGCGCGCTCGCCATCCTCGCTGCGGCGATCCTCTACGCCTATAATCTCGTGCTGATGCGCCGTCAGTCGCAGGTGGCCGGCCCGGTCGAGGTCGTATTCTTCCTCAATCTCACGCTGGCGGTCGTATTCGGCGCGGCGTCGCCGCTTTTCGGCGGCTTGCCTGGCGCGGCGCATCTGCCGATGCTGCTGTTCGCGTCGATGCTGTCGCTTTTCTCGCTCCTTCTCCTCTCATGGGCTTATGCCCATGCCGAGGCGAGCTATCTCGCGCCGGTCGAATATACCGCCTTCATCTGGGCGAGCATCCTCGGCTGGCTGGTGTTCGGCGAATCGCTGACGCTGGCGACGATCGCCGGCGCCGCGCTGATCGTGGTCGGCTGCCTCGTCGCGGCGCGCAAGCGGCCTCCGCCCGCGCCGGGCGTGGAGGCCGCGCCATGAGCCTGGCGATCCGTCCGGCGTCCCCTGCCGATCTCGATCTCGTCATCGACTTCATCCGCCGCCTCGCCGACTATGAGCGGCTGGCGCATGAAGTGCGGCTCGATCGCGATACGCTTGGCCGCCACCTGTTCGGCGACCGCCCCCATGCCGAGGTTCTGATCGGCGAGCAGGATGACAAGGCGCAGGGCTTTGCGCTTTTCTTCCACAATTTTTCGACCTTCGAGGGCAGGCCGGGCCTTTATCTCGAAGATCTGTTCGTCATGCCCAAGGCGCGCGGGTCGGGATTGGGCAAGGCGTTGCTGGCGCAGCTCGCCGCGATCGCGCTCGAACGCGGCTGCGCGCGGCTCGAATGGTCGGTGCTCGACTGGAACGAGCCGGCCATCGCCTTCTACCGGTCGCTCGGGGCCAGGCCGATGGAGGAGTGGACGGTCAATCGGGTGGACGGCGCGGCGCTGGCCGCGCTTGCTGCGGAGGCGGCGTGAAATGGCCTGGCTTCTTCTGATCTTGGGCGGCTTCTTCGAGGTCGGCTTCACGACCTGCCTGCGCTTCGTCGACGGGTTCAGGAACATCCCCTGGACGCTGGGCTTCCTTGCCTCTGTGTCTCTGTCGATGGGGCTGCTTGAAGTCGCCTCGCGCGCTATCCCCATGGGCACGGCCTACGCCGTCTGGGGCGGGATCGGCGCGCTGGGCACGGTGATCGTCGGGATGATCTGGTTCGGCGAGCCGATCAACGCGGCGCGCCTGCTGCTGATTGCGGGGCTGGTCGGCTGCATCGCCGGGTTGAAGCTGCTGCACTGATGGCGGTTGACCCTGGCCTTGTCGCGTGGGTCGCCGAAGCGCTGGAGCCGATGGGGCATGTCAGTTCGCGCGCCATGATGGGCGGTGCGACGCTATATCTGGATGGCGCGGTGTTCGCGATCGTCGCCTTCGACCAGCTCTGGTTCAAGGCGGATGCGCAGAGCGACGCGATCTGGGATGCGCAGGGCTGCGATCGCTTCACCTATGAGGCGAAGGGCAGGACGATGACGATGAACTATCGTCGCGCGCCCGATGCGGTCCACGACGATGCGGATGCGATGCGCGAATGGGCCGGGCTTGCCGTGCAGGCGGGCCAGCGGGCGCCGGCGAAGCGCCGACGCCGCTGAACCATCGGCGGCTTAGGCCGCCTTGGCGCCCTTGGCGCGCTCGATCGCCTCAAGGACGATGTCGCGGGCGTCCTTGGCGTCGCCCCACTTGCCGATCCGCACCCACTTCTCGGCTTCGAGATCCTTATAGTGAGTGAAGAAATGCTCGATCTGCTGAAGCACGATCGAGGGCAGGTCGCCGCGTTCGCCGACGTCCGAATAATAAGGGAAGGTCGAATCGACGGGAACGCAGATCAGCTTCTCGTCGCCGCCATGCTCGTCCTCGAGGTTGAGCACGCCGATCGGGCGGGCGCGGACGACGCAGCCCGGCACGAAGGGCGATCGCGCGATCACCAGCGCGTCGAGCGGATCGCCGTCGGGCGACAGCGTGTGCGGGACGAAGCCGTAATTTGCCGGGTAGCGCATCGGCGTGTGCAGGATGCGATCGACGAACAGGGCGCCCGACTTCTTGTCGAACTCATATTTCACAGGCTCGCCGCCGACGGGAACCTCGATGACGACGTTCAGGCTGTTGGGCGGATCGTCGCCGACCGGGATCAGATCGATATTCATGCTATCCTCGAAAAAATGGAGGGTGCTACGGTTTTGCCGTCAGCAACCTGTCTAGGCCGCCCTCTCCGCTGCCCGTCTTTTCGAGGCGCGGATAGCGCAGCCCGCCATGATAGTCGATGGCCACTTCGCGGAAGCGGTCGCCATTGCGGACGATCAGATTGATCGGCTCCTTGCCGCCCTTGGCGATGGTCACCGCCTGTTTCAGCGCTTCTTCGGAAAAGCCGCGCCCGTTGACCGCGATGATGTCGGTTCCGACGTCGAGTCCGGCGTTGAAGGCCGGGCCGTCCCACATCACCGCGCTGATCGTGCCGCCGCGCGTGCTGGCGGTCAGCCCGATCGAATAGCTGAGGTCCACGATCTTGCGGCTGCGGTCGCGGTCTTTGAGGAAGGGCGTCTGGGTTTCGGTGTAGATCAGCCGGTAACCATTGTTGACGAATCCGTTCAGCGGCGCGCCCCGGGCGTGCTCGGTCAGGCGCGTGTTGAGCAGCGTGGCCCAGTCATAGGGGGCGATCGACTGCAGTGTCGCGACGATGTCGTCGAACTTGTAGGTGACTTCGCCCCAGTCGCCGTCGTTGATGCCGAAGAAAGCCTGGGCGAAATCGTCCATCGACTTGGCGCCGCCGGTTTGCGCGCGCAGGATCGAATCGACTTCGAGCCAGACGAGCAGCCCTTCATTATAATAGTCCTCGGACCGCTGGTTGCTCAGCCAGCCTTTGGGGCGGCGCTGCGCCATCACCGGATCGTTGGTGGTGTCGATCAGGTCGCGCCAGCCCCGCGCCGGCAGATTGTCGTAGCTCGCGGCGATCGAGGCGAGCGCGTCGAGCGTATCCTGCTTGCTGACGATTCCCGATCGCGCCTGCAGTACATAGCCCCAGAATTGCGTCTGGCCTTCATAGACCCACAACAGGCTGCCGCGCATCGGCATGCTGTAATCGGGGGTCCACAGGTCGGCGGGGCGGCGGAACTTGCCGTTCCAGCTATGGGTATATTCGTGCGGCAACAGGTTGCGGCCGCCGGGGCCGTCATTCCATTTGCTGAAATAGCCGAGGCCGACGCCGTCCTCCGAACTGCGATGATGCTCGAGGCCGATCCCGCCCATCTCGTCCGAGATGCTCAGCAGGAAGTGATAGCGGTCATAATGCTGGCTGCCGAACAGCTTGGTCGCCTGGGTCACCAGCGCCTTGTGCGCCTCTATCTGCTGCGGCGTGGCTTCCAGCTCGGCGGGATTGTCGGCGACGATGTCGAGGTCGACGCGCGGGCTCAGCGCATATTTCCTGTAATAGCGGCCGGCGATGACAGGCGAATCGACCAGCGTCTCATAGCTTGTCGTCTCATATTGATAGGTCGATCCGCTGGCGGTCGCGGGCAGGCCCGAGGCCGCGGTCCAGCCGGCGGGATAAGTCGCGCTGGCGGTGATCGGGATGCGGCGGGTGAAATAGCCCGCCGGGTAGAGCGAGACTTTTTCCCACTGCAGGCTCAGCATCGCGGGCGTCGCCTGGATGCGCCCCTGCGCCGTATCGGTGGCCGAGAGATATTGGAGCGCGATGTCGAGCTGTTTCGCGCCCGCCGGCACGTCGATGTGGAAGGCGTAGACGTTCACCGGGTCGCGCGTCCATTCGACGCGCTTGCCGCCCGCAGTGATGATCAGCCCGGCCAGCTTGGGGATCGGCCCCGTGGGGCTGTGATTGCCGGGCAGCCACTGCGGATAGAGCAGCACCATCGGCCCGGCCTTCGCGACCGGAATCGTCTCGCGCACGCGGAAGATGCCGCGAATCACGTCAGTCGCATCGACATCCAGCCTGATCGTGCCGGGATAGGCGACATCCTGCGCCGCCGGGACGCTGTCGATGATCGGAACCGGCTGGGGCGCGCTGTTGGCGGCGAGGCTGGCGGTCGAGGCGAGGAGGAAGGCAAGCGACAGCGAACGGGAAAGCATCGACTACTCTTCTTGTGATGGAGAAAGGCGACTTAAGCGGCTCGGCGCCCAAAGGTCCAGAAGCAGCTCCAGATTTTCTGGATCAGATGCGGCGTCCGCCCTCTCCCAGCCCCGAAAGGATGGTCAGCTTTTGCCGCCCAGCACGTTGATGGTGAAGGCGAGCACGCCGATGTTGAATACAAAGGCCGCCAGGCAGTGGAAAATGACGACCCTGCGCATATGCGGTCCGGGAATGTCGACGTCGGATGTCTGGAAGGTCATGCCCAGCGTGAAGCTGAAATAGACGAAATCCCAGTAATCCGGCTCTTTGGTGCCCGGAAAGGCGATGCCGCCGCGATCCTTCCCGTCCTCGCCGCCGACATAGAAGAGATGCGCGTAATGGAGCGCGTAAACGAGGTTGGAGAACAGCCAGGCCAGCGCCAGCGTTCCGATCACCAGGATGACGATCGCCGGCGTCGGCGCCTGCCCCGCGCTCAGCTCGACCGCAACCGCCACTAGTATCGCAACCGAAACGATCCCGCTGATAACCAGCAGAAGAGCGCGATGGGCGTCGTTATTGCGCGCAATCTCACGCATCTCCCTGGCGCTGCCCGCGCGAAGCAGCGATATCTCCGTGACAAGGAAGGTGAACGCCGCAATGTCGAAGCCGCCCATCAGCGCATGGCCCAGCGGCAGCCAGAGATGCCCGATCGGAACCGCGATGATGAGGAGAGCCAGAAAAAGAATGAATCGCCACGGTGCGATCCACGATCCCAGCCCTTGCGGCTTCGTGCTTTTTTCCATGGCGAGACGCTAGCGATTCGCCGCGTCCTCGCCTAGAGAGCGCCTCTTCTATGTCAGCACAGAAAACCCCCCAGGCGATCCGCGGCACGCAGGACATGCTCGGCGACGCCGAACGCCGCTTCGCGCATGTCGTCGACACCTTCGATCGCGTCCGCCGCCTCTACGCCTTTCAACGCATCGAAGTGCCGGTGTTCGAGGCGACGGCTGTGTTCGCGCGCTCGCTGGGCGAGACCACCGACGTGGTCTCGAAGGAAATGTACACGTTCGAGGATCGCGGCGGGGATTCGCTGACGCTGCGCCCCGAGTTTACCGCCGGCATCTCGCGCGCTTATCTGACCAACGGCTGGCAGCAATATGCGCCGCTCAAGCTGGCGACTCATGGCCCGCTCTTTCGCTATGAGCGCCCGCAGAAGGGGCGCTTCCGCCAGTTTCACCAGCTTGACGCCGAAGTGATCGGCCCCGCAGAGTCGGCAGCCGACGTTGATCTGCTGGTGATGGCCGATCAACTGCTGCATGAACTTGGGGTGAGCGAGGGCGTGACGCTCCAGCTCAACACGCTGGGCGACGCCGAAAGCCGCGCGGCCTGGCGCGAGGCGCTGGTCGCGCATTTCGAGAAGCATCGCGACGCGCTGTCCGAGGAAAGCATCGAGCGGCTGGCCAGGAATCCGATGCGCATCCTCGATTCAAAGGACGCGCGCGATCGCCCCGTGGCGGACGCAGCCCCGGTCATCGACGATTATCTGACCGCTGAGGCCGGCGCTTTCTTCGACGCCGTGCGCAAGGGGCTGGACGCTGCGGGCGTCGCCTATGTTCGCAACGGCGCGCTGGTGCGGGGCCTCGATTATTATCGCCACACCGCGTTCGAGTTCGTCACTGATCGGCTGGGCGCGCAGGGCACTGTGCTCGCCGGCGGCCGCTATGACGGGCTGATCGAGGCGCTCGGCGGCCCGGCGACCCCGGCGGTCGGCTGGGCGGCGGGGATCGAGCGGCTGGCGATGCTCATCGAAGAGCCGGCGGCGCCGACCGTCGCAGTCGCCGTGGTGCCGATGGGCGCGGCCGCAGAAGTCGCTGCGATCGGCATCATCGCCGATCTGCGTCGCGCCGGCATAACGGCGGACATGGCCTATCGCGGCAATATGAAGCGGCGGATGCAGAAGGCCGATGCGGCCGGCGCGCGTATCGCGATCATCATCGGCGACGACGAGCTGGCGCGCGGTGAGGCGGCAGTGAAGCGCCTCGATACCGGCGCGCAGGAGAATGTCGCACTGTCGGGGCTTTTAGGGGCGGTGCTCGCCGCATGACCTCCATCTCGGCCGATCGCATCGCCGCCATCGAGGCGCGGCGTGACGAGTTGCAGGCGCTGCTTGCAACGGGCGATCTGGCCGCCGACCGCTTCGTCTCGGTATCGAAGGAATATGCCGAACTCGAACCGGTCGCGCAGGCGGCCGGCGAGGTCCGGCGGCTTCGCGCCGAACTCGACGTGCTCGGGCTGCTTGCCGAGGATGCGTCGGCCGAAGCCGAGATTCGCGAAATGGCCGTTGAGGAAGCACGCGACATCCGCGATCGCCTGCCTGAGGCCGAACGCACGCTGGCGCTTCGCCTCCTGCCGCGCGACGCGGCGGACGAGCGCGCGGCGATGCTCGAGATCAGGGCGGGCACCGGCGGCGACGAGGCCGCGCTGTTCGCGGGCGATCTGTTCCGGATGTATGCGCGTTATGCCGAGGAGCGCGGCTGGCGCGTCGAGATCATATCGGCCAGCCCCGCCGATCTGGGCGGTTACAAGGAAGTCGTCGCCAGCGTCAGCGGCGCCGGCGTGTTCGCGCGGCTCAAGTTTGAAAGCGGCGTCCACCGCGTCCAGCGCGTGCCGGCGACCGAAAGCGGCGGCCGCATCCACACCTCGGCGGCGACCGTCGCGGTGCTGCCCGAGGCCGAGGAAGTCGACGTCCAGATCGATGAGGCGCGCGATCTGCGCATCGACGTCTATCGCTCGTCGGGGCCCGGCGGCCAGTCGGTCAACACCACGGACAGCGCGGTGCGCATCACTCACCTGCCTACCGGCCTCGTCGTCATCCAGCAGGACGAGAAGTCGCAGCATAAGAACAAGGCCAAGGCGCTCAAGGTGCTCCGCACGCGGCTTTACGAGGCGGAGCGCGAGCGTCTCGCGGCGGCGCGATCGGGCACGCGCAAGGCGATGGTCGGATCGGGCGACCGCTCGGAGCGCATCCGCACCTATAATTATCCGCAGGGGCGCGTGACCGATCACCGCATCAATCTGACGCTCCACCGCCTGCCCGAGATCATGGAAGGCCAGCTCGATGAGCTGATCGGCGCCCTGATCGCCGAGGATGAGGCGGCGCGGCTCGCCAATCTGGATGACTGAGCCGGCGCTGACCGCCGCCGCCCGGCGCATCGCCGCCGTTTCCGAAACGCCGCGCCTCGATGCCGAGCTGCTGATGGCTCACGCGCTGGGCGTCGATCGCGACCAGATGCTGCTCGGCGGCGCTCCGAAGGACGCTCCCCCCGGCTTCGAGGCGCTGGTCGCACGCCGGCTGGCGCACGAGCCTGTCGCCTATATCACCGGCCGCCGCGCCTTCTGGACGATCGATCTTGGCGTTGCGCCCGGCGTGCTCATTCCCCGCCCCGACAGCGAGACGCTGATCGAGACGGCGGTCGATCATTTCGGGCGCGGCGGTCCCGCGCGCATTCTTGATCTCGGCGTCGGATCGGGCGCGCTGCTGCTCGCCGCGCTCGATCAGTGGCCATCGGCGACGGGTATCGGCGTGGATCGCTCGCCGGCAGCGCTGGCCATCGCCTCGGCGAACGCTGATCGTCTTGGTCTTTCCGCGCGCGCGCAGTTCGTCGCCGGCGATTGGGCTGAGGGGCTTGCCGGGCCTTTTGACCTGATTCTGTGCAACCCGCCCTATGTCGAGGCTGACGCCGTCCTGCCCCTGGAGGTGCAGGGCCATGAGCCGGCATCGGCTCTGTTCGCGGGGGCGGAAGGGCTGGACGATTATCGGCGCCTGATCCCGCAATTGCCGGCATTGCTCGCCCCTGGCGGCGTCGCGGCGATCGAGATCGGCGCCACGCAGGCGGCGGCCGTTTCCGCACTTGCCAGGGCGGCAGGCTTCGCTGTGGCGGTACGCCGCGATCTTGCAGGGCTTGACCGCTGTCTCGCCCTGACGCGCTGACGCAAGATAATCGTCACATCTTTATGCTTGGAATGCCGCGGGCGAGGCACTAGATGGGGCAAAGGGACGAAGCGGATCCCGGCGGGAGGAGCGCCGGACCTGCGCGCCCCTACTCCGACACACTGGAGGCGGCCGGTCCGGCCGCTCTGGCGGAAGGCGGCAGCCGCATGCGATTCGCGCATGTCCGGCGTTCCGCAGCGAACGTGCATCCGATTGGCTTTGATCGGAACGGAACGGATTGAACAGCACGAGGAAACGGACAAGTTGATCAACAATCGTCAGGCCGGCCGCCGTCGCGGTCGTGGTGGACAGCGTTCGCCGAACAATTCGGGGCGGCCCGAGCAGGGCAACCGGATCGACAACCGCGCCCGTGGCAACGCGCCGCAGCTTCTGGAAAAATATCGCAACCTCGCGCGCGACGCGCAGATGCAGGGCGATCGGGTCAACACCGAATATTATCTCCAGTTCGCCGATCACTATTTCCGCGTGCTCAACGAAAGCCGTTCGCGCTTCGAGGACCAGAATCAGCAGCGCCGCCAGCGCGAGGATAATGACAGCGACGATTTCGACGGCGACGACATCCGCGCGGACGATCGCTTCGATCCGCGCGAGCAGCAGCGCCATCAGCCGCGTCGCGATGAAGAGCAGCGCGGCAATCGCGCCGAAACCGCCGAGCAGCCCGTCGAGGCCGACGCCGGTCAGGGCGATCTGAACGGTCGGTCCGACGATAGGGCCGATGACGAATCGCGCGCGCCGCGCCGTGGTCGCCGGCGGAAGGCGGAAGGCCAGCCGCAGGTCGAGAGCGCCGGCGAATCGTTCGACGCCACGATCCTGCCGCCCGCGCTGTCGACCCCGGTGGCTGATGAAGGCGACGAAGCTGGCGAGGCTGCGCCGGCGCCGCGCCGGCGCGGACGTCCCCGCCGCAGCGAGGCCAGCGCCGTCGAGGCCTGACGCCCCGTTTCCGCTGTTCCGATTATGTGAAGCGGCGTCGGCCCTATGGCCGGCGCCGCTTCATCTTTGGGTTCAGCCTTCGCGCTTTTCGGGCAGCGGCCGGGGGCGGTGATTCTCGTCGAGCGCGACGAAGGTGAACAGGCCTTCGGTCACCTTCACCAGCTCGCCGCCATTGCGTTCGGCGACAACTTCGATCCGGATGCCCATCGAAGTCCGCCCGCGCCGCTCGACTCTCGCATAGACCGAGATGATGTCGCGCAGCAGCACCGGCGCGATGAACTTCATCGCCTCGATCGCCACGGTCGCGGTCGGGCCGTGCGCTTCCCGTCCGGCGACGATGCCGCCGGCGATATCCATCTGCGACAGCACCCAGCCGCCGAAGATATGGCCGTTGGAATTGATGTCGCCCGGGCGCGGCACGACTCGGAGGATGGGTTCGATCTGCTTGGTCATTTGCGGCCTTTCTGTCGCCATGGGTCATCCGGCGCTTCGTCCGGCCTGCCTACGCTTTCGTCATGCCCGGTCCCGTCGCTCAGGAAAACAAGTCCCATCAGCGCGGCCGCCATCATCACCGAGAAGAACACGCCCAGCGCGGTCGCGATCGCCAGATGAACGGGCAGTGGTCCCTTCGCCCAGTGCAACCCCGCCAGCGCAACGGCGACTGCGGCCAGAGCGGCCAGAGTCATCCAGCATAGAAGCTGGCGATAGCGCCGCCAGGCGAAGGCTGCATATTCGGGATCCGAAAGCGTCGGCATTGCTTCCCTTTGTCGCGGGTTCATGGGAACATCAACCGCCCACAAACGACAATGGAGAGGAGGGCGGACCATGACGATATCGGCAATCATCGCCGGACGTGAAGGCGATGTTATCAACATTGGTGGTGCGACAACGGTGCGCGATGCCGTCGCGGTGCTCGCTGGCAGGCGAATCGGGGCCATGCCGGTGATCGAGGGCGGGCGCGTCGTCGGCATTTTTTCTGAACGCGATGTGATTCACGCCGTCGCCGCACATGGCGATCAGGCGCTCGACATGCCGGTCTCCGAACTGATGACTGCGCCGGCCGTGTCGGTCGAACCCCGGCAGGATGTGCTGGGCGCGCTGGCCTTGATGACGCGCCGGCGCATCCGTCATTTACCCGTGATCGAAGGCGAGGCCCTGGTCGGTTTCGTGTCGATCGGCGATCTGGTGAAGTTCAGGATCGATCGAATCGAAGCCGAGGCCAACGCGCTGCGCGATTACATTCAGAGCGCCTGATCAGGCGGCGGCCGGCCGCTGGCGTGCGATTCGCACCAGTTCGTCCAGCGTTGGGCGGGCGAAGGCGAAGAGCAGACCGCAATAGCTGGCGACGCCGATCGTGACGAGCAGCGCAAGGCGCGGCGCGGCATGGAGCGGCGTCGTCATCGTCGCGGCGATCGCCAGTGCGACGGCCATGCCGGCCGTGGCCCCGGCTGCTGGCGCGACCGCGTGGGCCAGATCGTTCCAGCGCGCGCCTATCGCGGGAAGCGAAAGCCAGCCGGTGACCGCCAGCAGCAGCGGCGCGCCAACCAGCCAGGCGGCAGCGAGCCCCATCGCCCCGCCCCATTGCAGCCCGCCCAGAAAGCAGAGCGGCATGATGATCGCGCCTGCGGCCGCGCACCACATGGCGATTCGGGGCTGGCCCAGCCCGTTGGTCGCCGGCGCGAACAGGATCTGCAGCGTGATGATGGGCATCGCGATGGCGATGATCGTCGCATAGGGCGCCATTCCCATCCATTTGGCGCCGAACAGCGTTTCGATCAGGCTCGGCGTGGTCAGCGCCAGCCCCGCATAGAGTGGGCAGGCGAGCAGCATCACGAATCGCACGGCCTTCAGGAAACCGCGCGCCGCGATCTGCCGATCGTGCTGGACGCGCGCATAGGCGGGGAAGGCGACCTCGTTGAGCGGAGGCACGAACTTGCTTGTGAAGATCAGCGCAAGGAACAGCGCTTCGGCATAAAGCCCGAGATCATGGGGATCGAGCATGCGCCCCGCGATCACGATGTCGGCCTGTGACTGGATGATCCAGAATATCTGCCCGAGCAGCAGCGCCCCGCCGAAGCCGAAGGTCGCGCCTGCCCCGTCGAACCGGAAGCTCGGACGAATCAGGCCGCCGGCGGCGATCGTCAGCCCCACTGCGCGCGTTCCGAATAGCGCGATCGGCGCGGCCACCAGCGTCCACACCCCCAGCCCGCCCAATGCGCAGCCCAGCGATGTCGTCGCGCCCGCCAGCGCCGCCGCCAGATTGACCCGCGCCTGTCTGCGGAAATCGAGCGTGCGGCTCAGCAGGGCGCTGGGCAATGCGATGAAGGGAGTGAGCAGGTAGAGCAACGCCTGCGCGCTCAGCATCTGCGCGACCTGTGGCTGGCGATAATAGGAAGCGGCCAGCGGCGCGATGGCGAGCTGCGCCAGCGCGAGCGCGCCGTTCAGCAGGATGAGCATGCCGAACACCTGGGCCACGCGCCGGTCGTCCACGCGCGGCGCCTGGACCAGCGCGGCGGCGAATCCATAGCCGTTCATGACGTTGAACAGCGCGAGCACCGTCTGCGTCATCGCGAACAGACCGTAGTCGGCGGGGCTCAACAGTCGAATCACGACCAGAGTCGCGGCCCACATCAGCATTTGCGCGAGAATCTGGCTCCCCGAGCGCCAGAATATGGCGTTCCGAATCTGATTCTCGATGCTGTCGGGGCTGATTCCCGAATCGCCGGCCTGCGTCATGGGTGAGAAAATACGGCCAAGAAATTAAGCATTTCTGCGGGTTTCAGGGGTCCGCGAAACAAAATTGCAAAAATGCTGTTGACGCCCCGAACACCCCCCCATATATGCCGCTCCACCGCAGCGACGGACCAGCCGGTCCCCACCGCGGTCGCTAAAAACCAGGATGCCCGGTCACCCCGGTAAAAAGGGGGAAGCTAGGGCGTCCGCGTTTTTCGGCTCTTTGACATTGTCGGTTAGATGAAGGGACATGTGGGCGGCGGCCCCGGGTCCAGCATTCAAGGTGCTGGATACTCGGACAAACCAAGCCGTTCCAATGTCCTGATACACACCATGTATTTGTGCAGGAACGGCTCCTTGAAATGAGCTGTACTGACGTGGGTCATTCCGCCCGCGCCGGTATGGAACATCAAACTTGAGAGTTTGATCCTGGCTCAGAACGAACGCTGGCGGCATGCCTAACACATGCAAGTCGAACGAGACCTTCGGGTCTAGTGGCGCACGGGTGCGTAACGCGTGGGAATCTGCCCTTGGGTTCGGAATAACAGTTAGAAATGACTGCTAATACCGGATGATGACGTAAGTCCAAAGATTTATCGCCCAAGGATGAGCCCGCGTAGGATTAGCTTGTTGGTGAGGTAAAGGCTCACCAAGGCGACGATCCTTAGCTGGTCTGAGAGGATGATCAGCCACACTGGGACTG
>QFNN01000068.1 GCA_003240855.1 Sphingomonas sanxanigenens
GTCGGGATTGAAATGCAGCTCGGTCACCTTGACGTTGCGCAGGTGGTTTTTCCCGCTCAACTGGGTGTCGGCATAGAAAAGCCAGGTCTTGCCGCCCCAGTCGACGATCGAATGATGCGTCGTCCAGCCCTGCACCGGCAGCAGGAAATGGCCCTTGTAAGTGAAAGGCCCATAGGGATTGTCGCCGACGGCATAGGCGAGGAAATGCGTGTCGCCGGTCGAGTAGGTGAAATAATATTTGCCGGCGCGCTTATACAGCCACGACGCCTCGAAGAAGCGGCGATCATGGTCGCCGCCCAGCAGCGGCTTGCCGGCTTCGTCGAGAATGACGACGTCGCGCGGGGCTTCGGCGAAGCTCTTCATGTCGGGCGAGAGCAAGGCGACCTTGGCGCTGAGCGCGGGCTTGTCGTCCTGCTTCAGATCGCTTTCGCCGATCGACGGATCATATTTGCCCGTCGCCCATTTCTGGAGCTGGCCGCCCCAGATGCCGCCGAAATAGATATAGCTTTTGCCGTCAGCGTCGGTGAACACGGCAGGGTCGATCGAAAAGCTGCCGGCAATGGGCTTTGGTTCGGCCTTGAACGGCCCCATCGGCGACTTTGAGGTCGCGACGCCGATGTGAAAGACGCCGTCCTTATCCTTGGCCGGGAAATAGAGATAATAGACGCCGTTCTTATAGGCGGCGTCGGGCGCCCACATCTGCTTGTCGGCCCAGGGCACCTGCTTCAGGTCGAGCGCGACGGGGCCGATCTTCACCTTGCCGCCGATCCGGTCCATCTCGAGCACGCGATAATCGCGCATCGCATATTGGTTGCCGAGGTCGTCGTCGGGAATGCCGGCGTCGATGTCATGACTGGGATAGACGTAGATCCTGCCGCCCCAGACATGCGCCGAGGGATCGGCGGTGAAGATCGACGTGACGAGCGGCTGGGAAAGATAGTGGCGGCTTTCGGGCGCGCCCTGCGCCACGGCGGACGCCGAACCTGCGGCGAGCAAGGCTCCGCCCGCGACCAACCAAGCATGATGAAACATGTTCACTCCCCTCCGACTCCGCGCCTGCCGGCGTCTCGACGGCGGAAAGTTAGCGCTAACATTGGCTCGGGACAAGAGGGCGGGGGCGTCTCCGGAGGCATGGTGCGCGCCCGGCGACGCCCCGCGCGATCATTCGCGGGCGCCGGCGTTCAGCCTGTCCAGCGCGAGATTGAGCGCGAGGACGTTGACATGCGCCTCGCCCAGGAAGGGAAGGGCCGGGCGCTCGACCGCGCGCGCGACAAGCTGGCGGACGACTGCTTCGGGAAGGCCGCGCGCTTTCGCCACGCGGGCGACCTGATAATCGGCCGCAGACGGGCTGATGTCGGGATCGAGGCCGGAGGCGGAGGCGGTGACGAGATCGACCGGCGGCGCGCCCGCGCCGGTTGCTTCCAGCTTCGCCACGTCGCCTCTCACGCGATCGGCGAGCGCCTGCGCGGCGGGGCCGAGGTTGGACCCCGACGAGGCCAGCCCGTCATAGCCCTTGCCGGCGGCCGAGGGACGCGAGGCGAAATAACGGTCGCTCTCAAAGCCCTGCCCGATCAGCGCGGATCCGATGGGCCTGCCGTCGGCGACGATCAGGCTGCCGTTGGCCTGCCGGGGAAAGAGCCATTGGCCGATCCCGGTCAGCGCGAGCGGATAAGCGATGCCGAGCAGCAGTGAAAAGGCGATGGTCAGCACGATCGCCGGGCGAAATGCGGTCAATATATCCCTGGTCATCTTCAGTCTCCTCAGGCCAGACCCAGCCCGTTCACCGCCAGATCGATCAGCTTGATGCCGACGAAGGGCGCGACGAGGCCGCCAAGGCCGTAAATTGCAAGATTGCGCGCGAGCAGCGGGCCGGCGCCCATCGGGCGATAAGCGACGCCCCGCAGCGCCAGCGGCACGAGCAGCGGGATGATGAGCGCGTTGAAGATGATCGCCGACAGGATCGCGCTTTCAGGCGTGCCGAGAGCCATGACGTTGAGTACTGAAAGGCCAGGATATAGCGCGACGAACATCGCCGGGATGATTGCGAAATATTTGGCGACGTCGTTGGCGACCGAGAAGGTGGTCAGCGCGCCGCGCGTCATCAGCAACTGCTTGCCGAGGCCGACCACCTCGATCAGCTTGGTCGGATCGCTGTCGAGATCGACCATGTTGCCGGCTTCGCGCGCGGCCTGGGTGCCGGTGTTCATCGCGACGCCGACATCTGCCTGTGCGAGCGCAGGCGCGTCGTTGGTGCCATCGCCGCACATGGCGACGAGCCGACCGCCCTGCTGCTCGCGTCGGATGAGCGCCAGCTTGTCCTCGGGCGTGGCCTGGGCGAGGAAATCGTCGACCCCGGCTTCGGCCGCGATGGCGGCGGCGGTCAGGGGATTGTCGCCGGTGATCATCACGGTGCGGATGCCCATCGCGCGCAGTTCGCCGAAGCGTTCGCGGATGCCCGCCTTGACGATGTCCTTCAGATGGATGGCGCCGAGCAGGCGACCGTCGCGCGCAACGGCGAGGGGGGTGCCGCCGGCGCGGCCGATCTCGTCGGTGATGCGGCGAAGTTCGGTCGCGGCGGGGGTGTCCCCAAGGCCGGGATTGGCCTTGAGCACGGAATCGACCGCGCCTTTCTGGATGATCCAGTCGCCCGTCCTGACGCCGGAGATGCGCGTCTGCGCGGTGAAGGGGATGATCTCCGCGTCGCCGGGAAGTGCGGCCGCCGCCTGGCCGAAGCCCGAGCGCGCGAGATCGACGATCGAGCGGCCCTCGGGCGTCTCGTCGGCAAGGCTGGCGAGCAGGGCGGCCTTGGCGAGCTGCTCCACGCTTGCGCCGCCGACGGGGTGGAACTCGGTCGCGTGGCGATCGCCGATCGTGATCGTGCCGGTCTTGTCGAGCAACAGCACATCGACGTCGCCCGCCGCCTCGACTGCCCGACCTGACTTGGCGAGCACGTTGAAGCGCACCAGCCGGTCCATGCCGGCGATGCCGATCGCCGACAGCAGCGCCGCGATCGTCGTCGGGATGAGGGTGATGAGCAGCGCGGCGAGCATCGCGACGGGGATCGAGCCGCCGGCATAGCTGGCGAAGGCGGGGATCGTCGCGACCGCGATCAGGAAGATGATGGCGAGGCCGACGAGCAGGATGGTCAGCGCGATCTCGTTGGGCGTCTTTTGACGCTCCGCGCCTTCGACGAGCGCGATCATGCGATCGAGAAAACCCTGACCGGGGCCGACGGTGACGCGCACCCGGATCTCGTCGGAAATGACGCGCGTGCCCGCCGTCACCGCTGAACGATCGCCGCCCGCCTCGCGGATCACGGGCGCGCTTTCGCCGGTGATCGCGGCTTCGTTGACCGAAGCGACGCCCGAGACGACTTCGCCGTCCGCCGGGATGAGGTCGTTGGTCTCGACGAGCACGACATCGCCGAGGCGAAGCCGGCTGGCCGGGACGATCTCGAACTGGCGGCCGTCGCCTTTCAGGCGCTTGGCCGACAGTTCGGCGCGCGTCGCGCGGAGGGCGGCCGCCTGCGCCTTGCCGCGGCCTTCGGCCAGCGCTTCGGCGAAGGAGCCGAACAGCACGGTCAGCCACAGCCAGACGACAAGCTGGAGCTTGAAGCCGAAGCCGAGCGGATCATGCCCGACGACGAGCAGGACGGTGAGGAGACTCGCCACCGCCGCCGTGGTGAACATCACCGGATTGCGGATGAGCTGGCGGGGGTCGAGCTTCAGGAAGGCGTCGCGGATCGCGGGGGCGATCAGTTCCGCCGTGAAGATTGATTTCTGGTTGGGCCGGGCCATCGGACTGGTTCCCTCGATCAGAAGAGTTGGCCGCGGATCATCGCGAGATGATCGGCGATCGGGCCGAGCGCGAGGCTGGGCAGGAAGGTGAGGCCGCCGACGATCAGCACGATGCCGATCAGCAGGCCGGTCCACAGCGGGCCGGTCGTCGGGAAGGAGCCGGCGGTCTCGGGCGTATGTTTCTTCGCAGCGAGGCTGCCCGCGATCGCCAGCATCGGCACGATCACGAAGAAGCGGCCGATCCACATCGCGACGCCCAGCATGCCGTTGTAGAAAGGCGTGTTGGCGCTGATCCCGGCGAAAGCGGACCCGTTATTTCCAACGGCGGAGGTGAAGGCATAGAGAATCTCGCTGAAGCCGTGCGGCCCCTTGTTGAGCGGGCCGGCCAGACCGGCTGGCAGCACCGATGCGATCGCGGTGAAGCCGAGGATGACGAGCGGCAGAACCGCGATGGCGAGCACCGCCAGCTTCACCTCCCTGCCTTCGATCTTCTTGCCGACATATTCGGGCGTGCGGCCGACCATCAGCCCGGCGACGAACACCGCGAGGATGGCGAAGAGCAAGAAGCCGTATATGCCTGCGCCGACGCCGCCGATCACGACTTCGCCGAGCTGGATGTTGAACAGCGGGATCATGCCGCCGAGCGCGGTGAAGCTGTCGTGCATCGCGTTGACCGCGCCGCATGAAGCGGCGGTAGTGACGACGGCGAAAAGCGCGCTGGCGGCGGGGCCGAAGCGGACTTCCTTGCCTTCCATATTCGCGCCCGCGACGCCGAGATTGTGGAGGACGGGATTGCCGGCCGCTTCCTGCCAGTAAGCGATGCCGACGCCGACGAGGAAAATCGCGACCATCGCGGCGAGGATCGCCCAACCCTGGCGGGTGTCGCCCACCGCCTTGCCGAAGGTCCAGGTCAGCGCGAAGCCGATCGCGAAGATCGACAGCATCTGGGCGAAATTGGTCAGCGCCGTCGGATTCTCGAAGGGATGGGCGCTGTTGGCGTTGAAGAAGCCGCCGCCATTGGTGCCGAGCATCTTGATCGCTTCCTGCGACGCGACGGGGCCGAGCGCGAGCGTCTGCTTCACGCCTTCGAGCGTGGTGACGTCGACCGAGCCGGCCAGCGTCTGCGGCACGCCGCTGGCGATCAGGAACAGCGCATAGACGACGCAGATCGGCAGCAGCAGGTAGAGGGTGACGCGCGTGGCGTCGGCCCAGAAATTGCCGATCGTCGCAGCGCTGCGCCGCGCGAAGCCCCGGAAGAAGGCGAAGGCGAGCGCAATGCCTGTCGCCGCCGACATGAAATTATGGATCGACAGGCCGAGCATCTGGCTGAGGTTCGACATGGTCGATTCACCCGAATAGCTTTGCCAGTTGGTGTTGGTGGTGAAGCTGACCGCCGTGTTGAAGGCGAGATCCGGCGAAAGCCCGGCATAACCGAGCGGATTGAGCGGCAACACGCCCTGCAGCCGCAGGATCGCATAGGTGAACGCCAGCAACGCCGCGTTGAAGATCAGCATGTGGACGGCGTAGCGCCGCCAGCTTTGTTCGGCCGCAGGATCAATGCCCGCAATCCGGTAGAAACCGCGCTCGACCGGGCCGAGCACGGCATGGAGCGGTGTGCGCCGTCCTTCGTAAAGCGCGTGGAGCCAGAGGCCGAGCGGCCTGGTGATCGCCAGCAGAACGCCGACGAAGGCGAGGATGAGGAGCCACCCCTGTATGGTCATGGCGCTGTCCCTGTCAGAAGCGTTCGGGCCGCACGAGGGCGGCGACGAGATAGGCGAGAAGGCCGGCGGCGGTGACCGCGGCGAGCCAGAGTTCGATCGTCATGGCGCCGATACCGTCAGGCGTTGTCGCACAGCCGGGCATAGGCGAGCGTCGCCGCCGCCAGCCCGAAGGCGAGGAGGACCCAGAGAAAATCCTGCATGTTTGCGCACTCCCGCATGGCGTCGGCCGCGGGATGTGCGGCGCGATTCGTCTGCGGTGGCGCAATTAGGCCCTGTGGCCGTTTGAATGCGACGGCGCGGGGGCGTCTCCCGCATATGAATCGCATATGTCCGGGCATTGGGCCGGGGCAGGTCGGCTTATGCGCGATCCTGCCCCGGCGACCCGCGACCCGGCGGGCTGTTCGTGTGGTTCAGCGCGGCTGAACCGGGAGAGGGCCGGCGCCGCTCAAAACTAATAACGTGCGCGGACGGCGGCGAAGAGCGTACGGCCCGGCTCCGGGAAACCGTCGGTCAGCACATAATATTTGTCGAACAGGTTGCGGCCGCCGACGCTGAGCGTGACCTGCGGCAGCACGTCATAATCGATGCGGACGGCGGCCGTCGCATAGCCGCCGGTCTTGTAATAGACGGGCGCGAGGCCGTTGGCGCTGGCCGGCGTGACTGTCACGCGTTTCGACGCGAAATCGAGGCTGGGGGTGAAGTTAAGCTTCTCGATCGGCTTCCACGACACATAGGCGAAGCCCTTGTGGCCGGGCACGTCGGTCAGCTCGAACGGCCGGATCAGGCCGCCCGCGGGCGGCGCGCCGACATTGAAGTCGCGGTGGATATAGCCGTAATTGAGTCCGGCCTGCAGCGTGCTGGAAATGCTCGCGTCGAGCGAGAGTTCAGCTCCATAATAGTTGGCCGAACCCAGATTTTCCCGCTTGTTGAGGTTCGCCGCAGTGCGGACCGAGACGAGCGCGTCGGTCAGGCGGCTGTAGAAGGCCGCCGCCGTGACATGCAGCGGGCCGAAGCTGCGGCTGCCGCCGATCTCGACATTGGTCGCGCGCTCCGCCTTCAGGTCGGGGTTC
Organism: Sphingomonas sanxanigenens; assembly: GCA_003240855.1. GTDB lineage: Bacteria > Pseudomonadota > Alphaproteobacteria > Sphingomonadales > Sphingomonadaceae > Sphingomonas_L > Sphingomonas_L sanxanigenens_A. Next base: position 6,589 of record QFNN01000068.1, read on the forward strand.
GGCTCGGCGGTGCCGAACTGGCTGCTGAACCGTTCGAACAGAGTCGGGAAACGCGCGCGCGACGAGACGCTGACATGCAGGCTGGTGGCATCGTCGGGCGTCCATTGCAGGCGGCCCTGCGCATTCCAGGCCGACGCATTGCTGAGCGGATAGCTGAACAGGCGGTTCGCGCCGCCGCCAGGAGGCACGCCATATTCCTGCGCGGAATCGAGATCGCGCCAGTCGAAGCTGCCGCCCACCGTCAGGCTGAGCGCGGGGGTGAAGTTAAAGACATTCTGCGCGGCGATGCTCCAGGTCCGTTCTGCGCTCTTCTGGACGGGCTCGGCGACGCTGGTCGGCAGATCGGGCCGGCTGGTCTGCGATTCCTTATGCTCGTCACGGCGATAATAGAAAGCGAGGCTGAACATGTCGGCCGGCGCCAGCGCGACATCAAGCTACGCCGATCCGCCATAGGCATTGTCGTTATAGGGGCTGTCGAAAGCGCGGGGCAGCGCCTGCGTCGTCTGGCTGCGGTTGTCGAAGGACTGCAGCAGGTTGTCGAGCTTGTTGTAATAGACGCGGGTCTTGAGCGTCGCATTGTCGCCCAGCGCGGTGGTCGACAGGAAATAGACGCTCTGGATATTCCAGTAAGGCCATGCCCAGTTGCGCAGCGAGACGTTGCTGGTTTCGGTGATGTGGAGCGGCGCGTTCTTCGCGCCTTCCTGCCGCGTGTAACTGACCGAATATTCGTCGGTTTCGTTGGGCGTGAAGCCGATCTTGGCGTTGACGCGCCAATCCTCGGTGCGGCTGAAATCGCGCTTGCCGCCATCCTCGTTCACGGTCGGCGTGAAGCTGCCCGGCAGATCCCAATGATCCTGGAAATTGCGGGCGTAGCTGGCCTGCGCATACCATTTGTCGTGCTTCGTGCCGACAAGTCCGAACAGCGTATAACCGTTATAGCCGGCATCGCGGCCGAGGTTGAGCTGGCCGCGCACTTCGAGATCGAGATCCCTGGTCGGCTTGCGCGTCACCAGATTGACCGCGCCGCCCATGCCGCCGGGACCGTCGAGCACCGAGGCATAGCCCTTGGCGACCTGAATCTCGGCAATGTCCGGGGTGAGGAAGCGGCCGTAGTCGAGCCGGTTGTCGGCGGGCAGATAGACGCGGATGCCGTCGATCGACAGCGGGACCTGAAAGCGGTCGAAGCCGCGGACGAACAGCAGGCGCTCGTTACGCGATCCGCCGCTATTGCCTGCCGTGACGCCGGGAATCAGGCTCGCCGCATCGTCGAGCGTATTGCGGTTGAAAGTGAAGATCGCATCCTGGCCAAGCGTGTCGCTGCCGACCGAAAGCCCCGCGCCGCGCTGCCCGGTGACGACGATTTCGCCAAGGCCGAAGCGCGCGTCGCGCTGCTCCTCGCTCTGCTCGGCGCGCGCCGGAATCGCGGAAAGCGCCGCCGCACAGACGGTTGCGCAAAGGATAAAACGCATCAGAACTCCTTTTTGTCCCGGCGATTGCCGGTGGCCTTTCGGTCAATATATGGCAGAATATAGATCGTAATATCCAGCGGGATATAATGAGGGAGTTCACATGGCATTTCTGATCCGCGCCGCATTGCTCGCCTTCGTGGCGCTTCCCGGCGCGGCGGCGATGGCGCAGGAAGCCGAGCCCGTCTGCCCGCGCGACGCTCAGCCGTTGCCTGCGGCGCTTGCCGGATGGCCGCAGCGCACGGCGCTCGCGGCGGGCGTCAGGGCGAATGATCTGGCGGCCGCGACCCTGACGCCGGGCAAGGGCGTCGATCTGGCGCTGCGCCCGACGCCTGAGGTCAGCTATGCGCTGCGCCCCGAGCGGCCGGGCGGATCGGTAAGCCATGGCGGCATGGTCGCCTTTGCGGCGCCCGAAGCGGGGACCTACCGCGTCGCGCTGGGATCGGCGGCGTGGATCGACGTGGTGCATGACGGGCAGGCGATGACATCGGTCGCGCACGGGCGCGGGCCGGCCTGCTCGGGCGTGCGCAAGATGGTGGATTTCGGTCTCCAGCCGGGAACCTACATACTCCAGATCGTGGGGAACGGATCGGCCGCATTGCCGGTGATGGTCGCGCGGCTGCCCTGATCGCCATGCCGATGCTGACGCGTCTCTGCCTGCTGCTGGCTTGCGCGGGGTTGCTCGTCGCGGCCGGGAAAGGCGTGTCGGGCGGGGCGACGCAGGCCGCGCAGATCGAGCTGGGGCGGCGGCTGTTCTACGACGCCGATCTGTCGGCGGACGGGAGCATGGCCTGCTCTTCCTGCCATGTGCAGCGGCATGGCTTTGCCGACAGCGTGGCGACGCATCCGGGCGTGCACGGCGAGGCGGGCAGGCGCAACGCGCCGGGGCTGGCCAATGTCGCGCGCGCGCGCAGCCTGACCTGGAGCGATCCGCGCGTGCGGACGCTGGAGGCTCAGGTCTCGATTCCCGTCCTCGGCGACGATCCGGTCGAAATGGGGATGAAGGGGCAGGAGGCCGAGATCGCCAGGCGGCTGGGGCGCGATCCTTGTTACGTCAGCATGTTCCGCGCCGCCTTTCCCGATATGGGCGGGCGGATCGACATGACGACGGTGACGCGCGCGATCGCGGCTTTCGAGCGCAGCATGATTTCAGACGATGCGCCGTTCGACCACTGGCGGCGCGGCGCGCGCGCCGCGCTGACGCCGGCGCAGCGGCAGGGAAGCAGATTGTTCGCGCGGGACTGCGCCTCATGCCATGCAGGGGCGGACATGAGCGACGGGCGCTTCCACGCGATCGAAACGGCCGGGCGGGACAAGGGACTGGGGGCGGTTACCGGCAAAGCCCGCGACGACGGGCGATTCCGCACGCCGATGCTGCGCAACGTCGCGTTGACCGCCCCCTATCTGCATGACGGATCGGCGCGCACGCTGGGCGAGGCGATCGCGCGGCACCGTAGCGTGCGACTCGATGCGGGGCAGATGGCGGGGATCATCGCCTTTCTCGATGCGATGACCGACCGGAGCTTCCTGTCGGACAGGCGTTATGCCTTGCCCGATTCCGCGTGCGGGCGGGCGCTGTAATGCGGCGGTTCGGGCGCGGTGCGGAGGAGGGTCTGCAGCTCGGCGAGCGGTCCGCCTTCGAGCGCCTTGTCCATGTCGCGTTCGATCGCGCGGTAAAGCGCGAGGATGTGAGCGCCGAAATCGGTGAGCCGCGCGCCGCGATTGCGCGCGCCGCCGGGTGAGGTCTCGACCAGCCGCTGCGCCCAGCAGCGGTTCATCGCATCGACGAGCAGCCAGGCGCGGCGATAGCTCATCCCGAGCGCCCGCCCTGCGCCGGAAATCGACCCGTCGCGCGCGATCGCTTCGAGCAGATCGGCCTTGCCCGGCCCCATCGCGATCTCGCCGCCGCAGTAAATCTGCGCCTTGAGCTTGAGCGGGCCGATCAGCATGGCGGGGCGGGGTGGTTCATCATTGGCTTTCCGGCGACGGTTCAAGCGAAGCTAAGACCGTGCGCCGGAAAGTTGCAAGGCTGGCGTGGGGACGGAGGCCCCTCCGTCATTGCGAGGAGGCCAAGCCGACGAAGCAATCCAGGGCGATGCCGGGTATCGGCCTGGATTGCTTCGCTCCGCGCGCAAGGGCGGGAGTGAAGGGGGGGATCAGGCGTTGGCGAAACGGCGCGCCCCCCAGCGCACGTCGAGCGCTTTGCTCGTCACGCCGCTGGTCGATCGGGTAAGGATCGTATCCATGAAATGCCATTCGCCATGGACCTTGTCCGCCGTCAGTTGGAGCGAGACATAGCCGCGCCTGCTGGTGTCGGAGAAGATGATGTCGGGATTGGTCGTCTGGAGCGCCCTGGCGACATCGGTCGGGGCGGTTTTGGGCACATAGGCCTCGAAACCCGGCGAAGTCACCGAATGGCCGGCGAACTCCACGCCGGCTGGGCGGCCGCCCTGCGAGAGGTTGTTGCCCCAGGCATTATGGCTGTCGCCCGAGAGGACGAGGAGATTGCTGTCGCTTTCAAGGGCTGCGTTGAGCAGCCGCGCGCGCGCCGCCGGATAGCCGTCCCATGAATCGAAATTGAAGGGCAGGCCTATCTTGGCGGCCGCGACGCCGGCCATGGCGACCTGCCGGGCCTTGGCAGGGCCGTCGGCAGGGAACCAGCTCAGCGCGGCGTCGGGGAAGCGGACCGGGGCCATGACGATTTCCTGCGCCAGAACCTGCCAGCGCGTGCCGGCCTTCACCGACTTGCCGAGGCCATCGTTCAGCCATGCTTCCTGTTCGGCGCCCATCAGCGTGCGGTCCGCAGCCTGCCAGGGGCCGTCGCGGAAGGCGACCAGCGCCTGCATGAGATCGCCGCGCCCGGCGAGCGCTTCGGCGAGGTCGAGCTGCTTGGTGCGCGCGGTGATGCGCGTTTCGGGGCGGAAGATCGTCGCCAGCGATCCGATCTGGAAGCTGTTCCAGCGCTGGCCGGAGACGGGCATCCATTCGTCATAGACGCGCTCGGCCGCCGCCTTGCGCACCGACCAGGGACCTTCCTTCGCGGGATCGTGATTTTCCGCCCCGTCCTTCCAGGAATCGTTGGCGAACTCGTGATCGTCCCACTGGGCGATCATCGGGAATTGCCGGTGGAGACGGCGCAGATCGGGATCGGCGCGATAGGCGGCGTAGCGCAGCCGGTAGTCGGCGAGAGTCACCATCTCGTTGGGCGGCTGGACCTCGCGGCCGGGCACGGCCTTTTCCGGGTAGGTGCCGGGGCCATATTCGTAGAGATAATCGCCGACATGGATCATCAGATCGAGGTCGCTGCGCTCCGCCGCATGTGCGTAGGCGTTGAAATAGCCGAAGGGCATGTTCGAGCAGGAAAAGAGCCCGATGCCGAAACGCTTCACGTCGCCGGTGGGCAGCGTGCGGGTGCGCCCCACGTCGCTGATCTCGCCATCGGGTGCGATGAAACGATAATGATACCAGCGATCGGGCTGAAGGCCGCTGACGACGAGCTTGGCGCAATAATCATGCTCGCCGCTCGCCACCACGTCGCCGCCGGAGACGATGCGGGTGAAGGCTTCGGTCTCGGCGACCTCGCAGCGCAGCTTCGCTTCGCCCGAACCGACATAGCGGACCCAGAGCAGCACCGAATGCGGCCCGGGCTCGCCGCTCGCGACCCCGTGGGTAAAGCCGCGCGCGGCGAGCAATTGTGCGGCGCCGGGCGTCGCCATCGCGGCGATGCCGAACGCGCCTGCTTTCAGAAGAAGGCGGCGGTCGATGTGAAAGGTCATGGCGTTCATCCTCTCCCAAGTCAGAAACGCGCGCTGAGCTGGACGCCGTAGAGGCGCGGCTCGGCGGGGATGAAGGTGGGGTAGCCGAACGATCCCCCCGTGTTGCCCGCATCAAGCAGATAATGCCGGTTGAACAGGTTGCGCGCAAAGGCCGAGACTTCATAGCGGTCGCCGGCGAAGGACATGCCCGCGCGGACATTGGCGAGCGTCACCTTGTCCTGGCTGATATCCGGCGTGTTGGGCAGCTCGAAATAGATGCGGCTGCGATAGGTGACGCTGGGCGTCGCGAACACGCGCATGTCATTGCCCAGCGGCGCATCGATGGTGAAGCCGGCCGAGGCCTGCCAACGCGGCTGGAGGCGGAACTGGTTGCCGGCGAAGCGCCCGTTGGAGGGCTTGTCGTCGATGCCGCCGTCAATGAAGCCGACATTGCCGAAGGCGCGGAACCACCTGGTGAACTGCGCTTCCAGCTCCGCTTCCACGCCCAGGTTGCTTGCGGAGCCGGCGCTTTCGGTGACCGTGGAGCCGTCGGCGCGGCGGACGCTCACCTGGAAATTGTCGTATTTCTGATAATAGACGCCGAGCGAGCCCGAAATGATGCCGACGCGGCCCTTGATGCCGCCTTCATAGTTCCAGACATTTTCCTCGGGGATCAGGTTCACTGCGGCGATCGCGCCGCCGGCGGACGCGGCGGCGGAAACATCGACCGTAGGCGAACGCCGGCCCTTCGATATGGTCGCATAGAGGCTGACGTCGGGCGTCAGATGATAGAGCGCGTTGAAACGCGGCAGCACAGCCGAATAGGAGCGCTGCGCCCAGAGGAAATTGCCGTTGGTGCTCACCTGCGACGGGATCAGCGGGCCGCCGGTGAGCACAGACTTCGGCGCGTAGGAGGCATATCCCGAACGGCGCTTCTCGATAAGGACGCGGACGCCGGCCGTGAGTTCAAGCTGCTCGGTGGGCAGCCAGGTGCCGTCGGCGAACATCGAATAGCTCTGGTTGTTCCCCTTGTTCTCGAACCAGCCGCTATAGGGGAGGACGGTCGCCTTCCCGCGCGTGAGCAGGGCGGTGGCGCGCGACGCCGTGACGGTGCCGTCGGCCGCGATGCAGCCGAGGCCGGGTATCACATTGGCCGCGCATTGCAGGAAGGTGCCTTCCTCGGACGAGAAGGGGACATACTGGTCCCCCTTTTCGGTAAAGACATTCCAGCCGAACGAACCACGGAACTTGTCCGACGCATAAGCGAAGCGGCTTTCGTGGTTGAACTGCCAGCCCTTCGCCCCCTCGGCGAATTCGAGGAACCAGGCGCGCGATCCGTCCGCATCGAAAATCTCGAGCGAGTCGAACTTGCGGTAGCCATTGACCGTGGTGAAGCTCCAGCCGTCGCCCATGTTCCAGTTGAGCGTCAGATTGCCGTCATAGACATGGCGGTTGAGCCCGAGCCGCGGGGCGCCCAGCACCTGTTCCGAATAAGGCGATCCGCCGAGCCATGCGCCCTGATAAACGCTCCCGTTGACCGATGCGGGGGGCAGGCGCTTGCTGACGAAGGCCGTGCCGGGATTATGCTCGCGATCATAAGTGAAGATCAGGTCGGCGGTGAAATCGCTCGACGGCGTGAAGCGGAGCGAACCGCGCACGCCGACCTCGTCCTGCCCGTTCAGGTCGCTCTGATCGGGGGCGAAGTTCTTCACATAGCCGTCGCGCTTCTTCCATTCAAAGGCGACGCGGCCGGCGATCACGTCCGAGCCGGCGTTGAGATAGCCGCTGAGCAGCCGCTGGTCGTAATTGCCGACGCCGCCGGTCAGGCTTGCCGACAGGCCGGGCTTGGGCCGGGCGGAGACGATGCTGATCGCGCCGACGGTGGCGGCGGTGCCGAACAGCGTCGCTTGCGGACCTTTCACCACCTCGATGCGATCAACGTCATAGACGCCCTGATAGGCGCCCCGCGACCGCGAGATGTCGACGCCGTTATAATAGAGGGTGACGCGCGCGGCCTGCTGCGCGGATCCGCTGTCAGAGGTGATGCCGCGAATGACGATGCCCGGGTTGTTGGCGCTCTGTTCCTGGATATTGAGGCCGGGAACATAGTTGGACAGCTCGTCGAGATCGTTGACGCCAAGCGTGCGCATGCGATCGTTGGTCATCACCGATATGGTGATCGGCACGTCCACCAGCCGCTGCTCGATCTTCTGTGCGGTGACCAGAATCTCTTCATTGTCGCCGGGGTCCGGAGCCGGGGGCGCGGCGTCGGCGGCCAGCGCGGCCGAGTGAAAGGCAAAAACGCTGCATCCTGCCGCCAGCAAGGCGGCGGTCGCAAACTTGCGGACCATTTGGTTTCCCCGTGCAACTCAATTGAGACGGCCGGCTAGTGCCAGCCCTGTGTGACGGAATGACTGAACGGGGATTTCAAAAAGATTACAATGGGAAGGCCGGGCTTTTGGCGGGAGCTGCGGGCTTTGCGCGTCACGCCTCAATTGCGACGGTCGGCGTAGTCGGTCGCGCTCCGCCGGCATCGTCGGGAAGGGCGTTCCGGGACGGCGGGCGCATGCCGGCCTGGTGGCGGAAAAGCTCGGAAATCCAAGCCATTCCACCCTGTTGGACAGGTGGTCAATATATACTTGACGACTGTCTAGTTGCGTGTGACGATGCGTCATAATTCTGAAAAATCCGGGGCGGTTCTCTCGACGACAAAAAGGGGTCAGGCGATGCGATGTAAAAATGGTCGTGGATCGGGGCTTTGGCGTTTCGCGGGCGTCATGCTGGGCTCGACGGCGCTGGCGAGCAGCGGGGCAGCGCTAGCCCAGCAGCAGCCCTCGGACATCTCATCGTCGAGCGACATTGTCGTTACCGCGACCAAGCGCGCCGAGCGCCTTCAGGACGTTCCGCTGAGCATCCAGGCCCTGGGCGAGGCGACGCTCGATCAGCATCAGGTGCAGAGCTTCGACGACTATGCAAAGCTGTTGCCCAGCGTCAGCTTCCAGTCCTTCGGCCCCAGCCAGAGCCAGATTTATTTCCGCGGCGTGACCAGCGGCGGCGACGGCCTGCATGGCGGATCGCCCCCGGCGAGCGGCCTTTATCTCGATGAAATCCCGCTCACGACGATCGCCAGCAACGTCGACTTTCACGTCTACGACATGGAGCGCGTCGAGGCGTTGTCAGGACCGCAGGGGACGCTTTACGGCGCAAGCTCGCTATCGGGCACGCTGCGCCTGATTACGAACAAGCCCGATGCGAGCAGCTTCTCCGCAGGCGTCGATCTCGACGCGAACAAGTTCGGCAAGGGCGCGGCGGGCGGCACGGCCGAGGCTTTCGTCAACCTCCCGCTGGGCGAGAAGGCGGCGATCCGCCTCGTCGGCTTTTACGAGCATGACGGCGGTTATATCGACAATGCGCCGGGCGCCCGCACCTATACGCTGAATGACGACGATCCTTCGACCAACGTCACGATCAACAACGACAAATACGCCAAAAAGAACTTCAACGATGTCGACACCTATGGCGGTCGCGCGGCGCTGAAGCTCGACCTGTCGGACGACTGGACGGTGATGCCGGCGTTCATCTACCAGCGGCAGGTTGCGCACGGCAATTTTCTATACGATCCGCGCGCGGGCGACCTCAAGGTCCATGACTTCACGCCCGAGATCAACAAGGATCGCTGGTATCAGGCGGCCCTGACCATTCAGGGCAAGCTGTCCGACTGGGACATCACCTATGCCGGCGGCTATTTCGAGCGCAGGACCGAGAACCAGACCGATTATAGCTATTACACCGTCGCCTATGATGGCGGGGCGCATCAGGGCAGTTTCTATTACACCTATTTCCCGACGGGCGACGGCGGCTTCCTTGATCCGACGGTCCATCAGTATCTGGCCGATCGCTATACGAAACAGACGCACGAGTTGCGGATCTCGTCGCCGGCCAGCGAGCGGCTGCGGCTGACCGCCGGGCTCTTCTACGGGCGTCAGACGGACTATATCCAGGCTGACTATGTCACCCCCGGGATTTCCCAGATTCCGTCGGACGGCTTCTATTTCCCGACGCCGATACCGGGCTTCGGCGATTCCACGTTCCGCACGCGCACCAGGCGCGTCGACCGCGATTACGCAGCCTTCGCCGATGCGGCGTTCGACATCACGCCGAAGCTGACGCTCGACCTCGGCATTCGCGGCTTCATGACCAAGAATACGCAGGTCGGCTTCTCGGGATTCGCCTACAATGCTGCGGATACGTCATGCCTGCCGACGACGGCGACAGACCGGCCCTGCACCAATATCGACGGCAAGTTCGACGATGCGGGCGAAACGCACAAGGCGACGCTGTCGTGGAAGGTCGCGCCGGGCAAAATGATCTACGCCACCTATTCGACCGGCTATCGGCCCGGCGGTCTCAACCGGCGGCAGGGCGTCGACGCCTACAAGGCGGATACGCTCGACAATTTCGAGATCGGCGGGAAAACGAGCTGGCTGAACAATAGCCTCAATAT
>QFNN01000069.1 GCA_003240855.1 Sphingomonas sanxanigenens
CAACGCAACATGTTGAGCGAACGTTTCACCGCTAAATCGAAAGTTTTACCATTTTTTATGTGGCAATGTCCCGCAGAGGGACGCGTCGGGCATGGTTTTTCGTCGCCTCTCCCGTTTCGGGACAGGCGCTTGTGCCGGATCCGGACAAAATAGCGCTGGCCCGGCGAGAGGACCGGGCCAGGCGAATCACCACCAGTCGGTGGGCCGCGCGACAAAGGCCGCGCGCTGTTCGATCGCCAGCGCAGCGTTGAGAACGGCCTGTTCGTCCAGTGGCTTGCCGATGATCTGCAGGCCCAGCGGCAATCCGGCCGCATCGATGCCGCCGGGCACCGACATGGCCGGCAGGCCGGCAAGCGACGACGGCACGGTGAAAACGTCGTTCAGATACATGGCGATCGGATCGGCCGACTTTTCGCCCAGCCCGAAAGCCGCCGAAGGCGCGGTCGGGGTAAGCAGCAGGTCGCAGCTTTCCCAAGCCTTCTCGAAATCGCGGGCGATCAGCGCGCGCACCTTCTGCGCCTGCGTGTAATAGGCGTCGTAGAAGCCTGCGGAGAGCACATAGGTGCCGATCAGGATGCGCCGCTTCACTTCCGCGCCGAAACCGGCCGCGCGCGTCGCCGCATACATGTCCTGCAGCCCCGCCCCGTCGGGCAGCTCGCGCAGGCCGTAACGCACGCCGTCATAGCGCGCGAGGTTGGACGATGCCTCGGCCGGCGCGACGATATAATAAGCCGGCAGCGCATAGCGGGTGTGCGGCAGCGAGACGTCGACGATCTCCGCCCCCGCTTCCTTCAGCCATTCGACGCCCTGCATCCACATTGCGTCGATCTCGGCATTCATGCCGTCGACGCGATATTCCCTGGGGATGCCGACGCGCTTGCCGCGCAGATCGGCCGAAAGCGCAGCCTCCCAATCGGGCACGGCCAGATCGAGCGAGGTCGAATCCTTGGGATCGAAACCGCTCATCGCCTCAAGCATGATCGCGCAGTCGCGCACGTCGCGCGCCATCGCGCCCGCCTGGTCGAGCGACGAGGCGAAAGCGACCACGCCCCAGCGCGAACAGCGCCCATAGGTCGGCTTGATCCCCGAAATGCCGGTGAACGCGGCGGGCTGGCGGATCGAGCCGCCCGTGTCGGTGCCCGTCGCGCCCGGGCAGAGCCGCGCCGAGACCGCCGCCGAGCTTCCGCCCGACGAACCGCCGGGGGTCAGCGGGGCATTGCCGCCGTCGTTGCGCCGCCAGGGCGAGATGACGTTGCCGAACGCGCTGGTCTCGTTCGACGATCCCATCGCGAACTGGTCCATGTTGAGCTTGCCGAGCATGCCGGCGCCCGCCGACCACAGCTTGCCCGAGACGGTCGATTCATAAGGCGGCTTGAAGCCTTCGAGCATGTGGCTCGCCGCCGCCGCCTGCACGCCCACGGTGCAGAACAGGTCCTTCATGCCAATCGGTACGCCGGACAACGGCTTCAGCGCGCCGGCCGCGCGGTCCTTGTCCGCCGCATCGGCGGCCGCCAGCGCATGGTCGGGCGTCTCGACAAGAAAGGCGTTGAGCGAACGCGCATTCTCGACGCGCGTGACGAAGGCTTCCGCCACCTCCCGCGCCGTGAAGTCGCCGTCGCGCACGCCGTCGCGGATCGCGGCGATGCCAAGATCGGTCAGCGCGCCCATTATTCGATCACCTTCGGAACGGCGAAAAAGCCATGCTCGGCCTGCGGCGCATTGGCCAGAACCTTGTCGCGCACCGCACCGTCGGTCACCACGTCGTCGCGCAGGCGCAGATGATTGGCGATCACCGCCGTCATCGGCTCGATCCCGCTGGTGTCGACCTCTCCCAGTTGCTCGATCCAGCCGAGGATGTTGTTGAGTTCGGGGACCATGGCATCGACCTCGGCATCGCTCACGGCGATGCGCGCGAGGCCGGCGATCCGGCGGACGGTTGCAGTATCGACTGACATGGCCGCGCGGCTAGCATCCGCCCCGCTCCGCATCAAGCCTGATGGACCGGCGTCGCCGACCCGCCTTCGCCGCGCCTGAGCGCATCCCCGGACGCCACACTTCCGTTGGACGGCGGCGCGGTTGCCGGTTACGCACTTGCAACCGCACGCCATTCATGTTGCACTGCACAATGGAAAAGCCCTTTGGCTCGCAAATTTCTCTATATCATCGCAGGATTGATCGTGCTCGCTATCGCCGCTTCGTTCGCATACCGGATTTTCGGTCTGCAGATCCTGCGGGCGACGATGATTCCGTCCGCATCCTTCAGGGCGGAAGCGCCGCTGGCGCCCAACGCCTATGCCGATCCCGCCATGTGGTTCTCGCGCCCCGGCAAGGGGCCCGCCGATCCCGCGCTTTGGACGCCCAAGGGTTATCGGGCGACCACGACCCCGCGCGCGTCGATCTTCTATATCCACCCGACAAGCTACCTGAATCGCGCCGCCTGGAACGCCCCGCTCGACGATGCCGAGGCCAATGACCGCGCCGCGCTGTTCCTGCGCGGGCAGGCCAGCGCTTTCAACGGCGTCGGCGGCGTGTGGGCGCCGCGCTATCGCCAGGCGACTTTCGGCGCCTTCCTCACGACCCGCGCCGATGCCGAAAAGGCGCTCGACCTCGCCTATGGCGACGTGCTCGCCGCCTTCGACCGCTTTCTGGCCGAAGCGCCGGCCGATCAGCCGATCATCCTCGCCGGCCACAGCCAGGGCGCGCTGCACCTGACGCGCCTGCTGCGCGATCGCGTGGCGGGCAAGGCGCTCGCGAAGCGCATCGTCGCGGCCTATGTCGTCGGCTGGCCCGTTTCGCTGACGACCGACATCAAGGCGATGGGCCTGGCTGCGTGCGAGCGCCCCGATCAGGCGGGCTGCATCCTCTCCTGGCAGGCCTTCGCCGAGCCTGCGGACCCGGCGCTGATCCTCGAACATTATGACGAAAGCACGGGCTTCGACGGCAAACCGCGGCGCGGCACGCCGATGCTGTGCGTCAACCCGATCACCGGCGCGCCGGGCACCGCCGCCTTGCCCTCGGCCAATCTCGGCGCGCTCTACCCCGGCGCGGATCTCAAGAGCGCGACGATCGAGGCGGGTCGCATCGGCGCGCGTTGCGACCAGCGGGGCATCCTTCTGATCGGCTCACCGCCGGACATGGGCCCCTACACGCTGCCCGGCAATAATTATCATGTTTTCGACTACAGCCTTTTCTGGGCCAATATCCGCGCCGATGTGGAGCGCAGGCTGAAGGCGTTCGAGACACGATGATTCACGACAAGGCCGGGGATTTTCGCGCCGCGCTGCCCAACGGCGGCCGGCTGATCGGGCTGGACGTCGGCACACGGACGATCGGCGCAGCGCTGTGCGACGCGCAATGGACGATCGCGAGCCCCGCCAGCCTCATCAAGCGCGCCAAGTTCGCCGCCGACAAGGCCGTGCTCGACGCGCTGATGAAGGAGCAGTTCGTCACCGGACTCGTCATCGGCCTGCCGCTCAACCTCGACGGCAGCGATTCGCCGCGCACCCAGTCGATCCGCGCCTTTGCACGTAACATGGCCGGCGATCGCCCGATCCTGTTGTGGGACGAACGCTGGTCGACCCAGGCCGTCACGCGCACGCTGCTGGAGGCCGACGCCAGCCGCGCCCGCCGCGCCGAACTGGTCGACAAGATGGCGGCCAGCTACATTCTCCAGGGCGCGATCGACGCGATGATGATGGGCTAGCAGGCCTTGTGCCCACCGTTGGCGGCCCACCGTTCGGGTTGAAGCAAATTTGCTATTCCGTGTTGACGGATTCGTCACGACCATCATATATGGCCTCACAAGATACTTGACGCCTCGATCGTAGGCGACAATCCTGAAACCCCCGTCGCAGAAATGTGGCGGGGGTTTTTGCATTGGGGATGCAGATGAAAACGGCTTTGTTCGTCGATGGGGGGTATCTTCGCGCGTGTTCCAAGGGCGCTGGGCACGTCTACGATAATGCATTCATTGAAAAATTTGCGCATTCATGCTTCATAGGTGACGAGTATCTCTTCCGGATTTTTTATTACGATGCTCCGGAATATAAAGGGAAGGTTACACTTCCGGTTTCTGGCGGCGAAACGACTTTTCAGTCGAGCGACAAGTGGCTTACCGACCTAGCGAAATTAGAGCGCTTCGCAGTGCGCCGTGGCACAATTGGCTTTAGGGGGTGGCGGCCTAAAAATATTCCAATAGCCGGAGCCGCGCTCACTGACGGAGATTTTGCGCCAGCATTCGAACAAAAGGGCGTCGATATGCGGATTGGCTTGGACATCGCGACTTTTTCCGATCAGGCGTCCGTCCACCGTGTTGTTCTTGTTTCGGGTGACACAGACATGATCCCGGCAATGAAACACGCTAGGAAAGCGGGGTTAGAGGTCGGTTTGATCCAACTTGCGGCTCCTGCGCATAGCTTACACAACACTCTAAAGGCTCATTCAGATTTCGTGCGCCACGTAGGATGGCCTGATGCCGCCTGATTCAAACTGAGACACTACTGGGGCAGGCACCGCTTGCCCCTGCCCGCCCCCGGCGTTAGGGACGGGCTTCAATGACATCGCATCCCCGCCCTCCCCTCGCGCTCGCCGGCGCCGAGATGTTTCCGCACAGGCATCTGCTTGGAATCAGCGGACTTCAGCCCCACGAGATCAGCTTCCTCCTCGACGAGGCGGAACAGTGGATCGCGGTCAACCGCGCCACCGCCAAGCATGACGACCGGCTCGCCGGCCTCACGCTCATCAACGCCTTTTTCGAGAACTCCACGCGCACGCTCCTCTCGTTCGAGATTGCGGGCAAGCGGTTGGGTGCTGACACGGTCAACATGCACGCCGCCCAGTCGAGCGTGAAGAAGGGCGAGACGCTGATCGATACCGCGCAGACGCTCAACGCGATGCGCGCCGACATGATCGTGATCCGCCACCAGAGCTCGGGCGCGGTCCAGCTCATCGCCGACAAAGTCGACTGCCCGGTGCTCAACGCCGGCGACGGCCGCCACGAGCACCCCACGCAGGCGCTGCTCGACGCGCTGACCATCCGCCGCCGCAAGGGGCAGATCGCGGGCCTCACCGTCGCCATCTGCGGCGATGTGCTTCACAGCCGCGTCGCGCGCTCCAACATCCTCGCGCTCACGGCGCTCGCCGCCGACGTCCGCGTGGTCGCCCCGCCCACGCTGATCCCCGCCGATGTCGAACGTATGGGCGTCACGGCGTTCACGGACATGGACGCTGGCCTCGAAGGCGCCGATGTGGTGATGATGCTCCGCCTCCAGAATGAACGCATGGACGGCGGCTTCATCCCCTCCCCGCGCGAATATCATGCGCTGTGGGGGTTGACGAGCGAACGGCTCGCTCGCGCTGCGCCCGACGCGCTTGTCATGCACCCGGGGCCGATGAACCGCGGCGTCGAGATCGACAGCGTGATCGCCGACGATCCGCTGCGCTCCGCCGTCACCGAGCAGGTCGAAATGGGCGTCGCCGTCCGCATGGCCTGCCTCGACATCTTGACCCGGAAACGACGCGGCGTGGAGGGCTGGGCATGACGAACGCACATCGCCTCGCCATTATCGGCGGCAAGCTGCCCGACGGCGCGCCCGGCGGCGTGCTGATCGAGGGCGACCGCATCGTCGCGGTCGGCGATTTCGCGCGGCCCGCCGACGCCGACATTCTCGACGCCGCCGGCGCGATCATCGCTCCCGGCCTGGTCGATCTCGGCGTGTTCGCTGTCGATCGCGCGGCCTTCCGCGCCGGCGGCATCACCCGCGCCGCGCTGATGCCCGATCAGTCGCCGGCGCTGGATCACCCTGCGCTGATCCAGCACGCCGCCGCCATCGGCAAGCCCAGCGTCTGGATCCATCCCCTCGCCGCCGCCACGCGCGGCCTGAAGGGCGAGGAACTGGCCGAAATCGGGCTGATGAAGGCCGGCGGCGCGCACGGTGTGGCGACCGGACGCGGCTGGATCGCCGATTCGGGCGTCATGCTCCGCCTCCTCGCCTATGCCGCCGCACAGGATCTGACTGTGGTCGTCCACAGCGAGGATGGCGGCCTCACCGACCGTGCCGTCGCGACCGATGGCGAGACCGCGACGCGCCTTGGCCTGCCGAGCGCGCCCGCCGCAGCCGAGGCGATGGCGATCGCGCGCGATCTGGCGCTTGCCGAGGCGAGCGGCGCGCACATCCATTTCCGCCAGGTAACGACGTCGCGCGGCCTCGACCTGATCCGCGCCGCCAAGCGCGCCGGCCTACCCGTCACCGCCGGAATCACGCCGGCGCATCTCTTCCTCTCCGACATCGCGATGACCGGCTTTCGCACCTTCACGCGCCTGTCGCCGCCACTGCGCAGCGAAGCCGACCGTCAGGCTGCGCTCGCCGCCGTCGCCGACGGCACGATCGACGTGATCGCCAGCGGCCATGATCCGCGCGGCCCGGAGGACAAGCGCCTGCCCTTCGCCGACGCCGCGCCGGGCATGGCTGGCGCGGAAACGCTGCTCGCGCTGTCGCTTGGTCTTGTCCGCGACGGATTGGTCAATCTGCCGCGCCTGTTTGAACTGCTCTCCGCCAACCCGGCGCGCATCCTTGGCGTGCCCGGCGGATCGCTTGAGGCCGGCGCGCCTGCCGATCTCATCCTGTTCGATCCCGGCGCGCCCTGGAAAATCGATTCCGAACGCCTCGTCGCGCTTGCCGGCAATACGCCGTTCGACGGGCTGCCGGTGCAGGGCAAGGTGCTCAAAACGCTGAAAGGCGGCCAGCCTCTCGACTGACCGCCTTTCGGGGGGTGACTGAACGAACGATTAGCGCGCAGCAAGCCGCGTCGGTGCGCTGCGCGAGGCCCACTGGAGCGGAGCATCGCCGGCGACGCCGCGCACGAAACAGGCGCCGCCCGCAGTCTTGATCCGCTCGCATACCCGCACGGCTTCCGACCGCGCCGCAAAGCCGCCGATCGACAGGCGATACAGCGTCGCCGAAGCAGGCGTGGCGCGCACATAGGTCGCCGTGGAAGGCGAGAAGTCACGAAGCGACCCGAAGCGGCCCACCGCCTTGTTCCACGCAGTCTCGACGCGCGACGCGCTCGAGAATGCGCCGAGCTGGACGACGAACTGGCCGCCGGTCGCGGCAGGCTTCACATAGGCGGCCCGCTGAAAGCCTGCGGGACGCAGCACGCGCGCCTTGGTTTCGGTCGCGGCGACACGCTCGGGCGCGAAGGCGGCCGCGCGCTGCGGCTTGCTGGCCAGGAAGCTGTCCAGCCCTTCGGTCCGGTCGGCGGCCGCCTTGACGGGCAGCGCCTGCACAATCTCTGCGCGCGGCGCAAAGGTGACGCCCGCAAAATTGGTCTGCGTTTCCGACGAGACCGGCGCGGGCGCAGGCTCTGCCGAAGCGACGATCAGCGGCGCGCTCTGCTGCTCGATGATCGGCGCAACGGGCGCGGAAACCGGCGCCGGATCGGCCTGCGCAACGGCGACAGGCGCTGGCTCGGGTGCCGCAGCGACTGTGGGAACCGGAGCCGGAACGGATTTGGCCTGCGCCAGCGCGACAGGCTGAGCGTCAACCGCGCCAAGCGCGAGCCGCGTCGGCTGGCCGGCGTCGGCGACGGGACTGATCCCCAGCAGTGACGCGACCTGATCGGACGCCGAAGCCGGCCGGGCGAACTGCGACCACTGCATGATCCGCTCCGTCACCTGATCTTCGGGCAAATCATAGGACGCCATTACCTTCGCATCCGACCAGCGGCCGGCGAGCGCGTAGGACAGCGCAAGATTCTGCCGGGTCTTGGCGTCGGCCTGACCGGCGCGCACCACGCCTTCGAGCAGGCTCACCGCCGCAGCCGGATCGCCGGCCAGCGCCAGCGCAAGCCCGCGATCGCTCGCCGGGATCGACGCCGCGTTGGTCGACAGCGTCTCGCGCGCATCCTCCTTGCCGCCAAGCGCCGTCTCGATCAGCGCGAGGTTGAGCGCGGCGCGCCCGTTCCCCGGATCGAGGTCAAGCACGTCGCGGAAAGTCGTCCCCGCCGAAAACAGACGCCCGCCGGCCAGATAGGCGCGGCCGAGCAGCATGCGGGAAGCCGCATCGCGCGGACTCGCCGCCACTGCTTCCTCGGCGAAGCCGATCGCGGCGGCGAAATCCTTCTTGGCCAGCGCCTTTTCGGCACGATCGGCAGACTTCATCGCATCGCGCGACTGTTCGGTCGTGCCCGAGGCGTTGGCGCTGGGCGCGAGCCCCACATTGCCAGCCCCCACCATCGCCGCAGCGATGATGAGCGAAGAAGCGGCGATCCGGGTCAGAACACGCTTGTTGATCATCTTGTCCCCCTCAGCCCGCGTTACGTGCGGGCACCTGTCCGGCAAGCGAATCGAGTTCGGCGATGGTCGCGAGGAAATTGTCGAGCGCCTCGGTGACGATCTGCTGGGCCGATCGGTTGCTCACCGCGCAGGCCAGCCGCAGCCGGAGATGGCGATCAGCGTCAAGACGCAGCGTGAAGGCGGCCTTCGCCTTGGTGCTGTTCGCCGGCACGCGGCTGATCACCATCTGCTTCTTGGGCCGCGCCGTATCGCGCTTGATCGGGGTGACCTCGGCGGACTTCGACGGCGATTTGGCTTCCGGCTGGGCCGCCGGCGTTTCGATTTCGGCGGCAAGCGCCTCACGCTGGCGGATCACCGCCGGCACGGGCGCGACGACCGGCGTTTCGCTGACCGGGGTCGGCGCCGGGCGCGGCGCATCATATCCCATGTCGTTCCAGCCAAGATCCTCGTGGCCGGCGCCCGTCATCGGGCCGAAACCGGCAAAGCCCTGCGGACGCATGGCGGGCTTCGCCTGTCCCTTGCGCGCCAAAAGACCCGAGGTGAGCGAAGCAAAGGGCTTCGGTTCAGACATGTGCCCCGCTCCCTTCACTGGCCGACCACGCGACGGCCGAAGCCGCCACCCGCCGGACGATGGCCGAAGCCCGCCTGGCTGACGCCCGGCGCGCTGAACACGGTGCGGCGGAAGTTCTTCTCCAGCCGGTCGGAAATATAGGTCCACAGCTCGCGCACTTCAGCGGCGGAGCGGCCGTTGGGATCGATTTCCATCACCGTGCGGCCGTCGATCATCGACGCCGCGAAGTCAGTGCGATGATGCAGGGTGATCGGCGCGACCGTGCCGTGCTGCGACAGTGCGACGGCGGCTTCGCTGGTGATCTTGGCCTTGGGGGTCGCGCCGTTGACGACGAAGATCAGCGGCTTGCCGGCGCGGTCGCACAGATCGACGGTGGCGCCCACGGCGCGCAGATCGTGCGGGCTCGGGCGCGTCGGGATGACGATCAGCTCGGCGACGGCGATGACGCTCTGGATCGCCATGGTGATCGCGGGCGGCGTATCGATGACCGCCAGCTTGAACCCCTGCTGGCGCAGCATCTCCAGATCCGAGGCAAGTCGCGCGACGGTGGTCTGCGCGAAGGCCGGGAACTCATCCTCGCGTTCGTTCCACCAGTCAGCCAGCGAGCCCTGCGGATCGATGTCGATCAGCACCACGGGGCCAGCCCCGGCCAACTGGGCCTGGACGGCGAGATGACCGGACAGGGTGGTTTTCCCCGATCCGCCCTTTTGCGAAGCCATCGCCAAAACGCGCATTTCATCCCCTTCGGGTAAAAGTCCCTCTCCACTGTGGTCGCATCGGGAGCCTAAAATCTGGTTAATGCGCGCGGCGTCGCGCCGTCGTGGCGGCAAACGGCGGACGATGCGGAGACGCAGGTAAAGGAAGGCGTGAATCCCGCGTCGAACTTGGATAACATATCCTTAGGAAAGCGGGATTATCGCTGCCGGGCGGTACTTTTCGGGGTTGGACAACGGATGCGGACTGTTTTGATGCGCGCTTTGATCGCCGGGTTCGCGCTTGCCGCCACGACGCCTGCGCTTGCCGACGTCAAGACGGGCGTCGACGCATGGGAGGCCGGCGATTTCGCGGGGGCCGTCGCCGAATGGCGGCCACTGGCCGTCGCAGGCGATCCCGATGCCCAGTTCAACCTCGCACAGGCCTACAAGCTCGGTCGCGGCGCGCCGCAGGATCTGAACATCGCGGAGGATTGGTATCGCAAGGCCGCGCAGAAGGGCCATGCCCAGGCCGAGGACAATCTCGGCCTCATCCTGTTCCAGAACAACAAGCGACAAGAAGCGATGCCATGGATCCGCAAGTCCGCCGATCGCGGCGAACCGCGGGCGCAATATGTCCTCGGCACCGCGATGTTCAACGGCGACCTTGCGGAGAAAGACTGGCCGCGCGCCTATGCGCTGATGACGCGATCGTCGGCGCAGGGGATCACGCAGGCGACCGCCAGTCTCGCGCAGATGGACAAATATCTGTCGGCGAATGATCGCACCAAAGGCATCGCGCTCGCGCGGACCATGGCGGCGGCCCAGCCCGGCCCGCCCCCCGCGCCCGCCGCCCAGGCTGGCCTGGGCACGGCGCGTGCGCCGATCCCGATGGCGCCGCGTCCCGCCAAGCCCGCGATCGCCGCTACGCAGCTCCCGCCGTCGCAGGTCGGCGCAGGCTATGCGCCCCCCCCGGCGGCGACACCCTCAGCGTCGCCGCGCCCGGTTCAGATGGCCGCTGCCTCCAGGCCTGCGCCGCCGCCCGCCCCGAAACCAGCGCCAGCGCCGGCCGCGCCGAAGCCGCGCGTCGCGCCTCCGGTCGCTGCCGCGACCGTCGCCGCTTCCACCGGCGGCTGGCGCGTCCAGCTCGGCGCGTTCAGCGACGAAGGCCGCGCCCGCGCGCTATGGAGCAGGAGCGCGACGCTGGAGGGCTTTGCCGCGCTCCAGCCCGCTTATGAGAAGGCCGGAGCCATCACCCGCCTGCGCGCAGGCCCGGTTGAGACGAAGGCCGCAGCCGAAAAGCTCTGCGCGACCGCTAAGGCTGCCGGCAACGCCTGCCTCATCGTCGCGCCCTAGCGCAGGCCACCGCCTGAAAAGCTGTCCTACAGCCCGGCCGCGCTGCTAGGCAGGCTGCGCGCAAATCAGTCCGCTCTTTGACATCGCCCGAACTCGGAAGTTGAGAAAACCGCTCCAGCCTCTCAACTTTGTCAACTTCCGGAAAGTAGAATCGCGCTTTTCCGCCATTCCCTACAACGGGCAGCGTGACGATGGGCGCACGCTCACTCGCCCTTGCCGAGCACCTTTGCGTCGAGGAAGCTTTCGATCGTCCGGTAGAGGTGGACGCTGATCCCCGGCCCCGCCACGCGGTGCCCCTGCCCCGGATAGACCATCGTCTCGAACGGCACGGCCGCACCCTGCAGCTTCGCCATCAGCGCGGTCGAATTGTCGAACACCACATTGTCGTCCGACATGCCGTGGATCAGCAGCAGCGGATCGGCGATCCCGGTCGCCTCGGTCAGCGCATCCGATTTCACATAGGGCGCCGGATCGGTCGCGGGATTGCCCATATAGCGTTCGGTATAATGGGTGTCGTAAAGTTCCCATCTGGTCGGCGGCGCGCCGGCCACGCCCGCTGCGAACACGCCGGGCGCAGCTTCCAGCAGCTTCAGCGTCATATAGCCGCCGTAGGACCAGCCAAAGACCGCGATGCGTTTGGGATCGACATCGGCGCGCGCCTTCAGCCACGCCACGCCCTTCAACTGGTCGGCCACTTCGACGCTGCCCATGGCGCGATAGATCTGGTCCTCGAACGCTTTGCCGCGATCAGGCGTGCCGCGATTGTCGATCGAAAAGACGATCCAGCCCTTCGAGACGAAATATTCCTGGATCGGGTTCACCCAGTCGCGCGTCACCTGCCGGCCGGCGCCCGGCCCGCCATAGACCTGAACCAGCACCGGGCGCGGACCGCTGAAGCCCTTGGGCACGAAGATCTTATATTGCAGATCGGACCCGTCATCGGCCTTGATGACGCCGAACTGGGGCACGACATGCGCCGCCTTGAACGGCGCATAGGGATGGTCGCCGTCGATCGCGTTGCGCTCGATCCATGCGATGCGCTTGCCGCTCGCATCAGCAAGGTAGCTTTGCGGCGGCTGCGCGGGGGACTGGCGCGTCACGATCAGCCGCGTCGCATTGTCGTCCATCGCCGCATTGTGGCTGAAGCCGTTCTCGGTCAGTTGCTGGATCAGCCCCGGATGCGCCAGGTCGACCGAGTAAAGCTGCCATTCGAGCGGCGTATCCTTGTTGGCAATAAAATAGATGCGCCCGCGGGTCTGATCGACGCCGACGACGGACCGCACTTCCCATGCCCCTTTGGTCAACTGGGTCCAGCGCCCGGATTTCCAGAAATAGAGATGGCTGTAGCCGTCACGTTCCGACGACCAGAGCAGACCGCCATTGCGCAGCGGCTTGAAATTGTCGTGGAGGTTGAGCCAGGTCCTGGCGGTCTCGGAAAAGACGATGCTCGCGGCCCCCGTCGCCGGATCGACTTTCAGCATGTCGAGCTTCTTCTGGTCGCGGCTTTCGCGCTGGACGTAGAGCGCCGATCCGTCGGGCGCCCAATCCACGCGCGCGAGGTAGATATCCTTGTTGGCGCCCAGATCGACTTTCACCGCCCCGCTGCCGTCCGGCGCCATTACATAAAGCTCTACGACGGCATTGGGCGTGCCCGCCTTGGGATAGCGCTGGTCATAGACCCTGGTGCCGTCCGCACCGATCGCCGCCCGCGTAACGATAGCGACCGGGTTTTCGTCGACGCGCGCCACCGCGAGGCGCTTGTCGTCGGGCGACCACCAATGGCCGCGTGTCCGGTGCATTTCCTCCTGCGCGACGAACTCCGCCACGCCCCAGCTTAGCGTGCCGCCGCCATCGCGCGTCAGTTGCGTTTCAGCGCCGCTCGCCAGATCGAGCACGAACAGATTCTGGTCGCGCACGAAAGAGACGAAGCCGCCCTTCGGGCTCGTCGTCCCATCGAGTTCGCTCGTCGCGCTGCTGGTCAGCCGGCGAACGCTGCCGTCCAGCCCGGCGAGATAGAGATCGCCGTCGAGCGGCACGAGGATCGACTTGCCGTCCGCGCTCCAGTCATAGGCGACGATGCCTTTCAGGTCGGCGATGCGCGCACGCTCGCGCTGCATCTTCTCCGCCTCGGACAATTCCGCGCCGCTGCCGAGCTTCCTTGAATCGACGAGCATTTTTTCCGCGCCCGTCGACGTATCGACGGCCCACAGATCGAACCGTTCCTTCTCGTCAGGCCGGTTGCGAAGCAAGGTCAGCCAGCGGCCGTCGGGCGACAACTTCACCGCGCGCGGCGTGGGCCCGGAAAGCGAGGGGTTTCCGAACACGCGTTCGAGGCTGAGCTTTTCGGGCTGCTGGGCGTTGGCTTGGGTCATCGTCATCATGAGCGCGGTAGAGATCAGCAGCGTCCTGAACATCAAGGAATCCTGAACGTGGAACGGGCGCCGACACCAAAGTGCCGACGCCCGTTCGTAGCCTGCGAAACGCAGGAGTGAAAGCCGATCAGGCCTCCGCCGCCTCACGCGTGTCGCGACGCTCGGCGATACGGGCCGACTTGCCGCGACGACCGCGCAGATAATAGAGCTTCGCGCGACGGACGACGCCGCGACGAACGACCTCGATCGAATCGATGTTCGGCGAATAGAGCGGGAAAACGCGCTCCACGCCTTCGCCGAACGAAATCTTGCGAACGGTGAACGAGGAACCCATGCCCTTGTTGGCGCGGGCGATGCAGACGCCTTCATAGGCCTGAACGCGGGTGCGCTCGCCTTCGACGACCTTCACGCCGACGCGGACCGTGTCGCCCGGACGGAACTCGGGAATCTTCTTGGTGCTGTTGAACTGCTCGATCGCCTCGGCTTCGAGCTGCTGGATGAGGTTCATGCCTCTAGTCCTTCTTCCTCGCATGCGCGCCAGAGGGCGACTGGTCCCGAGCGCCGACGTAGCGCTCCCAAAGGTCCGGCCGCCTTAGCCGTGTATCATCCTCCGCCCTTTGTTTCCGCCAGGCGGCGATTTTCGCATGATCCCCCGATCGCAGCACTTCAGGGATCGTGCGCCCTTCCCATTCGACAGGTCGGGTATAATGCGGATATTCGAGAAGGCCGCTTTCGAAGCTTTCCTCGTCTCCGCTCGAAGCCGCGCCCATTACGCCGGGAAGCAGCCGAATGCAAGCGTCAAGCAGCACCAGCGCACCCATCTCGCCGCCCGACAATATATAGTCGCCGATCGAAACCGGCTCGATCGCCCGCCCCTCGAAAATGCGTTCGTCGAAACCCTCGAAACGACCGCAGAGAATGATCGCGCCCGGCCCTTCCGCAAGCGTGCGAACCCGCTGCTGGGCAAGCGGGCGCCCCCGCGGGCTCATCGCGAGTATCGGCCGCCCGTCGGCCACGCTGTCGATCGCGGCGGCGAGCACGTCGGCGCGCAGCACCATCCCCGCACCGCCGCCGGCCGGCGTATCGTCGACCGTGCGATGCCTGTCGGCGGCGAAGTCGCGAATGTTGACGGCGTCGAGCGACCAGCGGCCCTCCGCCATCGCACGCCCCGCAAGCGAAACGCCGAGCGGCCCCGGAAACATGTCCGGGTAAAGCGTCAGGACAGTGGCGGCGAAGCTCATCGCTCGACGAAGGCGTCGGCCACGACGATGCGGTCGCTCCATTCGGGCACAGCCTCGGGCCGCATCGGCACCATGAAGCGCTTGCCGTTCGCCCGTTCGATCTCGATAACGTCGCCCGCGCCGAAGTTTTCGACCGCGACGCAGACGCCGAGCGCTTCCCCCGCGTCCGAGACGACAGGCAGGCCGATCAGATCGACATGATAATATTCGCCGTCGCCCAGCGGAGGCAGTTCGCTGCGCGGCACGATCAGTTCGACGCCGCGCAACGCCTCGGCCGCGTTACGGTCGACAATCTCGGCGAATCGCGCGATCGCGCCATTGCCGCCATCGCGCAGCGACTTGAGCGTCAGCGCACCGCCATTGAAGCTTTTGTAGCGCTTCAGCGACTCTGCAAAGACCTTGAGGCGGACTTCCCCCGTCACGCCGTGCGCGCCCGTGACGACGGCGAGCGTGACAGGGGAATCCTTCGCCACTTAGGCCTCGGCCGGCGGGGTTTCCTCGGCGACCGCCTCGGCAACCGCTTCGGCTTCCGGGGTCGGCTCTTCGGTCGCGGCTTCGATCTCGGCGGCCATCACCGCTTCGGTTTCAGCCTGCGACGCCTCGGCCTCGGCTTCCTGCGCGGCCTTCAGCTTCTCGGCGCGCTCCTCGGCGCGTTCCTTGGCCTTCTCGCCCGGCTCGCCCTTCTTCGGGTTGTTGCGGGCGGCGCGCTCCTTGACGCCCGCGGCGTCGAAGAAGCGGGCGACGCGATCGGTCGGCTGCGCGCCGACGCTCAGCCAGTGCTTCGCACGATCGGTGTCGAGCTTCACACGCTCCGGGCTGTCCTTCGCGAGCAGCGGGTTATAGGTGCCGATCTTCTCGATGAAGTTGCCGTCGCGCGGGCTGCGCGCGTCGGCGACGACGATGCGGTAATAGGGGCGCTTCTTGGAACCGCCGCGCGAAAGACGAATGGAAACTGCCATCTTAACTTCCTTTGCTTGAACTTATTTCTTCTTCAAAAAATTCTGGAACCCGGGCGGAAGCTTGGGCATGTCGCCGCCGGGAAGGCCCGGAAGCCCCGAAAGATCGGGCATGCCGCCCGCGCCGCCGGGAAGGCCGCCCAGCGCACCGCCGAGCCCGCCGCCCTTGCCGAACATCGCGGCCAGCCCCTTCAGCCCGCCCATCTTGCGGAGCTTTTTGATCGCGGTCGCC
>QFNN01000070.1 GCA_003240855.1 Sphingomonas sanxanigenens
GAGGCGGCCCCGCCGCCGACGCGCGGCGGCACGCAGGCGCCGATCCGCATGACGCCCGAGCCGCGGCGCGGCGCGCTCGCCGACATCATGCGCAATCTCCAGATCCCCGAAAGCGAGACGGCGGCGGTGCTGGCTGAAACGCCGACGCATGCGCCGACGCGCACGCGCGCCAAGCCTGCGCCTGCCCCGGCCGCGACGCCGCCCGCACGCGGCAAGGGCAAGACCGCGCTCGCCAGCGCCGACGCGGAGGATGCGAAGCCGGCGCCCGCCACGGCCAGAGGACGCAAGGGCAAGGCTGCCGCGACGGAAGCCGTCGAGGATGCGAAGCCGGTCGCGAAGGGGCGCAACGGCAAGGCGCTGGCGGCGGCCGACGACGCCAAGCCCGACCCCAAGACGAAGGGCAAGAAAGGCGCAAAGGCGACAGCCAAGGCCGAGCCCAAGCACCCCTCGCGCATCTGGGTGCAGGTCGCCGGCGGTTCCAACAAGGGCGATCTCGACAAGGACTGGTCGCGCGTCAAGTCGCAGGCCGGCGGCGCGCTCAAGGGCCGCACTGCCTATACCACGCCGCTGCGCGCCACCAACCGGCTGGTCACCGGCCCGTTCAAGACGATGGATGAGGCGCAGGCCTTCGTGAACAAGATGCGCAAGGCCGGCATCCAGGCCTTTGCCGTCACCAGCAAGGACGGGCAGGCCGTCGACAAGCTCGAAGGCAAATGAGGGCGCTTGCGCCCTGGGCATGCGATCCGGCGCAGAGCCGGGGACGCCTGCATGATGAGGCGGCGGGCGCTCTGCGCGGGCCGCGCGACGCTTTCCAGCGCGACCGCGATCGCATCATCCACTCGATCGCCTTCCGCCGCCTGCGTCACAAGACGCAGGTCTTTATGGCGCCCGACGGCGATCATTTCCGCGTCCGGCTGACGCACAGCCTGGAAGTCGCGCAGATCGGGCGGACGATCGCGCGCGCGCTGGGGCTGAACGAGGATCTGACCGAGGCGCTTTGCCTTGCGCACGATATCGGCCATCCGCCTTTCGGCCATGCCGGCGAGGATGCGCTGCGCGCCGCGATGGCCGGCGTCGGCGGCTTCGATCACAATGCGCACACGCTGCGCACGCTGATGCTGATCGAAAAGCCCTATCCGCGCTGGGACGGGCTTAACCTCACATGGGAAACGCTTGAGGGACTCGCCAAGCATAATGGCCCGGTCGACAATCCGAGCTGGGCGATGGCCGAGGTCGATGCGATCCTGCCGCTGGAGCTCGACCGCTGGCCCTCGCTTGAGGCGCAGGTCGCCGCGATCGCCGACGACATCGCCTATGACAATCACGATATCGACGATGGCGTGCGCGCCGGCCTGCTCGACGTGAGGCAGATCATGGCGGTGCCGCTGGTCGCGCGCGGATGGAAGGCGGCGAGCGCGCGCTATCCCGATATCGGCGAGCGGCGGCTGCTTTCGGAACTGATCCGTTCGCAGATCGGGCTGATGGTCAACGATCTGATCAGCGAGACGCGGCGACGCGTGAAGGAATCGGGCGTCGGGAGCGTTGCGGACGTGCGGGCGGCGGGGCGGGGGCTGGTCGGCTTCAGCCGCGCGATGCGCGCCGAGGAGCGCGAGCTGAAGCGCTTCATGTACGCCAATCTTTACCATCACCCGACGCAGCTTGCGGCCGCCGACGCCGCGCGCCGCGTGGTCGGCGGGCTGTTCGATGCCTATGCCGCCGATCCGTCCGCCATGCCGGCCGACTGGCGCGACACTCTGCCCACTGTGGAACCGGCGCGCAGCCGCCACATCGCCGATTTCATCGCGGGGATGACCGATCGCTACGCCACTGCGCGCTACCGCGAGGTGGTGGGCGCGATCGACTTGCCCGAAGGCTTTTGACCGCGCCCAAAAGAAAAGCGCCCCCGGCCAAAGGCGGGGGCGCTTCCCGGTTTTCGTCGACGCCCCGACCCGGGGGCGCCGCCAGCCTTAGCGGGCCGAAACCTTGATCTCGCCGGCCACGCCCGGCTGGACGTCGTCGAGGCTGAACGACACGTTGCGCGCGCCGATCTGGCCGTTGACGTGATCGCCGCGGACGACGAACGAGAAGCTCTCGCCGCTCGGATAGGTCTTGCCCGCGATCAGCTTCAGCTCGCCCTTGTTTTCGACATGATAGACATAGGTGTTGCCGTCATGCTGAAAAGTGCGATCGCCCGGCGCGGCGAGCGCAGGGGCGGAAACAGCGGCGAGGCCCAGAAGAGCGGTGGTGATGGTCAGCATTCGCATGGATATAACTCCCTCGTGAATGCCGTTCAGGTCTCTCTTAAGTTCTTTCACCGTCAATTTGTTGCATTGCAGCATCAATCGCAATCGCAAAGAACGTCAGGCTGGTTGCACTATTGTAAATCGGAGCGGTGGAGATATCGGGGTGTTGCGAGGCGCTTCTGTGGCGCATGTTGTTGCGCAGTCTTGCTTCCGCGGGAATCCAAAGCTCTGGTGGACCGCAGGCGCGGCTTTCCGCTAAGGGCCGCCTTCACCCGCTTTTGCCGGACATGAGGATATGACGCTTTACCTACGCTTCACCGCGCATCTGAACGACGTGCTCGACCGGATCGAGGCCGATGGCGGCCTGCCCGCAGGGCTGGCGCGCGGCAATGTGACGGTCGAGCCGCCGCGCGACGCGAGCCACGGCGATCTGGCGACCAACGCCGCGATGGTGCTGGCGAAGCCGGCGGGCGCCAATCCGCGCGCGCTGGCCGAATTGATCGCGGCGGGGCTGCGCGATGTGGACGGCGTCGAGAGCGTCGAGATCGCGGGGCCGGGCTTCATCAACCTGCGGCTGGCCGAACCGGTGTGGCGCGGCGAACTGGCGGCGATCCACGCAGCAGGCGACGATTATGGCCGCTCGGCGATCGGCCATGGCCGCCACGTCAATGTCGAATATGTCTCCGCCAACCCGACCGGCCCGATGCACATGGGCCATTGCCGGGGCGCGGTGGTGGGCGATGCGCTCGCCAGCCTGCTCGAATATGCCGGGCATCAGGTGACGCGCGAATATTATGTCAATGATGCGGGCGGGCAGGTCGACGTGCTCGCGCGTTCGGCGCACATGCGCTACCGCGAGGCGCTGGGCGAGGATATCGGCGCGATCCCCGAAGGCCTCTACCCCGGCGACTATCTGGCGCCGGTGGGCGAGGCGCTGGCGCGCCAATATGGCGACCGCTATGTGCTGGCGCCTGAAAGCGAGTGGCTGGCGCTGTTCCGCAAGGGCGCAGTCGCGGCGATGATGGAGCTGATCAAGGCCGATCTCGCGCTGCTCGGTATCCATCACAACCTCTTCTCCTCGGAAGCCGAGCTGCAGGCTGAGGGCAAGCCCGAGGAAGCCGAGAAATGGCTGCGCGCGCACGATCTTGTCTATGACGGAGTGCTCGAGGCGCCCAAGGGCGAGACGCCGGAGGACTGGGAGCCGGTCGAGCTGCCGCTGTTCCGCTCGACGCGGTTCGGCGACGATCAGGATCGGCCGATCAAGAAGTCGAACGGCCAGTGGACGTATTTCGGCGCCGATCTCGCCTATCACTGGCAAAAGGCGCAGAGCGCTGACGAGCTGATCGACATCTGGGGCGCGGACCATGCCGGGACGGTCAAGCGGATCACCGCCGCCGTGCAGGCGCTGACCGGCGGCAAGACGCGCTTCGACGTCAAGCTGATCCAGATGGTCCGGCTGCTGCGCGGCGGCGAGCCGGTGAAGATGTCCAAGCGCGCGGGCAATTTCGTGACGCTGGCCGATGTCGTGCGCGAAGTGGGCAAGGATGTCGTCCGCTTCACCATGCTGACGCGCAAGGCCGATGCGCAGATGGATTTCGATTTCGCCAAGGTGGTCGAGGCGTCGAAGGACAATCCCGTCTTTTACGTCCAATATGCCCATGCGCGCATTCGCTCGATCGGGCGGCGTTTCGCCGATGCCGGGCTCGCCTGCGCAGGCGAGGTCGATCTCGACCGGCTCGATGCGGAGGATCTGGCGCTCGTCAAGCTGGCGGCGCAGTTCCCGCGCGTCGTCGAAGGGGCGGCCGCCGCACGCGAGCCTCATCGCGTCGCATTCTACCTCTATGATCTCGCCGCGGCCTTCCATGCCTATTTCAATGTCGGCAACGATCGTGCGGATCGACGCGTCCTGATTGCGGATGATCCCGTGCTGAGCTGCGCGCGGCTTTATCTGGCGAATGGAATCGGGCAGATCATCCGCAACGGGCTCGCCATCATGGGCGTCGCGGCCGCCGAGGAGATGAAATGATGACGGATATCGATCGCGACGGTCTCAGCCTGCGCGACGAAGATCGTCTGCCCTGGCTGGAAGCGGTCGATGACGAGGATGATTATGAAGGCATCTCGCCGTTCCGCGTCGCGCTGTTCGTGCTCGCCGCGCTCATCCTGCTCGGCGCGGTGGTGGCTGGCATCTACTTTATCCAGAAGCGCCGCCATGCGCCTGCGGAAGGCGACGGCGCGCTGATTACGGCGCCCGCCGGCGATTATAAGATCAAGCCCGACGAGCCGGGCGGCATGGCCGTCGAAGGCAAGGGCGACACCACCTTCGCGGCAAGCCAGGGCGCGTCGCCCGAAGGCAAGATCGATCTGGAAGCGATCCCCGAAGCGCCAGTGACCGCGCCCAGGCCCGCGGAGAATGAGCCGAAGGCCACACCGTCCGCGCCGCCGCAGGTCGCCGCCGCGCAGCCGCATGGCCAGCCGCCGGTCCAGGCGCAGCCGAAAGCGCCCGCGTCGAAGCCGCAGCCCGCCAGGGTCGCGTCGGCGGCGGTTCCCGAATCCTCGGCCAAGCTTGCGCCAAAAGCGCCGGCCAAGCCCGCCCTGACCAAGCCGGTCGCTACGACCCCGGCGACTGCCGGCGGCGGGACGATACAGCTCGGCGCGTTCGGGTCCGAGGCGATCGCCAATAGCGAGTGGAAGCGGCTTCAGGGGCGTTTCGCCTTCCTTGGCGGCTATGCGCCGTCGATCGCGCAGGCGCAGGTAGGCGGCAAGACCTATTACCGCCTCCAGTCCGCCGTCGGCGGGCAGGCGCGCGAACTGTGCGGCAAGCTGAAGGTCGCGGGCGAGAATTGCCTGATCGTCGGGCATTGAGCCCGGCATGATCCCCGCCATTTTCGGTATCGCCGGCGAGACGCTGTCCGCCGACGAGCGCGCCTTTTTCGGCGATGTCGATCCTGCGGGCTATATCCTGTTCGCGCGCAATGCGGTCGACCGCGATCAGATGCGCCGGCTGACCGATGATCTGCGCGCGCTTTCGGGCCGCGCCGATGTGCCGATCCTCATCGATCAGGAAGGCGGCCGCGTCGCGCGGATGAAGCCGCCCGTCTGGCCAGCCTTTCCCGCGCCGGCGCGTTTCGGCGCGCTTTATGATGTCGCGCCGATCACCGCGATCGAGGCGACGCGCGCCAATGCCCGGGCGCTGGGCATGATGCTGGCCGAAGTCGGCGTGAACGTCGATTGCCTGCCTCTGCTCGACGTGCGCCATCCGGGCGCGTCCGAAGTCATATCCGATCGGTCGCTGGGCGGCGATCCGATGCGCGTCGCCGCGCTGGGTCAGGCCGTGATCGAGGGGCTGGCCGAGGCGGGCGTGGTCGGCGTCGTCAAGCATATGCCCGGGCACGGCCGCGCGCTCGTCGACAGTCATTTGCAGTTGCCGGTGGTCGACGCCGACGCGGCGTCGCTGGAAATCGATATCGCGCCGTTCCACAGGCTGGCGAACGCGCCGATGGGGATGACGGCGCATGTCGTCTATACGGCGTGGGATGCGGATCTTCCGGCGACTCTGTCGCCGACGGTGATCGGCGAGATCATTCGCGGCCGGATCGGCTTCGACGGCCTGCTGATGACCGACGACATCGACATGAAGGCGCTGAGCGGCAGCCCCGCCGAAAATGGCGCGGCTGCGGTCGCCGCCGGCTGCGATCTCGTCCTCAATTGCTGGGCGAGGATGGACGAGATGGTCGCGACCGCCGATCTGTTGCCCGCCATCGCACCCGAATCGCGCCGCCGCCTCGACGCCGCGATGGGGAGAGTCGCCGCCGATCCGCGTCGTGATTTCGATGCGCAGATCGCGCGCCGCGACAGCCTTCTGGCGTTCGGCTGAACCTTCCTTTCCCCACTTAACGCCTTGTTGACCCGAGGCGTTCTACGCGGGGGCGACGAAGGGTTTCCGGGGCGCGTGGGGCTGGTTTGCAAATGGCGTTAACCATGACTAAGCCGGCATATCCGCAGCCGATATGCCGATAGAGGCGCGGGGGCAGGCGTTCGGCGCGACCGGGGGCGGTTTGGCGGAGTGAGCGGCGTGGCGACTGTGAAGCGGCTTCGGGCATTTGCCTGGCGCGCGTCCCTTGCGAGGGGCGTGTCGGCGGCTGTGCTCTGCATGCTTCCGGCAACCGTAGGCGCGCAGGACGCTTATGGCCCCGCCGCACCGGCGACCGCTTCGGCCGATACCGCCATTCTCGATCGGCCGCCGGGCGTGACGCCGGAACTCAACCGGGCGATCGAGCAGGCCTTTGGCGGCTATCCCGCCATCCGATCGGCCAAGGCGCAGATTCGCGCCGCGCGCGCCGATGTGAGGGGCGCGAAATGGCTCAGCTATCCCAGCGTCAGCGTCGAAGGCTTCGCCTATGCGGGCGGGCGCAAGACGATCACCGGCGATAATGGCGTCACCGCCAATGTCGTGGTCGAACAGCCCTTGTGGGCGAGCGGACGGATCGACGGCACGATCAAACGCGCCGAGGCCGACAAGCTGGCGGCCGATGCCGCGCTGCTGGAAACGGCGCTCGCGATCGCAGTGCGCCTTAGCGACGCTTATTATGCGCTGGCGCAGTCGGCCGTCGATGCAGCCATCCTCGACGAAGGCCTGGCCGAGCATCGCCGGCTGGTGGAGACGATCACGCGGCGCATCGAGCAGGAAATCAGCCCGCGCGCCGATCTCGACCTCGCCCAGTCGCGCGTCGCGCAGCTCGAACAGCGGCTGGCGGCGGCGGTCGCTTCGCGCGCCGCGGCGCTGCAGGCGCTGCGCGAGCTGGTCGGCGACCAGAATTACGATCCCGGCAACGTGCCGACCTATGACGCGCGCGTGCATCATCCCGATCCCGCGCAGGCGCTGGAACAGGCGGTGACGTGCAGCCCGACGCGCCAGCGGCTGACCGCGCAGGCGCTGGCCGCCAAGGCCAATGTCGAGGTTGTGACCAGCCAGGCGCTGCCTCAGCTCAGCGCCCAATATTCGCATAATGAAGTGACGGGCGACCGGGTGGGCGTGGTGCTGCGCGCGCAGACCAGCGGCGGCCTCTCCAACCTCACCGCGATCGACGCGGCCAAGCTGCGCCGCCAGTCCGCCGATCTCGACGTCGGCGTCGCCGAGCGCGACCTGCGCCAGTCGCTCGCCGCCGATCTGGCGCAGAACGAGGCCGACCGGCAGCGCATCGTGGAGGCCGCCAAGGCCGCAGTCGCGACGCGCGTCGTCACCGAATCCTACAAGCGCCAGTTCGCCGCCAACGGCCGGAGCTGGTTCGACGTGATGAACGCCGTGCGCGAGGCGACCGACGCCGAGCTGACGCAGGCGGATACCGAAATCGACGCCATGGCGACCAATGCGCGCATCCTGCTGCGCACCTGTCGCTGGCAACCCACCCCCGGAAGCGCGAACGAGCCATGAGCACCGGCCTTCTTCACCTCATCCCCCTGCTGGCCCGCCAGCGCGGCGTGGAACTCGCCCCCAACTGGTATGGCGACGTGCTGACCGGCGACGAGGATTTCGACGGGCGCGACGGGCTGCGCCGGCTGGCCACTCATGCGCGCTGGTCGCCGCCGGTGCCGGCGGAGGGCAAGCCGCGCGCCGATCGCTTCCCGCTTTTCGCCTACACGCTCGATCTGGGCTGGGTGCTGGCCGAGCAATGGGAGAATGTCGACGATCTGCGCGTGGTGAGCGACGCCGGCTCCGCGACGGTGCGCTGGTCGGCGGACATGATCTTCTTCGATCTCGAACTGCCGGATCCGGTGAAGCGGGCGAGCACGCCGCGCGCGATCGACATTTTCTGGCGCGCGCTGATGGCGCGCAAGAATATCCTGCTGAGCGCCGCGCTGGCGACGCTGGTCGCCAACATCATCACGCTCGCCACCTCGCTCTATTCGATGCAGGTCTATGATCGCGTCATCCCCCGGGCGGGTTACTCGACCCTGTGGGTGCTGACGGTCGGCGTGCTCATCGCCCTCGCGCTCGATTTCCTGCTGAGGACGGTGCGCGCGCTGATGGTCGAGCGCGAGGCGGCGACGATCGACGCCGAGATTTCCGAATTCTTCTTCGCGCGGTCGCAGGCCGTGCGGCTCGACGCCCGCCCGCCCGAAGTGGGCACGATGGCGGCGCAGCTCCGCGGGCTGGAACAGGTGCGCGCGATGATGTCGTCGGGCTCGCTCTTCCTCATCGCCGATCTGCCCTTCGCCTTGTTCTTCCTGGCGGTGATCGCGGCGATCGGAGGGGCGGTCGTCATCGTGCCGCTGCTTACTTTCCCCGTCGCGCTGGGGCTGGGCTGGCTGTTCGCGCGGCTGATCCGCAACGATACCGACAAGGCGCAGGTCAGCGCCAACCGCAAGAACGGCCTGCTCGTCGAATCGCTCGACGCGGCGGAAACGGTGAAGGCCAATCGCGGCCACTGGCACATGCTCGGCCGCTGGAACCGGCTGATGGACGACATCCATCATTATGAGGATCCGGTAAAGCGCTGGTCCTCGATGGCGGGATCGATCTTCTCCACGCTCCAGCAGCTTTCCTATGTCGCGCTCGTCGCCTTCGGCGCGATCGAGGTGACGCGCGGGAACATGACGATGGGCGGCCTGATCGCCTGCACGATCATCGCGGGGCGGGTGAACGGGCCGCTTGTGGCGACGCTGCCCAATTTCATCGTCCAGTGGGGCTATGCGCGCTCGTCGCTGCGCGCGCTCGATCGCATCCTCGCCATGCCGATGGACGACGCGGCCGGCGTCGTCAGCCTGCGTCCCGAACGTCTCTCGGGGCCGCTGCGCCTCGAAGGCGTCAAGTTCGCCTATCCGGGCTCGCGCGAAGCGATCGACATTCCGCTGTTCGAGGTCGCCGAAGGCGAGCGGGTCGCGATCATCGGCGGGGTGGGATCGGGCAAATCGACGCTGCTCCGCCTGATGTCGGGCATCTATGCGCCGCAACAGGGGCAGGCGATGGCGGGCGGGCTCGA
Source organism: Sphingomonas sanxanigenens (assembly GCA_003240855.1). Taxonomy (GTDB): domain Bacteria; phylum Pseudomonadota; class Alphaproteobacteria; order Sphingomonadales; family Sphingomonadaceae; genus Sphingomonas_L; species Sphingomonas_L sanxanigenens_A. The sequence continues at coordinate 9,227 of QFNN01000070.1, forward strand.
CCTCAGTCAGATCGCCAGCGACGTCGTGCGCCGCCATATCGGCTATCTGCCGCAGGACATCAGGCTGGTGAACGGCACGTTGCGCGACAATCTGCTGCTCGGCCTCGCCAATCCCGGCGACGACAAGCTGATGGAGGTTGCGGCGAAGAGCGGCCTTGCGCCGATCATCTCGGCGCATCCGCGCGGGCTCGACCTGCCGATCGCCGAGGGCGGGCGCGGGCTTTCGGGCGGTCAGCGCGCGTTGACCGGGCTGACGCGCATGTTGCTCGCCGCCCCTTCGACGATGCTGCTCGACGAACCGACCGCCAATCTCGATCAGGCGACCGAGAATATGGTGCTGGCCGCGATCCAGGAGAAGTTGGGCGGCGGGGGCCGGCTGGTCCTCGTCACCCACAAGCTGCAGTTGCTGGCGCTCGTCCAGCGCGTCGTGGTGATGGCGGGCGGGCGGATCATCCTCGACGGGCCGACATCCGAAGTGGTGGCGCGGCTGGCGCCCAAACGTCCCGCGCAGGTTTCGACCGAGCCGCCGGCGTCGCCCCGGGTGGAGTCGGCCTGAGCCATGGACACGCATCGCCGCAAGGCCGGGCTGAGCGCCGCCAACTGGATCATCCTGCTCAGCGCCGTCGCCGTTTTCGCTTTCATCATCTGGTCGCTCTGGGCGGAGCTGGACCAGATTACTCGTGCGCGCGGCGTTGCGGTCCCCAGCGGACGCATCCAGCTCGTGCAGAGCGCCGACGGGGGCGTCATCAAGGAAATCAGGGTGCGCGAGGGGCAGAAGGTCAGAAAGGGGCAGGTGCTCGTCACGCTCGACAAGATCAAGCTGGGCGCAGGCGCCGACGAGGCGCGCGCGCGCGTCGCCGGGCTGAAGAGCGCGATGGTCCGCATCCAGGCCGAACTTTTCAACAAGCCGCTGGCTTTCCCGGCGGATGTGCAGGCCTTCCCCGATTTCGTGGCCAACCAGCGCCAGCTCTATGCGCAACGCCGCGCCTCCTATTCGGCCGACATCAATGCGCTCGAAGCGCAGGCGCGGCTGGCGCGACAGGAACTGGCGATGAACCAGCCGCTGGTCGCGAGCGGAGACGTGGCGCGATCCGAGATCATCCGGATGCAGCGCAGCGTGGCCGACATCAACGGCCAGATCGCCATGCGCCGCGCGCGCTATCTTGCCGATCTGCAGGCCGAATATGCGCAGACCGAGGAGCAGCTCGTTTCCGCGCAGCAGATGCTCACCCAGCGCGCCGATGCGCTCGGCAGCGCCGATCTGGTCGCGCCGACCGATGGCGTGGTCAAGAACATCCGCGTGACCACCGTCGGCGGCGTGCTCCAGCCCGGCGAGGAGATGCTGAGCATCGTGCCCACCGGCGATGCGTTGATCGTCGAGGCCAAGGTTTCGCCGGCGGACATCGCCTTCGTGCGCGTGGGGCAGACTGCTTCGGTCAAGTTCGACGCCTATGACAGCTCGATCTACGGGGCGGCGGAAGGACGCGTGACCTTCGTTTCTCCCGATACGCTGACCGAGGAGCGGCCGGGCGCGCCGGCGGAGACCTTCTACCGCGTCCGCCTCGCCGTCGACACGCGCCATATGCGCCCGCACGAGCCGGGCGAGACGATCGCCATCCAGCCGGGCATGACCGCGACGGTGGAGATCAAGACGGGGCGCAGCACCGTTTTCCGCTATCTCACCAAGCCCATCACCAAGACGACTTCGGAATCGCTGGGGGAGCGATAAGGGCTGTTCCGGCTTTGTGGGCGTTCCGCGGCGCCGGCGCCCTTTCCAGGTCCGCCGAACAACGGCTTCGTTGACGCGGAGCCCGGCGCACCCCATCTCCCGCGTTCATCCCAAGGCGGAAAGCAAAATCGCTATGACCACCCAAACCGCAATATTGGCCGGCGGCTGCTTCTGGTGCACAGAGGCCGTGTTCGACGACGTTATCGGCGTCTCCTCGGTCGAGAGCGGCTATATCGGCGGGCATCTGGAGCGGCCGACCTACAAGCAGGTGTGCGGCGGCGACACCGGCCATGCCGAGGCTGTCAGGCTGACCTTCGATCCCGACCAGATCAGCTATGCCGACCTGCTCGACATCTTCTTCCACACGCACGACCCGACCCAGCTCAACCGGCAGGGCAACGACATCGGCACGCAGTATCGCACGGCGATCTTTCCGCTCGACGCCGGGCAGGAAGCCGAGGCGCGCGCGGCGATCACGCGGGCTGAGGCCGATTGGGACAAGCCGATCGTCACCACGATCGAGCATCCCGGCGACTGGTGGCCGGCCGAGGACTATCATCAGGACTATTTCGAGCGCGAAGGCGCGTCGAACCCCTATTGCGTCGCGGTGGTCGCGCCCAAGCTCCAGAAGTTCCGCAAAAGTTACGCCGCCCGGCTGAAACGTTAAGTCGATCTTGAGGCTACTTGGCTAGGTCGGCGGCGTCACTTAAAGCCACGCCGACCTGCCATGGAGTCCGCTTCGATGAAACCAGTTCGCAAGGCCGTCTTTCCCGTTGGCGGCCTCGGCACGCGCTTCCTGCCCGCCACCAAGGCGATGCCCAAGGAAATGCTGCCGATCGTCGATCGCCCGCTGATCCAATATGCGGTGGACGAGGCGCGCGAGGCGGGAATCGAACAGATGATCTTCGTCACCGGTCGCGGCAAATCGGCGATCGAGGATCATTTCGACATCGCCTATGAGCTGGAAAACACGATGACGACGCGCGGCAAGTCGCTTGATCTGCTGCGCGACACGCGGATGAAGCCGGGCGCGGTCGCCTATGTCCGCCAGCAGGAGCCGATGGGCCTTGGCCACGCCGTGTGGTGCGCGCGCGACATCGTCGGCGACGAACCCTTCGCCGTCCTGCTCGCCGACGATCTGATGGTCGGCAAGCCCGGCTGCCTTCGCCAGATGGTCGACGCTTATCACCGCATCGGCGGCGGCAACGTGATCTGCGCGCAGCAAGTGCCCGACGATCGCACTCACATGTACGGCGTCGTCACGCCCGGCGCCCGCGACGGCGCCGTCACCGAGGTGAAGGGGCTGGTTGAAAAGCCAAAGCAGGGCACGTCGCCGTCCAACCTCGCGGTCATCGGCCGCTACATCCTCCAGCCCGAGGTGATGACAATCCTCGCCGGGCAGGAGAAAGGGGCGGGCGGCGAGATCCAGCTCACCGACGCCATGGCGACGATGATCGGCAGGCAGCCTTTTCACGCCGTCACCTTCGACGGCACGCGCTATGATTGCGGCGACAAGGCCGGCTACATCCAGGCCAATCTGGTGCTGGCGCTCCAGCGCGAGGATATCGGGCAGGAGGTCCGCGCTTTCGCGGTCGATCTGCTGAAGGACTGAACCGGCGCGCCGTCGTTGCGCCCCTCGCCATGACGGCGCGTATTTCGCGTCCGTCTTGCAATCGGCGCGCTACGGAGCGTGCATGGGTCGGCGGTCCGCTCTTCAGGCCGCCGCGCGGCGAAGCCGGTCGTTGATCGCGGCGCCCATCCCGGCATTCGGAATGGGCCGGACTGCAATGCTCGCGCGGTCGGACAGGTCGGCGGCGTGGAGCGCGTCGAACAATCGGGCGGCGGCCTCGACCGGATCGCCCGTCAGGCTCAGCGCATAGTCGCTTTCCCCGGGGCCGAAGCCGATCAGATAGGCATCGCCGGGGTCGCCCTCGACGCCCAGCCGCAAGGGCTTGGCCGGGGCGTAATGGCTGGTCATCTGCCCGGGCGCCTCGATCGGCCCGGGGGTCGCGCCTTCGATCGGCAGCCCCGCCGCCTCGGCCAGCGCTTCGGGCGGGATCGGGCCGGGGCGGAGCAGGCGCAGCCGATCTGGCGCGACGGCGACGATCGTCGATTCGATGCCGACGCCCGTCGCGCCGTCGTCGACGATCAGCGGGATGCGGCCGCCAAGGCTGCGCGCGACATGGTCGGCGCGGGTCGGGCTGATCGTTCCGCTGGCATTGGCCGACGGCGCCGCCAGCGGCCGACCGACGGCGGCGAGCAACGCGCGCATCGCGCGGTGGGCGGGCGCGCGCAGCGCGATCGTCGCGAGGCCCGCAGTGGCGATGCGGGCGATCGGGCCGCCTGCGCGCGCGGGCAGCACCATGGTCAGGGGCCCCGGCCAGAAGGCCGCCGCCAGTCGTTCGGCGGCGGCGTCGACTGCGGCCAGCCGCGCCGCCGCCTCGACATCGGGCACATGCACGATCAGCGGATTGAAGGACGGGCGCCCCTTGGCGGCGTAGATGCCCGCCACCGCATCCGCGTCGGTCGCGTCGGCGGCGAGGCCGTAAACCGTTTCGGTCGGGATCGCGACGGGGCGGCCCGCCCGGATCAGCGCCGCCGCCTCGACGATCGCCGCATCGCCGAAGGGCATGATGCGCGCGTCAGACGCCATGATAGGCGCGATACCAGTCGACGAAGCGCGGGATGCCGACCGTGATCGGCGTCGTCGGCGCATAGTCCAGATCGGCGGCGATCGCTGATATGTCCGCGAAAGTCTCCGGCACGTCGCCGGGCTGCATCGGCAGCAGCTCGCGGATCGCCTCGCGCCCGCACGCCTGCTCGATCGTCGCGATCAGGTCGGTCAGCTTTTCGGACCGGTTGTTGCCGATATTGTAGATGCGGTGAGGGGCCGCGCTGCCGCCCGGCTTGGGCGCGCCATCATCCTGCGGAGGCCGGTCGACGCTCGCGATCACGCCAGTGACGATATCGTCGATATAGGTGAAGTCGCGGCGCATATCGCCATGGTTGAAAACCGGGATCGGCCGGCCCGCCAATATCGCGTCGGTGAACAGCCAGGCGGCCATGTCGGGGCGTCCCCAGGGGCCGTAAACGGTGAAGAAGCGCAGACCGGTGAGCGGAATGCGATAAAGATGCGCATAGCTTTCGCTCATCAACTCGTCGGCCTTCTTGGTCGCCGCATAGAGCGAGACGGGATGGTCCACGCGGTCGCCGACGCTGAACGGCAGGCTCTTGTTGCCGCCATAGACCGAGGATGAGGAGGCATAGACCATCGGCGTCCGCCGCGCCCGCGCGACTTCGAGCAGATTGAGATGCCCGACCAGATTGGAGCGGGCGTAGGCGCGGGGATTGTCGATCGAATGACGCACGCCAGCCTGCGCGCCGAGATGGACGATGCCGGTCAGCGCCTCGCCAGCCAGCGCCGAGTCGAGCGCCTGATCGTCGGCGAAATCGAGCCGCTTCATCACAAAGGCGTCGCCGAAGCGCGCCCTGAGGTCGGCGGCGCGATCCTCTTTCAGCTTCGGCGCATAATAGGCGTTGAAATCGTCGATCCCCAGCACGGCGTCGCCACGCGCCAGCAGCCGCGCCGCGACATGATAGCCGATGAACCCGGCCGCGCCGGTGACGAGGATTCGCTTCATCCGCGCCGCCTTTTCGCGCTGGAGGCGGCCATGCCGTAGCGGCAGATCATCTGATTTGTGAGGATCATAGAGCGGAGCTATACGCGGCGCGAAACCGCAGGCAAGGCCGATGATCCTATGAGCTATACTCCGCCCGTTACCGAACAGCGTTTTGTCCTCAATCATGTCGTCGGCATCGCCGATCTCGCCGCCGACGATCGTTACGCCGCCGCCACGCCCGATCTGATCGATGCGATCGTCGAGGGCGCGGGCGCCTTCGCCGCGGGCGAATATGCGCCGCTCAACCGCATCGGCGACGAAGTGGGCGCGATCTGGAAGGACGGCGTCGTCTCGATGCCGGAGGGCTTCCATGCCGCTTATCGCGCCTTCGTCGAAAATGGCTGGGGCAGCATCTCCGCGCCCGAGGCGTTTGGCGGGCAGGGGCTTCCCCATGTGCTGGCGACCGTGGTGATGGAAGATCTCGGCACCGCGAATATGGGCTTTTCGCTCATCAACATGCTGACCCCCGGCGCGATCGAGGCGCTGGTCGCCCACGGAACCGACGAGCAGCGCGAAACCTGGCTGCCCAAGCTGGTCTCGGGTGAATGGAACGGCACGATGAACCTCACCGAGCCGCAGGCGGGATCGGACGTCGGCGCGCTGCGCACGCAGGCGACGCCGGCGGGCGACGGATCGTGGCGCATCGTCGGCACCAAGATCTTCATCACCTTCGGCGAACATGATCTGACCGACAATATCGTCCATCTCGTCCTCGCCCGCACGCCGGGTTCGCCCGAGGGGACGCGCGGCATCTCGCTCTTCCTCGTTCCCAAGATCAGGCTCGACGGCACGCCCAACGATGTGCGCTGCGCGTCGATCGAGCATAAGCTGGGCATCCACGCCTCGCCGACCTGCGTCATGTCCTACGGCGACAATGGCGATTGCCATGGCTGGCTGATCGGCCCGGAAAATGCAGGCATGCGCGCAATGTTCACGATGATGAACAACGCCCGCCTCAATGTCGGGCTGCAGGGCGTGCAGATCGCCGAACGCGCGACGCAGCATGCCGTCGCCTATGCCCGCGAACGCGCGCAGAGCGGGGCGAC
>QFNN01000195.1 GCA_003240855.1 Sphingomonas sanxanigenens
GAAGCCCTGGCGGATCGACGAAGTTGTGAACAGGGTGGCGGAATTACTGTAATTGCCGCGCGTCCTGAACGGGAGAAAATCGGATGACGGGGAATGTCGCAGGCGTGCCCGCTTCGCGCGCTACCGCACTCGATTACATGGAACGCGCCCTCGCGATCTTGCGGACGCTCGATGGAAATAGCGCGAAATCGGTGGAACATCTTGTAGAGGCGATCGACGCCGCGATGCCCGCGCCATTGGCCAAGATGACAGCCGACGAAACGGAACTCACCTGGCAGATGTCCTATGTCGCGCAGAGGGTCTTTCAGCTTCATAACAAATACGAGATGACGTTTGAGCAAATCGCGCAGCGCCTTGGCATCACGGCGGACCAGGCCCGCGAACATCTCGATTATGTCGAAATGATAATCAACGCGCCGCCGCCAACCAAGGACGTTTAAACGCCCTCCCCTGCCCGCCTGTCCGAATATCGCTCCGCCAGTTCCCGCCAAAAGGCGAGGGGCCGCTCGGGCAGAGAGTAATCGACGTGTCGGGCTTGGTTCTTGCCCTTGTAGGCAGAGTGCGCGACTTGCGCCAAATCCGCGAGCGCGTCCGCCTCTTCATCATCGCTGATGCCGCTGAATAAGGGAACATCGCAGCCGCGCTCGCGGGCATCGGCGAGATCGTCGAGCATGATCCACATTGCCTGATAGGCGGTGCCGGGGTGCTGGAACTCTTCGCCACCAATCCCGATATGCTCGGTTATCACATGGTCGCGGCCGCTTTCCAGGGCCGCCAAAACAAGAGCCGGGGGGAGCGTTTGCCGCAATGCTTCCAAACCCTTCTCCCCCGCCAGCGTATCGACCCAATCGGCTAGCATATGGACGATGATTCGTTCGCCGTAGGTGATCCGCTGCGGCGACGGCGATTCCACATAGCGTTCGATCGCCTCGGCCGCGCAGGCGGCGAGGCTTCGCCCCGTCGCGTCGGCAATCTTCGCAAGGCGCGCCTCTATATCCTTCGACAGCTCGATTTCCAGCATCCGGTTCCACTCCACCTATGCGCGGGATTCACGCGCCCAACTATGTGTGATAAAGGACATTATCACATATTTGGAGCAACGCAGGACGAGGATGGAAATGCGCGCGGTGCATGAGACGATCGAAGGCCCTTTTGCGATCGGGGAGGATTTGGCCGTCTATGGCCTCATCACCCAGGGGGCCGCCCTGCAGGGCGGCGTCAAGATGGTCTTGCACGGCACGATCGGCGGCGACCTCACGGTCGAGCCGGGAGCG
>QFNN01000071.1 GCA_003240855.1 Sphingomonas sanxanigenens
TCCGCTCGTCCGTCAGCCAATACAGGTCGCTCAAATCCAGTCTCCTTGCGGAGCATGAATCAGATCGCAACGCCCATATCAATGGGTCCTGACCCTAGGTAGATTCCGCCTTCAGGAACTTTAGAATCGCAAAGATCGGCAATTTTGCGCTCGGTTTGAGAGGGAGGCGATGGGAGGCCTCATTCAGATAATTTGACCCATACCCCGACCCGGCCTCTGATCGACTCTCGGTGACGGTGGCCATCGCCAGCAACGCGTTGCCCGCCCGTGGCTGCCTCAGCAGCGCATGATGGCACGGATTCGCCCCCGCAACTTACGGTCTGCTTATGGGTGAAGCGCAAATGGAAACGGGCAGCTTTCGCCGCCCGCTAATCCACTGCTTCCCTTCGGAAAATTGGCGCCCCGCACCGGATAAACATAACGAATATATCTCGCCGTTTGCCCTACTATAGCGCCGTCACTCCACGTCAGCTGATGCAGCGTGTCGCCGTGCGCCGCCGATAGTAGTGCGAAGAGCGTCAGCCGGGCTACCCGTCGGCGTCACGAGGCCGCGTGCCTGCAACCACCAGATCAGTTCATCGAACCAGTGGTCGCTTGTCGTGCCCTGAGGACGCAGATCGAACCCGTGCCCGCCGCGCTCGTACAGATGCAGCTCTGCGGCTGCTCCGGCTCGTCGCCAAGCCGAATAGAGCAATATGGGATCGTTCGGCTGATACTCATCGTCGGCAGCGCCGGCGATGAACGCCGGGGGCGCATCTGCTGGGACAGGGGTGCGCAAACCGCCATAGATCAGCCCGACGAAGTCAGGGCGCGACGGCTTCGCGCCGATCGCTAGATCGGCCGCGAGATAGGCCCCCGCCGAGAAACCGATCACGCCGACCTTGTGCGGATCGATGCCCCATTCGGCGGCGCGTTGGCGCACGATGGCTACCCCGCGCGCGCCGTCTTCGATCGCATGGGGTTCGCCTGCGAACGCCGGCATCTCGACGGGCTCGCCGCCTTTCGCCCGCGCCATGACCATGTCCATCTCGCGCATATGGGCATCGGGCATCCGCATCGGGCCGTCGCCGCTCCGGATCGTCCGGTATTTGAGAACGAACGCGGTGAAGCCGTGACGGGCCAGCGCTTGCGCTATTTCCGTTCCGCCGCGCGTATAGCCCAGCGCCACGAATCCGCCCCCTGGCGCGACGATGACGGCAGTGCCGTTCGCCTGCCCCGGCGCTGGCCGGAACAGTTCCAATGCTGGTTCGCTGACATCATAGATCAGCGTTTCGCCGTCCGGTTGCGTGTCCCGAGCTTCGGGCACGCCCAGCGCCGGAATGCTACCCTTGGGATAGAGCGGGATCACCGCTCCCCTTGCGCCCACCATCGTCCAGCCCGGCTGATAGTAGTGGTCCGCGCTCGGCTCCACGATGGCAAGGTGGATGCCGCGGCGGCGCTTAAGGATGCGGGGCCAGGACATAGCCCGCCCACGCCCCAGCCCATGCCGAACAGGATCGCTCCAAGCGCAAGCTTTCCGTTCAACTCGCGCGTCTCGGGCAGATTGAAGGCAGCGTCGGCCAAAGGGCGTTCCAGACGTCGCTGGATTATCCATGCGATCGCCATCGGAATGATCGCGCCACCCATGACGAATGCCAGCGTCGGGTCCCAGCGTCCGAACAGGTCTAGGAAGCTATGAACGCGCGCCGGATCGGCCATACCTGAGATGGCAAGCCCGGCACCGAACAGCATGCCCGAGATCAAGGCCAGGATCGCCTTCATGCGACCCAACCGGCCAAACGCATGATGGCGACCGTGGCAAAGCCGCTGGCCATGAAAAGAGCAGTCGCAAGCACAGAGCGCAGCGACAGGCGCGAGACCCCGCAGACGCCGTGACCGCTGGTGCAACCCGAACCGAGACGCGTGCCGAAGCCGACCAGAAGACCAGCGACCACGAGCAGGCTGGGTCCGGGAAAGCTGGCGTCGATAGCCCCCCGCAGCGAAACGATCAGCGCGCCGAGCGGCAGGCCGAGGATGAACGCGGTCGCGATTCCACGCGGCGCGCCGTTGTCGGCTAGTCCGATGGCACGCGCCCCTTAGCGGTCGCCGCGTAGATCGAATAGGAGACGAGGCGGCCTGCGAAAAACGCGGCAGTGAAGTGAAGAAGGCGTACCTTTGCCAGTCCCGCCGCGGCAAACAATTGCGCTGATGGCAAGGGCGACAGAGCAAACAAACCAAGCCCGAGGATCATATTGCGCGGCCGCGCTTCTAGCGCTTCGCGCGCAGCGCCGAGATTGCGCTTCTGTTTTTCCGGTAGGCGGCCGCCGAGAAACCGGAAGCTATGGGCGAGCAACAGCCGCCCCAAGGCGGCGGCAAGCGCGCTAACGATGACGATCGATGCGATCGGCAGCTCACTGTTTAGACCATAGAAGACGATGATCGACCAGGTGGGTGGTCCGAAGGCAGGCAGGAGGTTGATGCCCAAAACGATCAGGAACAAGAGGAGGAAGGAAGTCATGATCCGGCTAGAATTGGCAATCCCCGCCAATTCAAGCTCCGATGCTGACCGACAAGAAGTCGGCTTACATCCCGAATGTTGCCCACATGATTGAACGATACGGCTCGTCAGGGTTCCGTCAGGAAAGTTTGGAATCCCCATGCCGCCTTGTGAGGACATGATGAGCAAACTGCGATCCCATCATAGGTCCGTCGAAACCCGCCGATCGCGCGGCGCTGACCGCCTACCTGAAATCCCCGGCCCAATGAACGGTCGCGTCATCCCCTCCCCTAATTCCGATTTTGTATGGCGGCGCCTGCTGTCGTGCGGCACGGGCGGCACGGGCGGCACGGGCGGCCCAACCGTCCACGGGACTCCCACTTCTTCAACCACAACAGGAGGACATAATGCGTAGGACAACAATATCTTTATTGGCGATAGCCGTCATGGCGATCTCGCCGGCCGCCTTCGCCCAAAGCGCGGCACCGACGGCCAAGGAATGGTATCCCAAAAGCCTCGATCTGAGGTCGTTGCGTCAGCACGAAGCGCAATCCAATCCCTATGGTGCGGACTATGACTATGCGAAGGAATTCGCCTCGCTTGATCTCGATGCGGTCAAAGCCGACATCCGCAAGGTTTTGACCACTTCGCAGCCGTGGTGGCCTGCGGATTATGGGCATTATGGCCCCTTCTTCATCCGCATGGCCTGGCATGGTGCGGGCACCTATCGCACCGGGGACGGCCGCGGCGGCGCCGGTGGTGGCGAGCAGCGTTTCGAGCCGCTGAATAGCTGGCCCGACAATGTGAGCCTCGACAAGGCGCGCCGGCTAATCTGGCCGATCAAGCAGAAATATGGCCGCAAGCTCTCCTGGGGCGACCTGATGGTTCTGACCGGCAACGTCGCCCTAGAGGATATGGGCTTCAAGACCATCGGCTTCGCGGGCGGCCGCGTCGATGCCTGGCAGCCGGACCTCGTCTTCTGGGGACCGGAAACCAAGATGATGATGGACGAACGGCGGGACGAGAAGGGTAATCTTCGCGGACCGCTGGCAGCGACACAGATGGGTCTTATCTACGTCAATCCCGAAGGTCCGAGCGGTAATCCCGATCCGTTGGCGGCGGCGGCTGATATTCGCCGTGCCTTCGGAGCCATGGCAATGAGCGACGAGGAAACCGCCGCGCTGATCGCTGGTGGCCATACCTTCGGCAAAGCGCATGGCGCGCATAAACCCGATGATTGCGTCGGCGGCGATCCCGGCGTCGCGCCGATCGAACAGCAGGGCCTCGGCTGGGCCAACAAATGCGGTAAGGGCAATGCGGAAGATACGGTCTCCAGCGGCCTGGAAGGCGCATGGTCGGCCAATCCGATCACCTTCACCACGCAGTATCTCGACAACCTCTACGGCTTCACCTGGGTGAAGACCAAGAGCCCCGCCGGCGCGGTGCAGTGGGTGCCCAGCGACCCGGCAGCGACGGCCCTGGTGCCCGACGCCCATGTCGCGGGCAAAACGCACGCGCCGATCATGTTCACCACCGACATCGCGATGCGGGAAGATCCGGGCTTCCGGAAGATCACCTCGCGCTGGCGCGAGCATCCGGAAGAATTCGCCGTCGCCTTCGCTCGCGCCTGGTTCAAGCTGACCCACCGCGACGTCGGGCCGCAGACCCGCTATCTCGGAAAGGACGTCCCGAACCAGACCTTCGTCTGGCAAGACCCGCTGCCCAAGGCTGACTATGCGATGATCGACAACAACGACGTCGCGCAGCTCAAGGCCAAGATCGTCGCTTCCGGCCTCTCCACCGGCGAACTGGTGCGTGCGGCTTGGGCCTCGGCCTCGACCTACCGGGACACAGATGGCCGCGGTGGCGCCAATGGCGCTCGCGTCGGCCTCGACCCGCAACGCAATTGGGTGGTCAACGATCCGGCAGAGCTGAAGAAGGTGCTGGCGGCTTACACGCGCATCCAGGCGGACTTCATCAAGGGCCGCAAGGACGGTAAGCAAGTGTCGCTGGCTGATCTCATCGTGCTGGGCGGGAACACCGCTGTCGAGCAGGCGGCGGATCGGGCAGGACAGCGGGTTTCGGTCCCCTTCACGCCGGGCCGGGTCGATGCATTGCAGACACAGACCGACGTTGCCTCCTTCGCCTTCCTCGAACCGAAGGCCGATGGATTCCGCAACTACTATTCGGCTAGGGCCGATCTCGGCCCGGCTGAATCGCTGGTCGACAAGGCCGATAGCCTTGGCCTGACGGTCGCCGAAATGACGGTGCTCGTCGGTGGTATGCGCTCGCTCGGCGCCAATGCCGGAAACACTCGACATGGTGTCTTCACCGCTCGCCCCGGCAACCTGTCCAACGACTTCTTTGTCAACCTGCTGTCGATGAACACGGTCTGGGTGAAGTCGGTCGGCTCGCCGGGGCTCTACGAAGGCAAGGACCGCGCGTCCGGCGCCGCGAAGTGGACGGCCACCCCGGTGGATCTCGTGTTCGGCTCCAATTCAGAGCTGCGCGCGGTGTCCGAAGTCTATGCCTCGGACGATGCGAAGCAGAAGTTTGTGGACGACTTCGTGCGGGCCTGGACCAAGGTCATGAACGCCGACCGTAGTTAGGCGACCTTCTAGCTATTGGTTGGACGTGGAGCGGCGGCGTTGCCCCCTGGCGCCGCCGCTCCCGATCCTCCCGTGGCCAGCCGCCACCGAGTGGTCCGAGTTGATTGTCAGTGCATCGTGGCGAGGGGTTTTGAAGTGCTTGCCTCTAGCTCGGCGCGTAGGAGCACAGAACCCTGTCCATGGACGACGTCGGCCTCATTCACCACCTCCCGGTTGCGCTGGGCATCGGCCTGTTGATCGGAGCGGAGCGCGAGCGGCGCAAGGTCCACCGTCCGGCCGCAGCGGGGCTGCGCACCTTCACGATCGCTGCCTTACTGGGCTGTGGTGCAGCTCTGATGCCGCAGCAGTGGATGATCGCGATCGTGATGCTGTGCATGACCGCGCTGGCCCTGCTGAGCAGTTGGCGCAGGCGCAATACAACCGACCCCGGCATCACCACGGAAGTTAGCCTCGTCGCCACTACGCTGCTTGGGGCGCTTGCCGTAACTGCGCCGTTGCTGGCGGGGGCTCTTGCGGTGCTGATCGCGATCGTGCTGGCAGCCCGCGATCCGCTCCATCGCTTCGTCGGACAGACGATCAGCGCGGACGAGATTGCGGATATCCTGCTGATCGCCGGCGCCACCCTGATCGTGCTGCCGATGTTGCCGGACCGGCAGATGGGGCCATTCGACGCGCTCAATCCGCATTCGATCTGGATGGTCGTTGTCATGATCCTCGGGATCAACGCGCTGGGCCAGGTGGCGACGCGGCTATTGGGTGCGCGCCTGGGGGTGCCCGCACTAGGCCTCATCTCGGGGCTCGTTTCCAGCTCGGCAACTATCGGGGCCATGGGTGCCTGGGTTCGCGCCAATCCCGCCTCCGCCGCGGCGGGTGCGGCAGCGGCGGTTCTATCGACCGTCGCCAATTATGCGCAGATGGCCGTGGTGATCGAGGCAACGGACCATCGTACCTTTCTTGCTACCATCCTGCCGGTGGGCGCAGCCGGACTGGCCGCACTTTTGTCGGGCGGATGGTTGACCCTCGCGGCCTGGCGCGAGGTTACGGCTGAACCGCCGAGAATGAGCAGGTCCTTCAATCTGCTGATGGCACTGACCTTTGCCGCCACGGTGGCGATCATGCTGATGTCCGCAGCGGCCCTCAGAGCCTGGTTCGGGGATGCTGGGCTTATCGCCGTAGCCGCGATCGGCGGGGTGCTGGACGTTCATGCCGCGGTGATTTCATTAGCGGCACAGGTCGCCGACGGCACGATGGCCGCGCCGCAAGCCATCCTTCCTATCCTGACCGCCTGCACCACCAGTACCCTCGCCAAGATTTTCTTTTCCGCAACGGTGGGAACGCGCGCCTTTGCCGCCCGTGTCATTCCAGCCCAGTTACTGATCATCGGCGCGGCATGGCTGACGGTCTTTGTTGGCTGACACAATGCACCACGTCGGAGGGGTTGGTCCATGCGCGCGCACTTCCCAGCGCCAGTCAAACGAGAGCCGCGGCCCCGGTGAGATGGCGGCCAGGGCTGCCGCGCCGGCGGTCTATATCATCCATGCCAGTGCGCGATGCCGGCCGTCAGGGTTTCGTCAGAAAAGGCTGACAACCACCCTATGCTTTGCGAGGACATTATGAGCAGATTGCGAACCCATCCTGAGCGTCATGCGGTGTCACGCATCGGTTGGTTGCGTGCCGCTGTACTCGGCGCCAACGACGGGATCGTGTCGACGGCCAGCCTGATCGTCGGCGTTGCCGCTTCAGGCGCCGAAAAGTCGGGGATATTGGTGGCTGGCGCAGCAGCGCTGGTCGCAGGCGCGATGTCCATGGCCGCCGGGGAATATGTGTCGGTGAGTTCGCAGGCCGATACGGAGAAAGCCGATCTCGCCCGAGAAGGCGGCGAGTTGGCCGGTCAACCAGACCTTGAGCGCAATGAACTGGCCGAGATTTACGTGGCGCGCGGGCTCGACAAGGACTTGGCGCTTCGCGTCGCTGATCAGCTTATGGCCAGCGACGCGCTGGGCGCCCATGCGCGCGATGAACTTGGCATTTCCGAAGTCGTGACCGCCCGTCCACTCCAGGCGGCGCTCACCTCCGCGGCGACCTTCAGTACAGGCGCGCTCATGCCGCTGGCACTGGTCGCTGTCGCGCCGCGCGCCAGTCTCGTGCCGATCGAGATCGCCGCGACATTGCTGTTCCTCATACTGCTCGGTACGCTCGGCGCATGGGCCGGTGGCGCGCAGCCGGTGCGCTCGGTCTTGCGGGTGACATTCTGGGGGGCGCTCGCCATGGCGGCAACAGCAGGGATCGGGCGGCTGTTCGGGACGGTCGTATAGCCCCTCGTTCTCGTCAGGATTCGGTCAGACAATCTGCCTAGCCCTTCCTTCGGGAAGGAAGAATTGTATGACAAATCTCGCTCAGGCGGACACGTTGAAGGTCTGGGACGCGCCGCTGCGATTGTTCCATTGGCTGCTCGTTCTGGCCATTCTGGTGGCTTTTCTATCGTCCGAAGACGACAGCCCGATCGCCAGTTGGCATATGGTGGCAGGATGGTGCGCCGCTGTGCTGCTGGCGTTTCGCTTGGTCTGGGGCCTGGTCGGCGGCGAACATGCCCGCTTTGCGCGTTTCATCAAACCGACGGCGATCGGCTCGCATGTGCGCGAGCTGTTCGCCGGCCGTCCGGAACGCTCCGTCGGACACAATCCGCTCGGAGCGATCGCCGTCCTCGCCCTGCTTGGCCTGACCGGAATCGTCCTTTGGAGCGGTGTTAGCGTCGCGGCGCACAAGCTCGACAAGGATTTCCACGAAACGCTTGCCTATGGCTTGCTGGCGCTCGTCGCCCTCCATGTCGGCGCCGTTGTCCTGATGTCGTTTCTCACTCGTGAAAATCTGGTTCGCGCGATGGTCACCGGCCGCAAGAGAGCCGGTCTTCATCCTGATACTCGTGACGCGCGGGCGCCCGGAGCACTTGCGCTGCTGGTCGGCAGCGCCACCATCATCCTGGCGGTGATCCTGATCCTTCGGAGCGAGCCGACCGCGTTCACACCGCATATGCGCGATGGCGCCCATGAACATCACGAGGACAAGGATTGAAGACTTCTGACGGCCCCCTGCTAGAACGGATCATGGCCAGCGATCATCATCTCCCTCGAAGGTTCCAGTGATTCATGCGTCTTCTCGTCATCGAAGATAATGCGCGAATGGCAGCGCTGGTCGCAGACGGCCTCCAGCGCCGGAACTTCGTGTGTGATGTCGCCCATAGCCTTGCAGCGGCCGAGGATGCGATGGGCGGCACAACCTATGACGCGATCGTGCTCGACCTTGGGCTACCCGATGGCGACGGAACCGACTGGCTTACGAGCCGCCGAAAATATCACGAGATGCCGCCCGCGATCATGCTGACCGCGCGCGGGGCATTGGAGGATCGCATCACGGGCCTCGATGCCGGAGCGGATGACTATCTCGTGAAGCCGGTCGAGATCGATGAACTTGCAGCGCGCATCCGCGCGCTGCTACGTCGCCCCGGCGTGCGGATACAGCCGGTGATCGAGGTAGGACGACTATATTTCGACGTCGCCAACCGCACCGCCCGCGCTGGCGATCAGGAGATCGATCTGTCGCGCCGCGAAGCCGATCTGCTGGAATTGTTGATGCGGCACGCGGGAACGGTCGTGCATCGCGCCGTGATTGAGAATGCCCTTTATAGTTTCAGCGATCCTGTGACGCCCAATGCTATCGAGGCCACGATCTCGCGGGTGCGGCGCAAGCTGGAGGATGCTCACGTCACCGGCGCGCTCCATACCGTTCGAGGCGTTGGCTATATGCTGAAGGACAATGGCGCGTGACCGATCGCCGATCCGTATCGCGACGCCTCAAACGCGGCCTGGGCCTGATCGGTCTGGTCGGCACCTTCCTGCTGCTGGCTGCTGTCGTCTTCTTCTACAGTTTCACCTTCGCCCATCTCGATGCGCAAGCGGCGATGGCGCGCGCCAGCCGCGAAATGCTTGAGCATGTTGCGCTGCCGGTGGCGATTCTGATGATCCCCGTTACCGTGCTTGTGCTTCGCGTGATCCGCCAGGCATTCCGACCGCTCGAAGAGGTAGCGGCGGAGATCGAGGCGGTGCAAGGCCATGAGCGCGGCTTCCGTATCGACAATTCGCAGATGCCTACCGAAGCGCTGCCTTTCACTAGCGCCGTCAACGACCTGCTCGCGCGCCTCGACGAAGCGGCGAAGCGCCAGGAAGCCTTCGCCGCCGATGTCGCGCACGAACTGCGCACACCGCTCGCCTTGCTGTCCCTCGAACTCGATCGGTTGGAGCATGACGATGCGGAGCGGCTCAAAAAGGATGTCGCGGCAATGCGTCGGCTGATCGATCAGCTCATGCTGCTGGCGCAGATCGATGCCGATGCAGTCGCCCAGATCCCGCTGGCGCAGATATCGCTGAGCGATGTGGCAAGCGATGTCGTCGGGGCGGCCGCGCCGGCCATCATTGCCGGAGGCAAGACCATTGAACTCGTGACTGGCATTCACGCGCCCGTCACGCGGGGTCGGCGCGAGGCGATTTCGGCGGCGCTGCGCAACCTCATCGAGAACGCCGTGCGGGTGACTCCGGCCGGCGGCGCCATCCAGGTGCTTGTTGGTCCGGGTGCAAGCATCAGCGTGCGTGACGAAGGGCCTGGCCTGCCGCCAGACCGGCTACGCAATCTCGTGCAACGCCATCGCCGCGCCGATCATGCCAGCAAGGACGGCGCTGGGCTTGGCCTCGCCATCGTCGAGCGGATCATGGCCGCGCACGAAGGCACGCTCGAGACCGATCCCGATCGCCATGATTTGATACTGCGCTTCCCCGAACCCTGACTGCCGATTGACCTGTCGCCTGTCTCGTCAGGGTTCCGTCAGACTCGCCGCCTAGCCGGATGGCATGTCCAGACGATATTATCCGATTGCAGGCGTGGCCGTTCCGCTCGCTTTGGCGGCCTTTTGGTGGCTTGCGCCGCATTCCGAACCCACCGCCGCGAAAGCGCCTGCCGATAAAGCGCAGACTGCCGCGGGGGTGTTGGTCGTTGATGCAAAGCGCGCGGCGCAAATGGGCATTCGTCTAACCGCCGCGACCGTTGCCGAGGAAGCCCCGCTCGTCACTATTCCAGCGGTGATCCAGCCTCCAGCCAACGCCCGCGTGGCGGTGGCCGCGACCTTCCCCGGTGTCGTCACCCGGACGTATGTGGTGGAAGGCGACAGCGTGCGGCAGGGACAGGCGCTTGCAACCGTCGCCAGTCGCGAAGTGCTGACGCTCGGCTCGGACCTCACCCGCGCCCATGCGCGTGCGGGCGTTGCGCAGTCCAATGCGGCGCGCCTGTCGCAGCTCAGCCGGGAGGGCATCATCGCTCCAGCCCGCGCGGACGAGGCGCGCGCCATCGCCGCCGAGAGCAATGCGGACGTATCGGAAAAGGCGCGTATCCTGCGCATGGTGGGCGGCCATGGCGGCAGCGGCTCCTATACGCTGACCGCGCCGATCGCGGGCCGCGTGACCAGCGCGGCCATCCAGACAGGCAATCCGGTCGACGGCACCACCGCGCCTTATGTGATCGATGCCGCAAACCGCTATGAAGTCATCGGGCAACTGCCCGAACGGCTGGTCGGTCAGGTGCGGCTTGGTATGACCGTGCATCTGCCACCTGACATTTCCGGCCGGATTATCGCCGTCGGTTCGACGATCGATCCCGCAACGCGCTCGGCCAGCCTCAAGGCGGAAATCCCGGCAGGGCCAGGCGTCGTCGCGGGCCGGGCGACCAGCATCGTGATTTCCGGTCCCGCACCGGCGGGCGCGGTCAGCGTGCCGGAGACCGCCGTCACAATGATCGACGGCAGGTCGGCCGTGTTCGTGGCAGCGCAGGGCGGTTACGCGGTTCGCCCCGTGACGAGCGGAACGGCCAGCAACGGCCGGATCGTTCTGCTCTCAGGCGTAAAGCCCGGTGAACAGGTGGTGACCTCCGGCACGAGCGCGCTCAAGGCGCTCGCCGCGGCGCGCTAGGCCCGGCCGATGCTGCGTTCGCTCGTCGCCACAGCGCTCTCCTATCGCCTGCTCGTCCTGCTGCTCGCCGCTGTGACGGCAGGGCTAGGGATATGGGCCTTCGTCAACTTGCCGGTCGACGCCTATCCAAACATCGCCCAGACACAGGTGAAGCTAATCCTGAAAGCCCCCGGCATGACGCCGGAGGAGGTAGAAAGCCGCGTTATCACGCCGATCGAACAGGAGATGCTGGGCATCCCCAATCAGGCGATCCTGCGCTCAGCGGCCAAATACGCCATCGCCGACATCACCATCGATTTCACCGATGGCACCGACATCTATTGGGCGCGCCAACAGGTCGCCGAGCGGTTGTCGGGCGTAATGGGCGATCTACCCGCATCGGTGACGGGCGGTCTGGCGCCGATCTCCACGCCGCTTTCCGACGTTTACATGTTTACGATCGAAGGGCCGCTATCGCTCCAGCAGAAGCGTGAGCTACTCGACTGGACGATCCGCCCGGCGCTGCGCACCGTGCCCGGCGTCGCGGACGTCAACGCGCTCGGCGGCTATGTCCGCACCTTCGAAGTGAGGCCCGATCCGGTGGCGTTGGCCTCCGCGAAGCTTTCGATTGCCGATCTGCGTGCGGCAATCGAAAGCGGCAATCGCAACGATGGCGCGGGACGCCTCGCCAATGGCGAGGAAGCGCTGATCGTCCGCGCGGTTGGCGCGATCCGCAATGCCGAAGACCTGCAATCGCTCGTCATCGCCAGCCGTGATGGGCGCATCGTACGGCTGGGCGATGTCGCCTCGGTCGGCAGCGGCAGCCTCACTCGCTATGGCGCGGTGACGAAGAACGGCAACGCCGAAGCGGTCGAAGGGCTGGTGATCGCGCTGCGCGGGGCGGACGCCCGGCAGGTGGTGGACGGCGTTCGCACGCGCCTCGCCGAGGTCGAGCGCGGCTTGCCCGCTGGCACGCGTATCAATGTGTTCTACGATCGCTCCGACCTGATCGAACGGGCGGTGGGCACGGTCGAAGAAGCGCTGATCGAGGCGACCGTCCTCGTCGTCGTGCTGCTGATCCTGTTCCTGGGCGACTGGCGCGCTGCTGCGATCGTCGCCGCGACCTTGCCGATGGCGGCGCTCATCACCTTCCTCTTCATGCGCGGCATGGGCCTCTCCGCCAATCTGATGAGCCTTGGCGGGCTTGCGATCGCGATCGGGATGCTGGTCGATGGCGCGGTGGTGGTGGTCGAGAATGTGGTCGAACGGCTCGGCCGCGATCACGATGGAGATACGCCCCGGCTCAACCATGTGTTTCGTGCGACCAGCGAAGTGATCGTCCCGGTCTCGGCCGGCATCCTCATCATCGCGCTGGTGTTCCTGCCGTTGCTCTCATTGCAAGGGTTGGAGGGCAAATTGTTCGCCCCTGTCGCGCTCACCATCGTCTTCGCGCTCGCAGGCTCTCTCCTGCTGGCGCTGACGCTGGTGCCGGTACTGTCCTCCTTCGGCCTCAAAAGCGGCCACCATGGCGAGCCGTGGATCATGCGCCAGCTTGGCCCGCGCTACCGCGTGCTGCTGGACGGCGCGTTCGCGCGCAAAAGGCTGGTCTATGGCCTCTCTGCTCTGGGACTGGTGCTGGCTGGCATAGCCTATGGCGCGGTTGGCAAGACCTTCATGCCGACGATGGACGAGGGCTCGGTCATCGTCCAACTCACCAAGCTGCCTTCGATCAACCTCGACCAGTCGGTTGCCGGTGATCTGGCCGTGCAACGCGCGCTCCGGGCCGTGCCCGAGGTCGAGGACGTGATCGCCCGCGTCGGTTCGGACGAAATCGGCCTCGATCCGATGGGCCTCAACGAGACCGACAGCTTCGTCCGATTGAAGCCACGCTCCGAATGGCGCGGCAACAAGGATTTTGTGATCGAGGAAATCCGCAAGGCGCTGGAGGGGCTTCCCGGCATCACTCCCAGCTACACCCAGCCGATCGAGATGCGCGTCTCAGAGATGCTGACCGGTGCGCGCGGCGATCTCGCGGTCAAGATCTTCGGCCCCGACCTCAATACGCTTGCCGATCTCGCCGGCCAGATCCAGCACACGCTGTCGGGCGTTCGCGGTGCCTCGGAAGTGCTGACGGTCGCCAACGACAGCGTGGACTATCTTCAACTCGACATCGACCGCGCAGCGGCCGGGCGGTTCGGAATGCCGGTCGACCAAATGCAGGATGCCTTGCGCGCTCAGGTCGAGGGGATGCGCGCGGGTGTCGTGGCGGAAGGGCAGAAGCGGACGCCGATCGTCATCCGAGGCGATGAGAGCCTTCGGAAAGACGCCGCGCGCTTCGCCGATCTGCAATTGCGCACGCCTGATGGCACGCTCGCGCGCGTCAGCGACATGGCGCGGGTCGCGCGCACGCAGGGGCCGGTCAAGCTCGACCATGAGAATGGTTCACGCTTCGCCTTGGTGCAGGCATTCGTCTCCGGGCGCGATCTGGTCGGCTATGTCGATGAGGCGAAGGCTGCGGTGGCGACGAAGGTACGGCTTCCGGCAGGGTACAGCATCGTCTGGGGCGGCCAGTTCGAAAATCAGCAGCGCGCCTCGGCACGGCTGATGACGGTGATCCCGATCGCGCTGGGACTGATCTTCCTCGTGCTGTTGGCGACACTGCGCTCGCTCCGCGCGTCGCTGCTGATCCTCGCCAATATCCCCTTCGCCATGGTCGGTGGTCTGGTCTCGCTCTGGGTGTCGGGCGAATATCTCTCCGTGCCTGCTTCGGTCGGATTCATCGCCCTACTCGGCATCGCGGTGCTCAACGGGCTGGTGCTCGTCGCCTATTTCCGGCAGCTCCGCACGGAAGGGCTAGGCATGGCCGAGGCGGTACGGCTCGGCGCGCAGCGGCGACTGCGGCCCGTGCTGATGACCGCCAGCATCACCGCCTTCGGCCTGGTGCCGCTCTTGTTCGCCAGCGGGCCTGGATCGGAGATCCAGCGTCCGCTCGCCATCGTCGTCATCGGCGGCCTCATCACTTCCACCCTGCTGACGCTGATCCTGCTGCCGATCCTGTTCGAGCGCTTCGGCGAAAGCGCGGGAGAACCCGAAAATGCCTGATCTCCTGTTCACCCTGCATTGCGCTGTCCCGGACGCCGAAGGGCTAATCGACTCCATCCGCGCGATCTCCCGGGCGCCGATTCATATCCGGGCGGAGAATGTGCGTGGTCGTGACTTCGACGATGCCGGGACAGCAGAGCGGGTCTCCGGCGAACTCAAGCGCACGACTATCGAACTGATCGTCGGTGAGGACATGGTGCCGGATTTGCTTCGCGCAGTGAAAGAAGCACGGCACGATCTGCCAGTGCGTTGGCGAACCGTTCCGCTCGTCGATCAGGGAAGGATCGCCTGATGCGGGTCGTCGCCTTTGCCTGTTGCCTTGCATTTGGCGCAACGCCTGCGCTCGCCCAGCGCGCCGACCTGCCGCCGGCAGAGAAGGTCAACGAGGCGCTGGACAGTCATCCCAGCGTTGCCGCCGCGCTTGCCCGTATCGAGGCTGCGCGAGCGCGCGGCGACATGCTTCGCAAAGGCCCGCATGAAGTGACGGTGAGCGGTAGCTACATCCGCCGCACGGTGGATCGCGAGGGCGGTTTCGACGAGTTCGACACGACGATCAGCCGCCCTTTCCGCCTGCCGGGCAAGGCCGCGCTGGACCGCAAGGCTGGCGCCCTGGGGATCGAGGTGGCCGAGAACCAGATGGAGGATGTCCGTCACCAGACGGCGCTGATCCTGTCGAGCCTCTGGCACGACTGGCTGACTGCCGGGACTCATTATCGAAACGATATGGACACGGTCAGGGGGCTGGAAGAATCGATCGCGGCGGTGAAACGGCGAGTCGCGCTGCGTGACGCCGCCCAGCTCGATCTTGACCAGGCGCAAGCAGCGCTCGCTCAGGCCCGCGCACAGGCGGCATCGTCCCTCTCTATCCGCGAGCAGGCGCGTGTCACCCTCGCCGCGGCCTTCCCCGACATTCCCTTGCCATCCGAGCCCCCGGAACTTGCGTCCCCGACGCTTCCCGATGTGGGGCTGGAGACGATGCGCGATCTCGTGATCGAGCGCAGCCACGAGATTCGTGCAGCGGACAAGGAAGCGCAGCGCCTCGGCGTCACGGCTCAGCGGGTTCGGGCGGATCGTATCGCTGATCCATCGTTCGGAGTCCGTTTGTTCAGCGAGCGCGGCGGAATGGAAAAGGGCGCGGGTATCGTCGCCTCGATCCCCCTCGGCGGTGGCTATCGCCGGGCGGCGGCCGATCAAGCCTCAGCCGAGGCCAACGCCGCGCGCATGGAATTGGCGGCGATACAACGCAATATCCAGGCCATCGCCAATGCGGACCTTTCCAACGCCCGCACCCGCTACGATGCCTGGCGCAACGCCGATCTATCGATGCACAGCGCCGCCGACGCGGCCGCCAAGATGGCGCGA
>QFNN01000072.1 GCA_003240855.1 Sphingomonas sanxanigenens
AAAAACACCGCCAGAGGCGCTCGTCCGGATCACATCACCGAAAACGCATCGCCACCCAACAAGCCCGGAACCTCAGTCTCATGAATAGGCCGGGTTAGGATCGCGCTCGGTCTCCAGTGCATAGAGTCTGTCGAGGATCGCATCGCGCGACAGCGTACGCCCGGGTTCGAGCAGGAAAGCGCGAAGCAGGCGAAACTCGTTACGGGTCAGTTCGACCGGCTCTCCCGCCAACCATGCCTCGTGCGTGCCGGTGTTGAGCGCGAGTGCGCCATCCTCCAGCCGGGAGGCGAGATGCCCGGCCGCGCGGCGGGCGAGCGCGTGCAGGCGTGCGACCAGTTCCTCGACCCGAACCGGCTTGACGAGGAAATCGTCCGCACCGGCGTTGAGCCCCGCCACTTTCTCTTCCCAGCTACCGCGCGCGGTCAGAATCAGGATCGGCACGGCCAGGCCCCGCCGCCTGAGAGATCGAACAAGATCAAGCCCGCTCAGGCCGGGCAGGCCGAGATCGACGATCACGACCGTGAAACCGTCGCCGGCGAAATCCAGCGCGTCCTCGGCGTTTGCCAGCCATTCGCCCGTGATGCCGGCGCGAGCCAGGCTTGCCAGCGTGCGACGCGCCAGGTCCGCTTCGTCCTCGATCAGCAAAATCCGCATCGGACGCCAGAATGACAGCATTTTGGCAGCTTCGCCAGATAGGGAGGATGGCGTGTTCACGCTCTCTTCCCGTTGCGCCCGCACGTGGCCCTTTTCGCTTCTGCTGGCGGGATTGCTCGCTGGTTGCTCGGGCGGCGATGCGACCAAGACTCCGGATCAGCCCGCCGCGAAAACCCCTCCCGGTTCGATCGGCCTGACGGCGGAACAGATCGCGCGGCTTGGCATCGTCTTTGCGAAGGCCGAAGCCGCGCAGGACGTGCCCTTTGCCGAAGTGCCCGCGACAGTCGCACCGCCGCCCAATGCGCGGGTCGCGGTTGCGGCGATCGTCCCCGGCGTCGTCAGCCGGACGATGGTGGTGGAAGGGCAGCAGGTGCGCGCCGGGCAACCGCTCGCCGTCATAACCAGCCGAGACGTGCTGACAATGCAGGCGGGAATGGAGCAGGCGTCGGCCCGCGCCGACGTTGCGCGGGCGACCGCGCGCCGGCTCGATCAGCTTGTGCGCGAAGGCGTCGTCGCCGGCGCGCGCGCGGACGAAGCGGTCGCGTCGCGCCGCGAGGCTGAAGCCGCGCTCAGCGAACAGCGCCGGACGCTCCGCCTGATCCACGCGGACCGGCGGGGCGGCGCCTATGTTCTGACCGCTCCGATCGCCGGCACGATAACGAAGGCCGCCGTGCAGACAGGAATGCCGGTCGACGGGGCGAGCGCGCCTTATGTAATCGATGCGCTGGGTCGGTATGAATTGACCGCCCAGATTCCCGAGCGGCTGATCGGCGCGGTCCGACCGGGCATGAAGGTGCTGCTGGACGGAATGGAGGGCGCCGTCACCAGCGTCGGCTCGGTCGTCGACGCCGAAACGCGTTCGGCCCTGCTGCGCGCGTACATTCCCGCCGCGCCAGGCCTCGTCGCCGGGCGCGTGACGAAAGTGACGCTGTTGAAGCCCGCGGATGCCTCTGCGGTCGCCGTGCCGACCGACGCGGTCGTAATGATCGGCGGCAAGTCCGTCGCGTTCGTCCGCACCCCCGGCGGAATCGTCCGACGCGACGTGACCAGCGCAGGGGCCGCCGGCAACCGCACGGTGCTGCTTTCCGGGGTGAAGGCGGGCGAGCAGGTCGCCATATCCGGCACCAGCGAACTCAAGGCGCTGGCGGCGAACTGATATGCTGCGCGCACTGGTCGCCTGGTCGCTTTCCTATCGCCTGCTCGTGCTGGCGCTTGCGCTGGTTACTGCGGGCCTGGGCGCCTGGGCGTTCTCGACCCTACCCGTCGATGCCTATCCGGACATCGCCCAGACTCAGGTCAAGATCATCCTCAAGGCGCCCGGCATGACGCCGGAGGAGGTGGAAACCCGGATCATCGCACCGATCGAGCTGGAGATGCTGGGCCTGCCCCGCCAGTCCGTGCTTCGCTCCACCGCCAAATATGCAGTGGCCGACATCACGCTCGATTTCGACGAAGGGACCGACATTTACTGGGCCCGCCAGCAGGTGACCGAACGGCTGGCGGCTGCGCTGAAGGACATGCCGGGAAGCGTGTCGGGGGGCCTTGCGCCCATCTCCACGCCGCTCTCCGAAATCTTCATGTTCACGATCGAGGGGCCGCTGTCGCTAACGGAGAAACGCGAGCTGCTCGATTGGACGATCCGTCCTGCGCTGCGCACTGTGCCCGGGGTCGCGGACGTCAACGTGCTGGGCGGCTATGTCCGGACTTATGAGGTGCGCCCTGACCCCGTGCGCCTCGCGGCGGCTGGATTGATGATCGAGGATCTTGCGCAGGCTGTCGAGCGCGGCAACCGCAACGACGGCGCCGGTCGGCTTTCGCGCGGCGACGAAGCGCTGATCGTGCGCGCCGTCGGCGCGATCCGCGACGAGGACGATCTGCGGCAGATGGTCGTCGTCGCCAAAAACGACCGGATCGTGCGCGTGGGTGATGTCGCCACCGTCGGCGCGGGCAGCCTGACGCGCTATGGCGGGCTCACGCGCAACGGCAAGGAAGCTGTCGAGGGACTCGTCCTCGCGCTGCGCGGCGCGGATGCCCGCAAAGTGGTGGGCGGCGTCGAGGCGCGGCTGGAGGAATTGCGCCCCGGACTGCCCAAGGGCGTTACGATCAATATTTTCTACAACCGTTCCGAACTGATCGAACATGCCGTGGGGACCGTGCAGGAAGCGCTCCTCGAGGCCATCATTCTGGTTGTCGTGTTGCTGATCGTGTTCCTCGGAAACTGGCGGGCCGCGGCGATCGTGGCGACCACTTTGCCGATGGCGGCGCTGATCACCTTCCTCGCCATGCGCTATATGGGCATGTCGGCCAATCTGATGAGCCTGGGCGGCCTTGCCATTGCGATCGGGATGCTGGTCGACGGCGCGGTCGTGGTCGTGGAGAATGTCGTCGATCGGCTCGCCCACGCGCGCGAAACGGGGACGCCGCGCCTCAACATCATCTTCCGGGCGACGGCCGAAGTGGTGGTGCCGGTTTCGGCCGGACTCGTCATCATCGCGCTGGTATTCCTGCCGCTCCTGTCGCTGCAGGGACTGGAAGGGAAGCTGTTCGCGCCCGTCGCGCTCACCATCATGTTTTCGCTCGCCGCCGCACTGCTGCTGGCGCTGACTCTTGTGCCTGTCCTTTCCTCCTATGGCCTCAAGACCGGCCAGCATGCCGATCCCTGGATCATGCGGATGCTGGCGCCGCGCTATCACCGGCTGCTGACCGGCGCCTTCGCGCGCAAATCGGTTGTCTATGCAGTCGCCGGCGTCGGGCTGTTGCTGGCGATCGTCGCCTATGGGCAGGTCGGTAAGACCTTCATGCCGACGATGGATGAAGGCACGGTCGTCATGCAGACGACCAAGTTGCCGTCGATCGGCCTCAACCGGACGCTCGCGCTGGACAGCCGCGTGGAACAGGCGATCATCGCAGCGGTGCCCGAAGTGGAGCATGTCATCGCGCGCACCGGCGCGGACGAGATCGGGCTTGACCCGATGGGCCTTAACGAAACCGACATGTTCATGGTGCTGAAGCCCCGCTCCGACTGGCGCGGATCGAAGGACGACATCGTCGAAGCCATTCGTCAGGTGATGGCGGGCATGCCGGGTATCGAGCCGGTCTTTACCCAGCCGATCGAAATGCGCGTGTCGGAAATGCTCACAGGCTCGCGCGGGGATCTCGCCATCAAGATATTCGGGCCGGATATGGCGACGCTGTCTGCGCTCGCGGGCCGGATCGATGCGACGCTGCGCACCGTGCGCGGCGCTTCGGAAGTGGTGACCGCAGCGAACAGCAGCGTGGACTATCTGCAACTCGACGTCGATCGCGCGGCGGCGGGCCGCTTCGGCATGCCGGTGGATGCGTTCGAGGATATGTTGCGCGCGCAGGTGGAAGGCATGCCCACCGGCACGGTGATCGAGGCGCAGAAGCGCATCCCCGTGGTGATCAAGGGCGAGGACGCCGTGCGCAACGATCCCGCCCGCTTCCGCGACATGCAGTTGGTGACGCCAACGGGAACCATCGCCCGCGTCAGCGACATCGCGCGCGTCACCGAAACGCAGGGTCCGGTGATCCTCAGCCATGAAAGCGGCGGACGCTATGCGCTGGTGCAGGCATTTGTTTCGGGGCGCGATCTGGTCGGCTTCGTCGAGGAAGCGCAACGGAAAGTCGCGGCCGAGGTGAAGTTGCCCGACGGCTACCGCCTTGTCTGGGGCGGGCAGTTCGAGAATCAACAGCGTGCGGCCGCCCGGCTGATGCTGGTCATTCCGATGGCGCTGCTGATCATCTTCTTCGTGCTGTTCGCCACGCTGAAATCGTTGCGCGGCGCATTGCTGATCCTGGCGAACATCCCCTTTGCGGCGGTCGGCGGCATCATTTCGCTCTGGGTTTCAGGCAATTTCCTGTCGGTCCCCGCCTCAGTCGGGTTCATCGCGCTGCTCGGCATCGCGGTGCTCAACGGCCTTGTCCTCGTGTCCTATTTTCGCCAGCTCCGCTCCGAGGGCGTTGCTTTGGGCGATGCAGTGCGCATCGGCGCGGAACGGCGGCTGCGGCCCGTGTTGATGACCGCATCGATTACCGCCTTCGGCCTAGTGCCCCTGTTGTTCGCGACGGGGCCAGGGTCCGAGATTCAGAAGCCTTTGGCGATCGTCGTCATCGGCGGCCTCGTCACCTCGACCTTGCTGACCCTCATCCTCCTGCCGCTGCTCTATGAGCGTTTCGGCGAGACCAGCGCGGAGCGCGCGCAATGAAGCAGACCATAGTCCTCCGCCTTACCTGCGCCACGGCCGACGCCGATCCGGTCGTCGATGCGCTGCGCGCCGTCTCCACAGCGCCGATTCAAGTTCAGGACGAAGTGGTGCGCGGCCTCGATTTCACCGACGCAGGCACGGCGGAGCATGTGACCGGGGCGTTGCGGCGGGTCGCGATTGAGCTGCTCGCCGATGCTGACGACGTGCCCGCGCTTGTCAAGGCGGCGGAGCTTTCCCGGCGGCGCTTCCCCGTCCGCTGGATGACGCTTCCCGTACTGGAGGCAGGACGACTGCCATGAAGCATCCGATCCTGATCCTCGCGCTGGCCATGCCGTTTCCGCTGTTCGCTCAACAGGCCGACCTGCCGGCCGCTGCGGATGTGCAGCGCGTTCTGGAAACCTATCCGAGCGTGACAGCCGCCAATGCGCGCGCCGATGCTGCGCGCGGCGGCGCAGACGCCCTGCGCGTGGGGCCGCACGAAGTGAATGTGCAGGGCACGATATCGCGCCGCCGCGTGGACATTGAAGGTCGCGACTATCAGGAGTTCGACGGCACGATCAGCCGGGCGATCCGCCTGCCGGGCAAGGCGGCGCTCGATCGCAAGGCGGGAACGCTCAGCGTGGAAGTCGCCCTGAACAAGGCCGAGGACGCGCGCCATCAGGCGGCGCTCGCGCTTGCCGAATTATGGTATCGCTGGCTCAGCGCGAGCGAGCGGCATCGCAATGCAACGGCGACGCTGGCCAACCTTGAAGAAGCGGCGCGGGCGGTGAACCGGCGCGTTGCGATGCGCGACGCCGCCGCGCTCGATGCCGATCAGGCGAGCGCAGCGGTCGCCGCCGCTGCGCTGCGCGTCGGCGATGCCGCTGCGCTGCGCGATCGCGCCCGCGCCGAGCTTGCCGCCACTTTTCCGGATTTGCCGCTTCCCGTGGATGCGCCGGCAATATCAGTCACCGAACTTTCGGACCCGGCGCTGGAGGCGCTGGCGAACGACGCGGTGGCGAAGAGCCATGACATCACCGCCGCACAGCGCGAATCCGAGCGGCAGGGCATGCTCGCGCGTCGCGCCCGGCTGGATCGCATCCCCGATCCGTCTATCGGCTTTCGCGCCTTCCAGGAACGCGGCGGGCAGGAAAAGGGCGTGGGCGTTTACCTGTCGATGCCGTTCGGCGGTCGATATCGCAAGGCGCTGGCCGATCAGGCCGCAGGCGATTCGCGGGCTGCGGCGGCCGACGCCGCCGCCGTGCGCCGGGGCGTAGAGGCCCATGCGGCGGGAGAGCTCGCCGAAACCCGCGCGCGCCTCAGCGCCTGGCGCAGCGCGCGCGTGGCGGTGGCGCGATCCGATGCCGCTGCGGCGAAAACGGCGCGCGGGCAGGATGTGGGCGTGATCGACCTGGCCGACCGCCTTTATGCCGATCGCCTCGCATACGAAGCCCGCGCGGCCGAAATCGACGCACGCGCAGCCGCCGCTTACGCCGTCACGAAAATGCGGATCGATTCGCACAGCCTTTGGATTGACTGACGCCCGCCCGGATCACGGACGCGCCGGGAATGCGAACGGGCCGCACGAGGAACCAGCCCGTCCACAGGCCATTCGGGCGTGGAGACGACTGCGGCGGGATCGAGCGCAGCGGACTCCGACAGAACCTAGAAGGCGACATCAACCAGAATGGTATCGACATAGCGGCCGGCGGGCGGCGTCGGCTGGGCCGGATCGATGACGGCGCGATACACGAATCCCTGCGTCGTGCTCCCGTCATAGGCGCCTGGATTGACGTCGGCCAGGGCGCTGGCGCGGCGCTCGCCGCCTGCCGATCCCCAGCGATCTGCGCCGCTCGTCCCCTTATAGAGCTCATATCGCAGGAAGTTGCTTCCCGAACGCATACGGCGCGCACCGCCCGAATAATTTTCGCCGTTGCTCAGCCCGACCGAGTAGCTGGCTCCGGCGCTGCAGCGAATCGACACTGTGCGCGTGACGGGATTGAAGCTGGAAACCAGCGGTGCAGCGCCGAACTCGGCGTCGGGCGCCGTGATCATGCAGTCATTCTCGATGTTCAGCCTGACCGTGATGGTGACGGGAACGCCCGCGCCCCAATCGATCGGCGTAAATAAGATGGGGCGAACAAAACCGGGACTTTGCGAATAGGCCAGGCAGACGGCTACGCCGAGCGAGCAGATCGAAAAATGCCAGCGCAGCGAGACCGTGCCGGTATAGGTTCCGGCCGCGAGACCGGCTGTGGGCGTTGTCCGAAAATAGAGGGGCACGGTTCCCCCCGGCCCGGTGAACAGGTTGAGCAGATCGAAGCTTGAAAAGTCGACCTCGGCGCCAGCGTTGATTGCGGCGCCCCCGGGCGTCGAAGAGACTGTAAAGGGAATGGTCCGGCCGCCCGGTCCCGTCATCAGGAAGGTCGAGCTCTCGAGCCGGACTTTGAGGTAGGAGACAGTCGCGACCGAGATGGCGCTGCAGCCCAACCCGCTCGACCCGCTCCCCTGCCGCGGATTCTGGGCCGCCGCGAAGGAGGTTATCGACCCGAGGTCAGGGCTCGCCGCAGCGATGGTGCACGAACCATAGGTCTGCGCCCAGGCAGGGACTGAAAGCGCCCCCGCAAAAGCGCAAACCGCCATGCTGGCCGCGCGGATCACCGACATGTCACCGGCCCTGTCAAACTGGCGTCGCCCTGGTTCGAGGGCGCTGCAAGCTGCGCCGTGCAATGGCCACCATCCGGGAGAGCAACCGATATGAGGTTGCGATCCTGCGTGTCAGCCAGGAACAACAGCCCGTCCCAGCCGACCACCTGCGGTTCGCCGCCATTGATCGAGGCGAGGGCTCCCACCGGCACAAAGGAGCCGGCCTGATCGACCAATGTCACGCGCGCCATGCGCGGCCGGCTGATGGGAAAGCGAAGAACCGCGCCAGCGCCCCGCGCCACGGCCATTCGATCCTCCACCTTGGGCGCGACCGCTTCCGCCGGGAGCACGAGCGGATTGATGGCGTAATGCGCGCCATAATAGGATGGCACCCAGGGGACGAGCAGATGGCCGCCGCGATCGGTCTTGCCGACGAGTTGATTCTCATAGGTGACGGGAACGCCTTCCTCCCCGTCTGTGCTGACGAGCGCAAAGGCGTCGGCAATATGATTGGCGGCGAAAACAGCGCCGTCCATCAGGACCAGCGACCCGCTTGCGCCTGCCCATGGCGTGACCTGCCCCCGTCCGCCGAAAATCCCGCCGCGCAGATCGAACGAGCCTGTCCGCCAATCAACCTCGCCGGAGCCGAACATTCCAGCGGACGACGAGCGGGCGAGCGACAGGCTGCCGCCCAGCCCGCCTTCACTCGGAACGGCGCGGCCATAATCGAAACGCCCGGTGCGCCCTCCGTCGACATCGCGGGATATGCCGACTGCGGCCGTCCCCTTCCGCCCGCCGAGCGGCAGGATCAGGCTGAACGAAGCGCTCCACCCGGAACGGCGCACGTCGTAAGTCCCGGATCCGTAAATGGCTACGCCGCGGGCGATGGGCAGCGACCATGACGAGCCAAGAAGCGATGCTCTGCCGGTCCTGTTGCCCCGGCTGTCCACATAGCTGACGCCGAACGACCCGACTCTGTCCGTCGAGAGACTTGCAGCCACAGTCGTGACGCGACGGGCGTTCCGGCTGA
Organism: Sphingomonas sanxanigenens; assembly: GCA_003240855.1. Lineage (GTDB taxonomy): Bacteria > Pseudomonadota > Alphaproteobacteria > Sphingomonadales > Sphingomonadaceae > Sphingomonas_L > Sphingomonas_L sanxanigenens_A. The sequence continues at coordinate 8,536 of QFNN01000072.1, forward strand.
AAGGCATTTCTGCAAAATCGACGAAATCAGCGCTTTCGCGCATGTGGGATGCGACCACGCCGAGGCGTCGCGTGCGGTACTGATATCCGGTGGTCAGCCGCCACCCCACATTTCCATGTGCGTTGCTGACGGCCAGGTTGGCGTTCGCGACGCCGAGCAGACCCAATTGCACCAGACCGCCAAGGCTGGCGTTGACCCGTCCGTCGCCAGCCTCCAGCGATCCTTCCGCCGTAATGAAGGAGGTCAGGCCATAACGAGCCGCAGCCATGCCGGCGACGGGGCCATAGGAAAAACTGCGCACCCCATAGCCCCGGCGCAAGGCTCCGAGCGCGACCGAATAGTCGAACAAGCCGGGGCGAAGCAGATCGTTCGCAACATAGAAGGGCATGGTGGTCGTCTGCCGGCGGCCGAGGGTATCCGTCACGGCGAGCGTGGCTTCCCCGGCCCCGTTCAGCCCCGGATTTGCGCCAACGGTGAAATTGCCCGGCCCGACATTCGCCGCCGCCGCGCGGTAGCCGTCGATGAACAGCTCGATGGCGGAAGGCAGCGCGGCCTGTCCAGCAAAGGCGGGCAAAGGATAGGTGACCACATCGGGTCGAACCGAGAAATCGCGCGAAATCTGCACGCCGGCCATCCGCACCGCGCTGTTTCCGGCAAGGTTGCGCGTTACGAAGTCCCCAGCCTCATAAGTAACCATGTGCTCGTCGTCCGAGCGAACCCAGCTCAGGTCGTAGCGCGTCCATCGCCGCCGCTGCACGGCGCCGGTCAGCGAAATCCTGCCGAAGCTCCCGAACAGCCGGGCCTCCCCCTAGGCGGATGCGTGCGTTTCGCCGTGATCGACAACAATATTGGCGTCATAGTTCAGCAGGAAACCGAAGCTGCTTACGGGCGGCGTCCGACCAAGCACCGCCGCCCTTATGGCGCGATGCGGAAGCCATGCCGGCGGAACGTCGATATGCAGCCGCTGTCCCGGCTCATCATAAACGACATGCACGCCCTCCAGCGTGTCGAGGGGTACGACATCGCCCGGAACCGGGGGCAATGCGATGCCTGCCGCTTCAAGATCAGCCCGCATAACCGAAAAATGCCCGGCATCCAGTTCTGCGGACACCACCTGACCTGTGGCCACGCCATTGACCACAAGTTCGAGCTGAAGTTTGAAGCGCCGAAGGCTTTGGTCGGCGACATCGGGGACCGGTATGTTCGCCAGATAGTCGGATGCGGCACGCGCCGGGGAACATGCCGCTCCCGCGAGCAGGACGAACCATGCGGCGCAAGCGCAGGTCGCACGCCCAGGCTTGACGCATCGCATCGCCGATCACCGCATCCGACACCCGGTTGCGCGCAGGATTTCCCCAATCGCCCCCGTCACGGCGCATTCCCGGCCTGAGGTGCGCATGATTGCTGCGGCTGGCCGTTAACCGCAAAGCGCAGGACGCCCGAGCCGCTCGACGACGACAGCGGCCAACGCATCGACGCGCCAGGAAGAACATAGCCCAGCAATCCTCGCGCCAGCGGCTCGCGATCATTCGAGAAGCCGGCATCGACCAGGCGGGCATGCCCCGCGCCCTCGTTTCGGATTTCGATGAAGCGTTGCCCATTGCTCGTCACTATCGCGCAGTTGAGCCGTGGCTCCGCGCGGGACGGGCCTGACGCGTCGGGAGGTGAAAGCCCGGGGCCATAGCTGAACAACGGAATGGCGTAGCGCATGCGGAATTGGATGCGCGCCCCGCTGGCGGACTGCTCCGCTGCGGGCGGCAGTTCGTCTATAATCACGCGATAGGCGCGCTCCCCCGGCGGCGAGGCACTCTGGGTCTTTGTCAGCCGGACAAGCTGCCTCTGGCCGGGCGCAATGCGGACAATGGGCGGCGTGGCGACGATATCGGACTGGGGGGCCAGATGCTCGTCAAACGCCGTCTGCGACCATGCGAAGATGCGAAGCTGGAACTGGATCGGCGAGCTTCCGGGATTTTCCAGCCACAATGCAGTGGCGCGCTCCTTGTTCGCGATCACCGGATCGATCGGCCATATGAGTACGGGGCCGGATTGCGCTGTCGCAGGCGGCGTATTGCCGATCGCGGCGGCGATCAGCAGCGCGCGGATCGTGAAGAGGCGCGCCATCGCACTACCAGCTCAGAACCAGAGTGAGCGTATCTGCGTAAACGCCGGCCGGAACATTGCCGGGCAAGGTCAACCGCCCGAAAATGGGCAGTTTCACGTCGTCCGCATTGCCTGCGGCAACCGTGATGGCGACCGGCTGGGAAATGACGATTGGCTGGGCGCACATGGCGTCAGTGCACAGCGCATAAGCAATCCGGCTCGCGGCGTCCGCGCCGCGCTGCAGGTGACGTATGCCGCCGGTCACATGCTGTCCGCCGTCGACTGTCATCGAGAGCATTGTCTGGGGCGTGCAGCGTAATGTGAGCGTGCCGCCGTTCGCGAGGGCCGCCGTCCGCGTTTCGGTGGAAAGCGCCGAAGCCGTTCCAAAGTCGAGCGTGCCGAAATTGCCGGTCGAGGCTCCCGGCCCCTCGATCAGACACCCTGATTCTATCGTCGCGCCAACCTGAAAATTATGACTCAGTTCGGCCCTGGCTCCGGCTGCCGCGAAAACGAGGGCGCCAGCCGCCATCCCCAGGACGCCGATGGACATGGATTTCGTCATCATCCCGCACTTTCAGAAGGCGAGCGTGACAAGGACGTTGTCGGTGTAGGTTCCCGAAACCAGCCCCGTCGCGCCGTAAGCGCGGCCATAGATCCGCACGGTTTGCGCACTCCCGTCACTGGCTAGGTTGAAGCTGCCGTTGATGGCGATCAGCGAATTGCGCCCGGCATCCGAATAGAGGCCGTAATTGACATAGTGGCCCGCGCTGCTGGCATGGGCCATCGCCCTGTTTCCAGCGCCGCTGCCCTGCCCGTCATGCTGCCCGGTCCCGAAGCTCAACGTCGGGACGACGCCGGGGCTGCATTGGATCGCGATGCCGGCGGCTCCGCCCATCACCTCGCCATCTGCAGACGTGAACAGCGTGTTATGCGATCCGAAATCAATACTGCCAAAGTCGACTGCAGTCGCGCCATCATCGGCGGATTGGCCATTTATGATGCACCCGGTAGTCAGATTGATCGTCGCATCAATTGACCCGCTTATCTGCGCCAATACAGCCTGAGGCGTTATTGCCGCCAAAATTAACGCCAAAGCACGATAATGACGACGCATGTTACTCTCCTTATCGACTTGACCTTCTTGACCTCGATAGTTGGCGACTCAAAAATTGCATGAATTAATTACACAAATGTAAATTGCGATTCCGTCGAGACCGGGACAATCTGTTTCGGATCAATATGTTCGCCAATGGGTCGGCGTGCGCGACTTTATGCCATTTATATTCGCGACGATTTTGACCAAAATCTTCCCGAACAACCCGGCCCACAAGAATGGCGTCAGCATCACCGCCTTTGTCCGCAGGCAGGGCGCCAGGCGTTCGTTCCATCAAACCGATCGGTGCGTGATGCGCCCTGCAATCCGCCGCACCGCCGACCGCCTGGTAAAAGGCGAACGAGCTTCCAAGAGCATCTGCCGGATACCGACGAACCCGCGCAGCGAGCGGCCAAGAGCGCGTTGATCAATCACCCTTTTTACCCGCCCCGCAAAAGCGACTGCCAGCCAGCATTGCCGAGCAGCGCATGGATGCGGCGATAACCGTACCAGCCATAATCCTTGGCCAGCGCGATGATGTCGGCCGTCAGACGTTGCTCCTCGGCATCATCCTTCGGACGATATCGCTGCGTCGAACGATGCTGAACCAGAACACGGCAGGCCCGCCGCTCCGATACCGGAAGAACACGACGGACCTGTTCGATCGCCTCGCGGCGACGGGAGGGGCTCAAAAAGTCAGCTTCGAGGCCTCTTGCAGGATCGCCTTATCCAGCGCGAGGTCCGCCACCAGCTTCTTCAGCTGCGCATTCTCCCGCTCCAAATCCTTCATCCGACGCACCTGGTTAACCTTCAGACCGCCATATTCCTTGCGCCATCGATACAGCGTCTGTTCGGCAATCCCGATCTGTCGGCAGGCCTCAACGGCGGTCCCCCCTCGCCCGACAAGCACATCCATCTCACGCAGCTTCGCGATGATCTGCTCCGGCGTAAATCGCTGACGTCCCATACAATTCTCCAATTCTCTCGCCCAAACAGGCTCTCTTCAGAATTGGACCAATTTTCTCAAGGCAGACCAAATGACGTGAGCCGCGATCTGCAACGCCAAGCGGGTGATTGGCGCGCCCTCGTAAGCGTCAATGTCGCGGAGCAACTGGCCGACCTTGGCGGGATCGGTGATTGCGGCACGATGCTTCACCTTCGGCGCGATCAATGCGCTGCCCAGCAACGCGGCGGGGTCTGCTTTGGCCCGCCCCGTTACCACGGCATACCGAAAAACACGGGCTCTATATACGTGCTTGACCCAATTTGATTTATCTGCGATAAGCGGGGCATGGAAACGAACGCGCCAAAGAAACAGCATTTCAACAGCATCATTCAGATGATGAAGGCGCCGCCTGATGAGCAGGCAGCAATCGACCATTTCACCGCAATCCGCTGGAAGCACGGCGCGTTCTGCCCGCATTGCGGCTCTACAAAAGTCTATCACTTTTCGGATCGGCGCACTCACAAGTGCGGCGATTGCCGCAAGCGCTTCTCCATCAAAGTCGGCACGATCTTTGAGGACAGCAAGATTGGCCTGCGTGAATGGATGTTGGCGGTTTGGCTCATCACTTCGCACAAGAAGGGCATCGCCAGCACGCAGTTGGCCAAAGATATCGGCGTCACCCAAAAGACGGCGTGGTTCATGCTTCACCGCCTTCGCTATGCGGCGCAAACCAAGTCGTTCAACCGTCCACTGGACGGTGAGGTTGAAGCCGATGAGACTTTTATTGGCGGCAAGGAAAAGAACAAGCACGCCAGCAAGCAGGGCGGCAAGGGAAAGTCCATCGTTCTCGGCATTCTCAAGCGCGATGGGGACCTTGTAACCGGAACGCTCCCGAATCTGCGGGCCAAGAACGTTCAAGGCGCAATCGACAGCGTTGTTGCCACCGGCGCAACTGTGATGACCGACGAGCATATCAGTTTCAATGGATTGAGCGGCCGGTTCACTCATCACCGCGTAAACCACAGCGCAGGCGAGTATGTTCGTCATTTTTGCCTTCACACGAACGGCATCGAAAGCGTGTGGGCGCTGTTCAAGCGTCAGATCATCGGCACACACCATTGGCTCTCGCCCAAGCATCTTAGCCGCTATCTCTGCGAAATGACGTGGCGTTTTAATCAGCGTGAGGCCGACGAAGGCGATCGGGTCAATGCGCTGCTGGATCAGGTCTCCGGTCGCCTCACCTATAAGGAACTGATCGCATGACCGACAACCGCAAGCTCGACGGCCCCGTCAAGTATGACTTCGATTTTGAAGAGGCGATGGAACGCATTGCGCAGACCAATCCGAACGAAGTCACGGAATTGGTCGAGGCCGCCGATGAAGTGAACAGCATTGACGCTTTGATCGACAAATTTGAGGACGCCGGGCACGACGACGGGGATAACGACAAGCGCTGGCTCGCGCGCGACCTGCAATCTCTGCTTGGTTATACCAAGTGGGACAAGTTCGAGCAGGTTATCGAGCGAGCGATGACAGCTTGCTCAAACGCTGGCCATCCGGTCGGCGACCACTTTCAGGAGGTTTTTCCCCAAACGGGGAAAAACCCCAAGGGAGGCAGACCCGCACGGGATTTCCAGCTTGATCGCTACGCCTGCTACCTGATTGCCCAGAATGCTTCATCCTCGATGAAACAGGTTGCATTCGCGCAGACCTATTTCGCGATCCAGACGCGGCGGCAGGAGCTTGCCGACCGTGAGGGCGTCAACTTTGATCAGCTCTCCGAAAACCAAAAGCGGCTTTATCTGCGCAACCAGGTAGTGGCCGAGAACAAGCGCCTCATGAGCGCTGCAAAGGCCTCCGGCGTTAAATCAGGGGCGGACTTCGGGAAATTCAACAACAAGGGCTATCAGGGCCTCTACGGTGGGCGAGGAAAACAGGAAATCCAAGAATACAAAGGCCTTCCCTCTCAGGCCAATATCCTCGACCACATGGGCAGCACCGAGTTGGCTGCCAACCTGTTTCGTATCACTCAAACCGAGGAAAAGCTGCGCAGCAAGAACATCGTTGGCAAAGAGAACGCCTGCAACGCTCACTATGAGGTTGGTCTGAAAGTCCGTCAGACCATGAAGGAGCTGAGCGGCATCATGCCGGAGGACCTGCCTGTTGCCGAGGACGTTAAGAAGATTGCACGGCAGGAGCGCAAGCAACAACGTATGAGAGCGGTCGAGCCGCAAAAACGCCTTGAGCAGCCTTTAGCCGCACCGTCGAAGGCCCAACCAGTCGAAATCGATCTGACTAAGGACCTCTGGAAATATGCACTGTTGGTCATGTCGGTGCAGTCCGATGGCGAGATTTCCACGCCCGATCTGATTGAGGCCCTGCCTGATTATATCGCGCTCTCTGATGAGCATCTGGCTGCGAATGACAGCCGCAAGGACTCCAAGTTTTCGCAGATCGTCCGCAACCTTAAATCGCACAAAACCAGCAAGTCCAATTTCATCTATCAGGGGTATGCTGAAGCGATTAAAGGCGGCTTCAAGATCACGCCCAAGGGACTTGAGTTTGTGTGGGGCTACTTTTCCGAGTAGCTTCCATAATTTCGATTTTGGTCAAGCAAGTATATAGGACCCCTTCACTGTTTACAATGCCGTTCGGTCGAACGAAACGCGGTTTGCCGTGTGGACCGAATTTGACCTAGGGTCAGGACTCACTGATCAGAGCCAGAAGATGACGGTAGCAGCGAGTGCGATGGCGGAGAAGAAGGCGGTCGGGCATCTGTCATAGCGTGTC
>QFNN01000073.1 GCA_003240855.1 Sphingomonas sanxanigenens
AGCTCGACGAGCTCGCGCTCGCCGAACTTAAGGATCATATCGGCCAGGGTGGCGTAGATCATTGCCGTCAGCCCTGCAGCTCGGCCTTCGCCAGCTCGGCATCGAGCGTGGCCGACAGGGCGAGCACATCGGGGTGGATCAGCTCCAGCTGTGCCTCGAGCTCGGCGAGATCGTCGCCGCTGAGCGCCGCCTTCGCCTTCTCGATCAGCTCCTGCAGCTTGAGCGCGATGTCCGCATAGCCGGACAGGTCCGCCTGGCTGGACGTGAGGCCCAGCTGGTTGGTGATGCTGAACGCCAGCTGCGCGAACTGGACGACAAGCGCGATAATGGCCTGGACACCGCCATCACCAGCGCGGCGATGACGACAAGCGAGATACGGCGCATGCTTCCTCCTTCGCGGCCCGCAGGCCCTAAGAAACCGGTCCCGCGCGGCCGGGACACGTTGGCCGCGCGGGGGTCGAAGGCGGCCTAACCCGCCTTCGACGTCTTGCGCCTGGCCGGCGCGTCGCTCGCCGGGGGCGCAGTGGAACTGGTCGCCTGGTCGTCGGCGTCGGCCGGCGGCGGCGGGGTTTCGGGCGTGGCGGCCGCAGCCCTCTCGAGCTCGGCATGCTTCTCGCGAAGCGTCGCCAGCTCGCCGCGAAGCGTGTCCGCTTCCTCGCGCGCGGCATCGCGCTCCTCGATCGCGACGGCCGCCGCCTTCCGGGCATCGTCCCAGCCGGCGGCAAGCCGCTCGATCTCGGCCTGTTCCGGCGATGCCGGCGGCAGCGGCATCGATGCACGCGCCATGCCGATCAGCCGATCGAGATCCTCGGCCGAGAGATCGGCGAACGCAGCGGGCAACGCGATGAACGTGCCGTCCTGCTCCGCCTCGATCCGCAGCACCGGCTCCTGGATGAGCGCGTGGAACCGTGCGCCGTCGAGAACAGCGATATCGACGACGCACGGTTCGTTCACGTCCCCCCAGGCGAGCCCGGCGCGACGGAAAGGCGCGCGCTTGCTCCAGATGCGGAGCGCGTTGGTCACGGCAGGCGACGCGCGTGGATGATCGCGCACTCCTTGTTGTGCGTATTGCTCTCGCCGCCCGCGAGGTTGGGCTTGTCGAACAGGTCGATCGCGGCCTGGCGGTTCGAGACGCCGACGACGATATGCGTCGGCGTGATCTCGAGCGGATCGCCTACATGGTTCTTGTAGGCGGCCATCGCGTCGCGGGCCTTCTCGTAATTCTCGGCGTTGAGCGGCGCGGTCGACCGGTAGGCGAGATAAGGGAAGGTGTATCCTGCCGCGCCGCGCGCTTCGGCATACATGCCGAACACGCCGGTCTTGGCGACCTCGCTGTCATAAGGATCGGTGATCATCCAGAAGTGCGGCGCTTCGCGCAGCTGCCAGATGAGCGGCAGGATCATCTTCGACAGGTCGAGCAGATACCAGGGCTCGGAGCCGCCGGTGTTGTCGATGTTCGAGAAGGTCGATCCGTCCTCCTGATAGGTCGGATGGTCGCTGTCGAAGAAGTTCTGGCCGTCGTAGCAGGGCCGCTGGTGACCAGCGGCGAGCGCGTCGAACAGCAGACGGTCGGGCCACAGCGCAGCATCCTGGCCCCAGCGCGACATGGACTGCGGGATGATCCCGAGATTGTCGTCGGCGATCTGGTGCTTGTGGACGCCAGACGTCGCCTCATAGGGGTCGTTCTGCAGGCTGTAGGCCATCTCCTCGACGACCTTGATCCGCTTTTCGCCGACCCACTTGCGGAAGATCGGCAGCGCGCCGAGCCAGCCATAGGTCTCGAGCTTGGTGCTCGAGCTGACCGGGGTCGCGAAGGCCATCGCGATGGGCGAGGCGGCGGCAAGGCCGGCGTTGAAGCGGCTGTTGAAGCCGACGCGGAGCGCCTCGACCTGCGCCTGGGTGACTACTCTCTGCAAGGTGCCGCTCCTTAGTAAGCGATTTCGATGAAGCCCGAGACCGCGCCGGCGCCGTTGAAGGCAGCGGCGGGCGCGATCTGGATGCGGGAGCCGACCGACACGAGCGTGCTCGCGTCGCCGGCGGTCGGCGTGTCTTCGACGATCGCGCCCTTGGCGGCGCCATCGGCGATGGTGCAGGCGAGGCCGGCAACGGCCGTGATGCCGACGAGCGCGGTCACGTCGCCGCCCGTGGTCACCGCCTTCTGGACGATGACGGACAGCTTCGTGATCCGGCCCTTCACCGGCGAGACGAGCTCGGCCGAGGTGCCGGCGAGCGTGTCGACCTCGTTGATCGCGAAGGGCAGCCGCACGACGCGCGGCGCATCGATCGCGACGCCAAGGCCCAGCGTCACCCAGACGCCATCGGCCGAGACCTCGCGGACGATGCCGGCGCGCGGGCGGACGCCGCCTCCGCCGGTGGCGGCGACCGTCTCGTCATCGATGACGAAACAATGCTTGCCGACCAGGGCGCCGGTGATGGCGTCGGCGCCGGCCGAGTTCTTGAAGAGGAAGGTGCCTTCCTCGACCTCGGTCACGATGTCGCCGTTGGCCGCGCCGCCGGCGCCGGTCTGGTTGAACAGGCCGACGACGATGCCATCGGCCGCGTCGTTCGCCTGGATCAGCGCGCTGATGCCCTGCCCGGCGCGCGCCGGGCGGAGGAAGCCGCCGACGAGAAGCGCGAGGCCGCCGGAGAAGAAGTTGACGCCGGCGACGACGCCATAGGCGTTGATGCCACCGCCGGCATACTTCTGCGATTTGCGGGGAGCTGCGAGGACCATGTTAAGCGATCTCCTCGTTCTTCGCCGCGAGATATTCTTCGGGCGTCATGTCGAGCATGGCGGCGGCCGCCACTTCCTCGTCGGTGAGCGAGGTGGCCTTGCCCTTCGGCGCATTGCCGTCGAGCTTGGTGCCGGCGGCGACCACGACGGGCGCGTTCTTCAACCAGTCGCTCCACTTGGCCTCGTCGCTCTTGAAGAGGGTGAGCGCCCAATCCTTGAGTGCCGGAACGAGCTTGCCCGACTGCATCGCCGCGGCGATCTCGCGATCGGCGCGCTCGCTGTTGAGGGTCGCCAGCTGCGCCGCCATGCCGTTGACTTGATCGACCGGCACGAACTTCGCCGGATCGGGCCTCTGCTCGACGATCGCCGCGGCGATCTGGTCGGCCGAGGCGTCGGCGCCGAGGCCGACAGCGGCGGCGACGGTGGCGAGGCCGGTGGATGCGGTGAGGCTGGTCGCAGCGGCGATGATCGCCGCCTCGTCAGCGTCGGCGCCGAGGCCGAGGGCCGCAGCGATCTTGGACAGATCCATGTCTTCTCCGATGTCTGAGCCCGCGGCGACCGCAGCCAGGTCGATCGCGGGAATGTTGACGAGGGCTGCGTTCTTCAGGTGCCGCACCAGCTTGGTGGCGGGATCGATGGTGAAGGTCGGGCTGACGTAGCGATACTCGCGCGCCTCGAGCTGCTCGGTCGCGGCCGCCGTCCAGTCGACGTCGGCATAGATGCCGTCGTCCTCGACCGTGAGCGTCGGCGCCCAGCCGGCGGCGATCGCGCGGCCGCCGACGCCCGGCTTCGGCGCATAGAGCGCCTGGTGATCGTAATCGAACATGAAGTCCGTCGCGCCGAGGAAGGCCTTGGTGGCGGCGACGATCAGTTCGGCATGCGCGCGATCGCGGACGATGTAGGGGCCGCGACCGTCGCGCAGCTTCACCTCGCCGATCGGCAGCAGCTTGACGCGCTTGGCGACGCGGCCGTCGTTCAGGCCGACCTCGATCGCGGCTGCGACCAAGGTTTCGCCTGCACCGCCAGCCTTTTGCTTCAACTTCGCCATTCGCGCCCCGTTTCAAGACCGGGACGGCGCTTCCACTTGCGCCGCCCGGCAGAGTGGGCCTTATGGGTGGGCGCCGGCGGGAAGTTCAGGTGAACATGTTCACCCACGAAAGTCGGGGCGCGTTTGAAAAATCGGATCGGTTGCCGTATAAGATCGCTAGTCGCGAGCCGTTTCGGACGTCCGGTCTAGGCCCTTGCCGGCACAAGACATCGCGACAATCAGCTTTTCCTCATCGATACGGGCACGATGTGCCGGCGGCGCGCCTCGAACGCGACCTCATAATCGTGGCCGCGCACGCGGGCCGCGACATGGAAGCGCGGTGCCCCGACCTTTGACGCCGGCGGCGAGCCGCGCACGATGCGCCCGGTGTTGATGATATCGGCGAGGTGCAGCAGATCCTCGGCGCGGATCGCCTTCTGCGTCCGGCCTTCCTCGCCATGTCGGCGGAATATGTGGCGCGCGAGCCCGTGATGCACGGCGACCGCCTTGCCATCGGCCTTGTGGATCCCGATCGCCGATAGCCGCGCCGCCGCGTGTGGGGCGACATGCCCGACCTCGTGCGGAGGCGGCATGGCGTGCTTGTCGTGCAGCGCCTGTGCAACGAAGTCGACGATGCCCTTCGACGATCGCCACCGGCCATTGCGATCGCGGGGCTGCTGTGGATTGTAGCTGGCCGCGACCTCGCCGGTGGCGATCGAGTATCGCCATCCCAGCCGACCGACATCGACGCGTGTCAACACACCGTCCGCCGAGCGGAGGTAACGACGCATCAGCACCGCGCTGCCATCCTCGGCGCGCACCCACCGCCAGGTGATTGCGTCAGGGTCGATCAAAGCCGCCGCTACTCGGTCCAGATGCGCAGCCGTTGCCCCCGCCGGAGCGCTTGGCTGCCCCGCCGCATCGCGAAACCAGCCCGCCGAGATCGCGAACGGCCAACCATCCCTATCGGTGAAGATCTCTGCGGTGCCTATCGTGAGCCCGAAGGGGCCAAGGAACGCCTTGGCGAGATCCGCAACATCGCCCAGATCGGCCGCCGCGGCCTGATCGCCCACGCCCGGCGGGATCGGCGCCGGCGACAGACCGTCGAGCCCGGCCGCGCCGACGTGGTAGGACCAGCCCGGATCGATTCCGCGCTCCACGTCGCTGATCTCGCCGGTTCGCTTGTTGAGATAGGGGCGCGACGGGAACACCTTCGGCCGCTCGGTCACCTGCCACTCACGGCGGTCGATCGTCCGCTGGTTGAGCGCCTGGACGGTGCAGCGGCAGTTCCAGCCGCACGGTGGATAATGGGTCTGCCACCAGGGATGGTCGACGGGCAGGATCGTGCCGTGCCAGGCATGATGCTCCGGCCGCTCGCGCCCATCCATGACGGACACGTAGCGCATATAGGGCAACGCGGCCTTGGTGCGCTGGATCCGCTCGTATCGGCCGGCCTGATAGGCGGTGCGCATGTTGACCTGGAAGATCGTCTTCAGCCGGCGCGGGCTGCCCAGCTGGACGTTCTTCGTCTCGCCGGTCAGCGGATCGACCATGTTGCGGCGGCCCCACCAACCTCGCGCCTCGAGCTTCGGACGGAGGCCGTCGCGAAACTGCTTGAGCGTCAGCCCTTCGCTCAGCGCCTCGTCGACGGCGGCGCGGATCTCCTCGAGCAGATCGCGCGACATCGCCTTGGCGACGGTGAACGCGCGCGCATGCTCATCCTGCCAGACATCCTGCCAGGCAAAGCCGATGCGAAAGCCCTTGCGCCGGAACCAGGCGATCGCCTCGCGCGCCGCGAGGACGGGGAACTCTTCCAGCATCGCTAGCCGTCGATGATGATCCGGCCGACGTCATCGGCCAGGACGCGGCCGGCATCGTCGACGGCGATCGCCGCCGGCAGTGTCCATTCGACCTCGCCATAGCGGACATAGCCGCCATGGTTGAACAGATAGGTCGGCAGCACGCCGATGCGGCGATGATGGCCGGCCGAGGCGAGCAGTGCGTCGACGGTGTGGCGGCACGTCGTCGTGTAGAGCGCGCGCCGGACCAGGCCGGCGGACGGATCGATATATTCGTGCAGGACGGTGGCTGCGCCCGCGATCTCCCAGATGCCCGGCCGGGCATGGCAGCGATCGGCCTTGCCCAGCTGCGCGCCGGGCTCGACCAGCATGCCCAAGGCAATTCCATCCACGGCATGATCGAACCGCGGCACACCGGGCGGCGCGAGGACGAGCGAGCCATCGGCCGCGCGCACCGGCGCCGCGTCGGGCCGGCTGAAGGTGAAGGTCGCGGCGAAGGCGAGCGACGGCATCGATCAGGCCGAAGGATCTTCGACGCGCCCGGCGATCGCCGCGCTGAAGCCCGATCGGGCGAGCATCTCGGTCACGGCCGAGACGTCCATGCTCTCGATCATCCGCGCGGCGCGGCTCGCAAAGATATCGCGCACCTCCTCGAGCGAAGCCGCGCCGGCGATCATCTGCTCGATCGCCCGGCTGAGCGTCTGTGGTGTTCGTCTGGCCGACGACGGCCTTCGAGATCCCGGCCTCGAGATGCTTGATCAGCTTCTCGTAGAGCTCGGCCGAGGCACCGCTGCCTTCGTTGCGGACGAACTCGATCAGCATCGTCTTCGGGATGACGGCGCCGGCGTCGCTTCCGATCTGGCCGACAGCCTGCTCGAGCAGGCGGATATTCGCCTCGGTCTCGCCCGGATCATATTTGCCGACGCGCAGCGGCAGGCCATAGACCTCAAGGAACGAGACCCAGTCCTTCAGCGAATAGTTGGTGAAGAGATAGGCCCAGGCGGCGGCGCGGGCGAGGCCCCCGCGGATCGGCAGGCCCGACTTCGCCGGGTGGACATGGGTGATATATTTGAACGGCTCCAGCGGCTCGGGCACGCCGCCATCCCCGCGCAGCATAAGCGTGTTGCCGTCGACCTGGTGGAACTGGAACCAGCGAGGATCGCGCCAGAGCAGCTTCGAGGGCAGCCACAGCTCGTCGGTTTCCCAGACGATCTCGGTTGCGCTGTAGCCCTTGCCGATCGCGTCGAGGATATCGAACAGCTCGAGCTGCAGCGTGTCGCGCTCCAGCCAGTCGCGGATCAGCTGTGCGTCGGCCTCCGATTCCGCGTCGTCGCCGGCGGCATCGACATTGATCGGCAGCTGCGACACGGCGCGCTTCCGCGTGCCCATGACGCCGAGATAGTGAAGATATTTCTCCTCCATTTCCTCGGCGAGCTCAAGATACTGTGTGGCGTCACCCGTCTCGGCGCCGCGCAGCAGCTGCGCCAGCCGCCCGGGCGTCAATCCCTGGGCGGGATGGCCAGACGCGATCTGGCGCACGCCGACGAGCGAAGGGCCGGAGACCTCGCGCTTCAGGTTGTCGCGGCGCAGCGGCAGGCCGTTCTTGTCGACCAGGACGGGCACGGGATCGGTATAGGGATTGTAGCTCATAGGCCTCACCAGGCGCCGCGATCGAAGCGCCCGCCGCCGGCGCGCCGACCGTGGCGGTGCTTGAAGGGATCATCATCGCGATCGGCGCGATCGAACGGGTCGGGCTTCGGCACCGAACGATAGCCGCCACAGGCGGCGACGTCGTTCAGGCTGGCCGCGTGGGCCAGGCAGAGCGCCACCGCGAAGTCGCCGTGCCGGGGCAACCCATCGGTGCCCTCGTTCTTCGTGTCGTGGTGGACCATCGGCACGCCGCGGATCAGCGAAATCTGGCGAAGGTCGCCGACCAGGTTATCGTTGGCGGGGATGAGCATCTTCCGATCCTCGAACCGCGCCTTCATCTTCGGCATGTTGTCGGCATACCAACCCTGGCTGAGCATCACGCGCTCGACGATGCCTTCGCCGAACTTCTGAATGGCGACTTCGCCGAGGTAGCCGCCGTTGCCGGTGGAATCGATCTTGATGCCCAGCAGCCGCGGCAACCGCTCGGCGATCCAGATCAGGATTTGCTTCTGCTGTTCATAGGGGACGTTGCGCAGTTCGACGACGAACGGGACGCGCCTGGTCAAATCCTGCTCGATCGCGAGGGGCACGATGCAGCTCACGTCGCCCGATCGCGCGAAGTCCTGGCCGAGCGCGTGCTGGATATTCGGATCCAGCCTGGCGAGCAGCGGTGCGACCGTCTGCTCGAGCCATGCCTGAACATAGGATCGACGCTCGGGCTCGGGCTTGAGCTCGAACCGCGGCGGGCAATGGAGCGTCACGACGCTGTCCGGCGGAATCGAGCAGGCTTCGATTAGCGCGCGCGTGAGATAGACGCCGGATCCGCGCGCCGGGATACAGTCGAGCTCCTCGCCGGCGTTCGACTGGTAGAGCTTGCGGATATTCGAGCGCCACTTGGCTTCGCCCTCGGCGGTCCATTCCAGCCCGCGCATCAGGCAGACGCGCGCATAGAGCCCGTTCAGGATCGCGTCGTCGAAGGTGCAGCGCACGACGTTGGCATCCGTCCCGTATTTTCCGGATCTGATGTCCTGGATCAGCAGGTTGAACGGGTTGTCCTCGCCATTGTGCGTGCTGATCACCAGCACCTTGCCGCCCCAGATGATGAACGCCATCGCCGCCTTCAGCAGCTGCTCGGGTTCATCGTGGAACGCGAACTCGTCGAGGATGACGTAGCCCTGCCGGCCGCGCAGCGAGCGCGGCCGGCTCGACAGCGCGACGATCTCAAAGCCCGAAGCGAAGCGGATCCGGAACGCCTGGATGAATTTGTCGGCGCCCTTCTCATCCTGGTCGACGAACAGGAACTCGCCGACGTCTGTCGAGGCCGGCATGAAGGCGCGTGCCCACATGGCGCACGTGTCCATAAACTCGCGCGCCATATCGAGGTTATAGCCGATATAGAGCACGTCCATGCCGCCGGCGGCGCGCTGCGCACCGGCCGTCAGAACAGCATCGGCACCAACGCCCCAGGTGGCCCCGATGCGCCGGCTCTTGTCGGTGGCGGTGAGCGAATAACGCGACGTCGAAGCGAGGATGTCCGACTGATGCTTCAGCAGGATCTCGGGCATCGCCTTGCCGCGCAGCTCCGCCGGTATGCTTTGCGTGGCCTGGCGCCGGTGCTCTGCCCATTCCTCCTCGGAGATCGGGGCATGGGGATCCTCGACGTCCAGCATCAGACGGCGATGCCCAGGATCTCGCGCTTGATCGCGTCGACCGTGTCGCGGGTGAGGCCGCCGGCGACCTTCGCGGCCGCCGTATCGACGGCCTTGGCGGCCTTCTTGGCGGTTTCTTCGCGAACGTTCCGGATCGTCTCGATGTTCGTCTTCTTCGCGCTGGCGAGCGCCTGCAACGACCGCGTCATGAACATGACGTCCTCAGGCCCGAGGATGACGGGCTGTCCGTCGCCATCGTCATTGGTGGCGGTGACGAGGCGAAGGATCATCGAGTGCATGAGCTCGATATTGAGATCCGCGACGCGATCCTCGGGCGCGTCGCCCAGCTGCTGCACCAGCTGCTTTGCGATCTCGCGGCTATGGCGCAGCTGGGCGCCGATCTCCTCGAGCGTCTTGACGTGCCGGCCGAGCGCCGATCGCGAGATGCCGGCGTTGAGCTCGAGCAGCTTCGCCATGATCTCGTCGATCGTCCAGCCGTGCTCGATGCGCAGCTGGCCGATCATTTCCTTGATCTTGGGATCGAGCCGGTCGACCGACGAAGGGCGGGCGCGGCCGGGGCGGCGCATGTCAGCCGCCGATGTGCGGAGAGGCGATGCCGGCGACGCTGATGTCGCCGATCGCGGCGAGCCGGCCGCGATCGGTGATGTGAGCGACGAGCACCGTGTCGCGGAACAGCTGCAGCGTGACGCACGCGCGCTCCTCGAGCTCGCGCATCATCTGGCGGACGGCGGCGCGGTCGAGCCCCTTGCGGTGGCCGAGCTCGCGCAACGCCAGCTCGAGCACGCTTTCGTTCGAGTGGCCGCCGTCCTCGACGAGCAGCTTCAGGATCGCCAGGCGACGGTTGGCGAGGATGCCATCGGCGATATCGTTCACTTGCCCACTCCCCGCTGAAGAAACAGACCTTCGATCCGCTGGACGGCTTCCTCGGTGCGATCGGCCGCGCGGCTGTTCGCATCGATCTTCGTGTGCAGCACCTTCACGTCGCCCTGCAGGGCAACGATCTCGGCGCTGGACGCCGTGCGCTTCTCCAGCTCCTCGAGCTCGCCGCGCAGCTTCGTGACCTCCTCCTTCGTCGCGCCGCCGGCCGCGGTCGTCTTCAGCTGGCGGACGTCGCTGCCGATCTGGTTGAGTTGTTTCTGCAGCGATCCGGTGCCGACCGGATTGCGGCTGCCGCCGCGCCACATCATCCAGGCGAAAGAGGCCAGGATCAGCAGGCTAAGAAGCGTTTCCCCGTCAAACTTCACCGTCACCCCCCTTACTGCCCCACGATCCGCCGGCCGAGACGACGGCCTTCACGAAGGCGTCGATGAACAGCCGCGCGGCCGCGATCGCCGACTTGGCGATGAGCTCGATCATCACGAGGCCCGAATGTCCGAGGCCCACCGCCCAGGCGACGGCGACCAGCGGCTGTTTCTGCCCGCTGACGATCAGCGCCACGACGCCCAGAGCGAGCAGCGCCGTCAGCGCGACGTTGCCGACCCGGCCGAGCATCGCCCCGGCGGCCGTCGCCGGCGCGACCTGGCGGGCGAGGATCACGCCGATCATGCCGCACAGCGCGGAGAAGACGGGCACCGGCACGCCGAACAGGATGATCAGCGCCGGGCCGAAGGATGGCGAGCCGACAGGCGTCGCCGCGCTGGCGAGGCTGGCAAGCCCCGCGCCGACGACGCCGCCAACGAGCGCGCGCAGTATGTGTCGGATGATCGTCACAGCTGCATCTGGCCGGTGGCGAGGGTGAGATTGAAAAGCATGCGATCCAGTGCATCTGCATCGGGCGGTGTAGGCTCGGTCGGGTTGGCCGGATCCGTTTCGGTCTGCGGCCAGTCGCGCAGCTCCTGCCGATAGATGGCCCAGGCGGTGCGAAACTCCTCCGGCCGATCGGGCTGCTGGGTCTCGTCGGTCGCGCTGAGCAGTTGCACCTGGCGCTGGCGCAGATTGTTGAGGTGCGGCGTGTCGGACAGCGACGGGACGCCGCCGGTCGAGACGAGCGGCCAGCCGCCCTCGATGGCGGCGACCATCTCTGCCGGCACGTCGACGATCGCGCGGCCGTCGAGCTCGTAGCCGATAAACCGTCGGCTGCACGACATCGCCATGCACGTCGGCGACCACATAGAGCTGCTGCGTTACCGATTTCACGCTTTGCGGGTTAACGACGCCGCCGAAACTCGCATCTGTTCCGCCGGCGATCGGCGGGCTGCCGCTCGCCATGCCCGACTGCAGGCGTGCGGCCGGCAGTTTGTTGGACTGGAACACAGCGGTCCAACCCGATCCACCCAATTGGTCGTTGATCCGCGTGACGACCTCGGACACATCGAAATAGATGGTCCCGTCCGCATCGGCCGTGCCGCCGACGTTGATTACCAGACGCGTCGCACCGTCGCTCTTCAGCGTGATTTTGGTAGTGGCTCCATAAGACTTTTCCCATGTCGCGGTCGGATCTGCGCCATCGTAACGCAGCGTCATGGCCGCATTGCCGCCGTCTGCGCTGCCGAAATAATCCCGATAATAATCGTTGCGGCCATCATCGGCGGTTAGGCCATAGATGTTATTGACGGTCTGCGTGAAGTCGCCCGCAATGGTCTTCATGCGCGCGTTACGGATCAGAGCAATGCCGTTCACGCCGCCGACGAAACCGTGCAGGCAGTCATGCATATAAGTGTCGTCGAGGATAAGGACTTTATCGCCGCCACTGTTGCCGGCATGCACGAACAATTCGGTGCGGACGCCGCCCATCTTGTTGAATGCGCCGGAGCCAGCGAAGATCTCTGCACCGTCGAGGATGACGCCTTTGGTAGCAGCGCCGAACTCGTAGGTCAGGTAGAAGCCGCCGAAATAGTCGTAGTCGAACTTGATGCCGGCGCCCCGGAAGATCATGCCGTTGTAGTCGCAGTAGATCTGTCCGGGGTTGGCCGTGATCGTGCTTTCGACCCGATAGGTCACGACCACGCCGGGTGCGGTCGTGATGGTCAGAAACCCGTCGCCACCGGCATATCTCGAGGATGGTCCGCTCCAGACAAGGGTGGCGTTTTGCATGTGCATAAGGCGAGGATTTACGGCGCTAACCGACCGCAAGTAATTGAGGGCCGCCTGCTGTGTGTTGAAGATCGTGGTGCCGTTCGCCGCGAGGCTCGCGCCGACCTGCACGTCATAGTCATGGCCGGTGAACGAGACGCGAGTGTATTTGAACGGCCCGAGGACGCGGCGCTGCATGGTTGGATCGCCCGTTGGGTCGCAGCTCCAGTAAACGTTGACGGCCCCATTCTGGGCGAAAAGGCTGTGCTTCAGGCGCGCGAAATAGCCCCAGATCGTCCGCGCGTTGCCGTTGGCGTCGGTGTAGCTGTAGCTGCCGAAAGGCACATCATAGCTGTTCCCTTCGACCCACACGCTGACCGTTTGCGCGACCGCCCCCGTCGCGTTGAACGAATAGGCATGCACGCCGATGACGCGATTGTTCGGATCGACGACGTGGCCGCCGACATCGACGAGCGTTCGGAGGACGGGTTTCGCCGTCGTGCGTGTAGGATCGGTCGGTGCGCCTGGCGCTGACCCAGCAGTTCCGTTCCAGCTATTGCCTGGCGCGATATCAATAATCGCGGGCGTCGGAGTGGGCGTCGGCGTCGGAGTAGGCGTCGGGGCCGGCGCCGCCAGGACGCCGGCGGCGCCGGGAATATAAATGGGATAGACGGGGGTGACCATGACAGCCTCCTCAGCTGAGCCTGGCGTAAACGCCGGCGACGGAATTGACCGAGGTGTTGACCAGGCGAAGCGTTGCCCCTTGACCGATCGTCACCGGCCCGGGCGCGAAGTCGGACGACAACGCGTCCAGCCCATCGATCGCGATCCAGGTCGCGCCGTCTGGCGCCAGGCGTTCCAGCGCGAGCTCGGGACTGTCGCCTTCGCCGATCAACAGGTCGAAGATGTAGGTGCCGGCGCTGATGCCGCCGACCGGCTCGGTGGCATCGCCATCGCTGCCGGCCGCCGCCAGGCTCACATCGGAAGCCAGATCGACGATACCGCGCGCGACGACGACGACGCCGGCCTCGCGGGACACGCCTTTACCATCCTGATATTTGATGGTGTCGTTGAGCGTCTCGATCCCCATGTGGGCCTCCTATGCCGCCACCGGCGCGCGCAGCGCGTGGGCGCCCAGCCCGATCTCCGCGAGCCAGCCGGCCACGTCGAAGCACGGGCAGGCGTGTCTGCACCGCGCTTTCGGTTTCGCCGATGCGCCATGCCAGGATCTTGCGGCTATGGATGTCCTGGATCGCGACCATGAGCGGCCGACCGATCCGGCCATCCGGGAATCGCGCGAAGACGTCGAACTTGTGCCCATCGATATTGACCAGTTCGAGCGCGTGGAGGTGGGCGACCGTGCGTTGCTGGGCCGGCAGCGTGCGGCGCAGCGCCTCCGCGCCCTCGCGCCTGGCGACGATCAGGCGATGATCGACCTCGCGCTCCAGCTTGCGGAATAGTGTGCGGGCATGCGGCACCGTCAGCCCGTTGGGCTCGGCATAGTCCTTGACCATCCGCCAGTAGCAGCTGGCCCATGTCGGCTTTTCCGGCCGCAGATAGTCGGACTTGAGCAGTTCCCACGCGGATGCGTCGATATCGGCCTCAGCGCCGCCGCCGGCGCGACGCGGGGCGAGCAGCGGCAGCCGATCGTTGGGGTCGCTGCCTTCGATCAGCGCGAGCCAGCTCCACAGCGTCGAGGATCCGACGCCTTTGGTCGCGGCGACGGTTGCGACGGCGGCCGATCGGGTTAGGCCCAGCCGTTCGTGCGACTCGACGGCGGCGACGATATCGACGCGGCGGCGCGCCTCGTCCTTCGTCTTGTCGCTCTGCGCCTCGAACCACGTCCAGATGCTTTGCGCCTCGATCGCGGGCGCCGGCTCATGGTCGGCCGCCTCGATCGTCATGCCGCGCTTGGCGAGCTCGACGCGCGCCGCCGGCGGCAGCAGCGAAAGGTGATATTCGACCGCGCCGCCGCGCGCGCCTGCACGCGGGCGGGCAAGCGGCGCGCCCTTGTCGTCGAGGCGGAGAGCCCACCGCTCCGCCGCCGCCCGCTCATTGACCTTGCGCTTGGCCTTCGACAGCCCCGGCAGCGCAAGCGCCGCCAGCTCGGCCGCGGTAAACCAAGTCTTCACCCCGGTAACGATCAACGCTTGCCCCTCCGATCGATCGGTTTTGCGCTGTTGCGGATTGCCTTGATCTCGGCGTCGAGGTGCTGGCGCTTGCTCAGCAGGTGACCGAGCCGCGCGGTGTGCAGCTCCTCGCCGACGAGCACGCCGGCGCCGATGCGGCGCACGAGGGCGTCGAGCAGGTCGAAGCGCGCCGTGACGGCGATCAGCGCAAGGAAGCGCGCCGCCGAGATATTGTGCTTGTCGCGCGCCTCGGAGGCATAGGCGTCGAGCATCAAGCTGGTGACGTCCTCGGCGAGCAGCGCCGAGATCGCGCCGGCGATCTCCTGGCGCGACCGATCGTCGCGCTTCAGCGCATCGGACACGGCCGACGCGACCACGCGATCGAGGCCGGCGAGATCCGCCACGCGCCGCGCAGGCGGCGGCGGGTCGAAAGTGAAGCCCAGCTGTGACGGGTCGAGGCTCGGGCGGCGCTTGTTCATGAGGGCCGCCGCTTGAACTGCTCGCTAACCGCCTCGACGAGCGCGCGGAACGAACTATCGGTGGGAATGCGAAGGGCGGCCCGACGCGTCGTGGTCTCCAAGGTCGCGCCGTCGAGGATATTCAATGCTGACATGACGAGCGACGGGTGGAAGTCCGCTACCGATCGGGCGGCGAAGGCGATTGCCGCACGAAGGTCGCGATACCGTGGGTCTTTGCTGCCCGACCTGATAGTCGACGCGCGCAGGCCATGGGTTTCAGCCGCCCAGGCGATAACCGCCGCTATCGTGCCGGTCGCACCCTTTGCCGCCGGCAGCTTCAGCGCGATCTCGACATCTGCGAAGCGGGCGTGAAGCTCCGCTATCTCGAGCCGCTGTTCTGTGACCATCATATGCAGCATGGCGACGACGCGTGCGCCTGCGGCGCCAAAGACGTCCGCCAGCTGCAGCCCCCAGAGTGCATGTTCCAGATGCGCTCGCTGCTGCTGAAGCTCATCACCCGCGATCGCGTTGGTGAGCGTATCAAGAAGATCCTCGAACTGAGGGCAGCGCTCCACGACCACGCTCATGCGCCGGGCCTCGGGGCGAGGCGCGATCCGAGCAGGATGCGTGAGAGCGGGGCTTCGCCGGCACGCACGCGGCGCGACTGTTCGGCGACAATGACGTTGCGCACCTGGCTCGGCGACGTGAACGTGCGCCACCAGCGCGCATAGTGGTCGATGAACCACAGCCAGCAGCCGATCGGCAGATCGGCCTTCAGTTCGTTGCATTTGCGGCAGCAGGGCAGGAAGCGCTGGCCGCCGCGGCTTTCCGGCACGACATGATCGTAGGTGAAGGCCG
>QFNN01000074.1 GCA_003240855.1 Sphingomonas sanxanigenens
CAGTTGCGTGAGCCGTGCTCGACAAAAGACAACAAACCAGCGTGGCACCGAAACGGCGCATTTTGCCCCCTGTTCCGTCGGTTCGAATCCTCTCCCGACTTTGCGAGGCTGGATCAATTCCGGATCATCGGTCAAGGCCATAATGAATTGTATTGCATAGATAATTGGTTCAAAATGGAGTAACCATTCCGCAGCGAAATTATGCTTCCGAACGACGCGATTTTATCTAAGCTCGGTGGCATGGGGGCATCTATCGCAAAGCGTGAAAAGGCGATTTCAGCGTCGGCGACGGTGCTGGTGCACGTCGCGATTGCAGTTGCGCTGCTGCTCTCCTGGCACGCACCGATCAGCGGTTCCCGGCACATCGGCGATGGCGGGCTCGCGACATTCGACCTTGGGAAGGCTGGCATTGTAGAAGACGCCGCCGACGATGTCGGCGGACCAGTCGATGCGGCACCACCTTCACTGCCTCCGCCGCCACCGGTCGAAACGGACAACCCGGACCAGATCGAGCCGCGCCAGCCGCTTCCCGGTCGCGCCAAGGTGGATGCAGGCGGCAAGGCCGGCTCTGCAGCCGGGGGTGACGATCCATATGCCTATGCGTCTTTGCGGAATGCCGCTCCACCCAGCGCCGGCTCTACTGAGCCGACTCCGCTCATTGCGGCAATCGCTGCTGCTTTCGAGCGGACCAGTGCAGGTCCATCCGGCCTGGCGAGCGTTACCGTCGAGGTTGACGATCGTGGGCAGGTTGTCGCTGCTCGTTATGAAAGCGGCGGGATCGGTTCGGTGCGTGGCGCGAGGCTCGCGGGCTATTTTATGGGCTGCCCTGTGGGCGGCCCGGCTGGCGAGCGACATCTTGCGCTCCAACTCTCATCGGACGCGGACCAGATGCCGCCCGACCAACTGATGATCGACGAGAAAGGGTGCCATATATGAAAATGTCGCGGTGGGCGGTCATCGCTGCGATCGTCGCGATCGGTTTTGCGGTGGCGATCTTCTATCAGCGCCAGGCGGAATCGAAACGCCAGGCAGAAGCGCTCAAGGCCGATCCCTATGCCGGTGCGAGCCTGCCATCACAACCTTTTCGAAGCGTCCCACCAGCACGTGCGCCGTCTCCGGCAGCGGGTCGCTAAAAGCGACATCACCAGGTTTGGCGCAAATGAGCGGCATTTCTGCTGCCGCGTTTCGAACCGCTTCGCATTCCAACTATGGACTTCCGTTTTGGAAGATCTGAGTGACGGTTGGCAGTCCCCAAGGCACTATTCCGGCAATGGTGAATGCCGCCAGACCGCAAACAATGCCGGTCCGTGCGCCAGTCAGACGACGATCAACCAGTTCTCATCTTCATCATCGTGGGTGCGCCAGTTTCCCAGCCTGTTCAGTCGTTCTGCTCGCGCGCGCGGCGGCGGGCTTCCTTTTCGTCGCGCCTGCGTTCCCTGGCGTCGCGTTTTTCCTGCTTGCGCATTGCGCGCCCGCGATTGCGATCGGCTTCTTCCTGGCTGGTCGTCGCCCAGTCAGCCGTCTTGCCGACCGCGCGGACGGGAAGCGTCGCGACATTGGCGGCGGTGCGCACCACGCAGCCCGACAGGAGCAGCGCGACGAGCGGAAGCGGGACAAGGATACGCATCCCCCGCTTCCTAGCCGCGCCGCGCCTCACCCGCCAGCCATGGTCCGGCGAAGCGCCTTCAATCCGCGAAGAGCAGAACCGGCGTCTCGAGATATTTCTTCACCAACTGGACGAAGCTCGCCGCGTCCCAGCCATCGACCACGCGGTGATCGCAGGAGATGGAAAGGTTCATCAGCTTGGCGCGGACGATGTCGTCGCCGCGGAAAACCGGGCGCTCGACGATCTTGTTCGGCCCGATGATCGCGACTTCGGGGCGGTTGATCACCGGCGTGGTGGCGACTCCGCCAAGCGGCCCGAGCGAAGTGATCGTCAGCGTCGAGCCGGAAAGCTCGTCGGATTTCGCCTTGCCGGTGCGCGCGGCGTCGGCCAGCCGGCCGATTTCGCTCGCCAGTTGCCAGACATTCTTCGCCTGCGCGTCGCGGATTACCGGCACCATCAGTCCCGCGTCGGTCTGCGTCGCCATGCCCAGATGCACCGCGCCGTGCCGCGTCACCACGCCCGCTTCGTCATCGTAGCGCGCGTTGATCATCGGATATTCGGGCAGGGCCTTGCAGATCGCGACGATCAGCAGCGGCAGCATGGTCAGCTTTGGCCGGTTGCCGCGATTGGCGTTGAGGTCGGCGCGCATGTCCTCCAGATCGGTCACGTCGATCTCGTCGACATAAGTGAAATGGGGGATGTGACGCTTCGACGCGGCCATATTCTCGGCGATGCGGCGACGCATCCCGATGACCCTCACCGCCTCGTCGGCGCGCGCTGCGCCTGCGGGGCGGAAGCCCTGACCGGCATTGTAGGTGAGATAGGCGTCGAGATCGGCATGGCGGATGCGGCCGCCCTCCCCCTTCACCTGCGCCAGATCGATTCCCAGCGCGCGGGCGCGATCGCGCACGGCGGGCGAAGCAAGCACACGCTCCGCAGCATGGGCCGGGGGCGCTGCGACGGGTTCGGGCGCAGGCGCCGGAGCGGGCTGGGGCGTCTCCGCCGCCTCGACCGGGGCCGGCGCAACCTCGACGACCACGACTTCGACGTCCTCGGCAGGCGCTTCGACGGCGGCAGGCTCATCGACCTCGCCCTCGACTTCGATGACGACGAGGGCGGAGCCGATGGCGACGACATCGCCGACCTCACCCGCCACCTCGACGACGACGCCGGCGACGGGCGATTCCATCTCGACCGTCGCCTTGTCGGTCATCATGTCGGCAAGCTTGCCGTCCTCTTCGACGCGATCGCCGGGCTTGACGTGCCAGTGGACGATTTCGGCCTCGGCGATGCCTTCGCCGATGTCGGGCAGACGGAATGTGTAGCGGGCCATTCAAACTCTCTCCCGTTCATCCCGAGCGAAGTCGCGGGACATGGGGGCCAGGACAATCGTGTCGCGACGAGGCTCGACACGAACGGCGGTGGGGACGATCCGCATCGCGGTCAGTCCTTCAGGATTTTCTTCAGCGCCTCGCCGATGCGGACGGGGCCGGGGAAATAGGCCCATTCGAGGCTGTGGGGGTAAGGCGTGTCATAACCGGTGACGCGCTCGATCGGCGCTTCGAGGTGGTAGAAGCAGCGCTCCTGCACCTGCGCCGACAGCTCGGCGCCGAAACCGCCGGTGCGTGTCGCCTCATGGACGATCATGCAGCGCCCGGTCTTTTTCACCGAAGCCTCGATCGTGTCGATATCGAGGGGCAGCAGAGTGCGCAGGTCGATCACTTCGGCATCCACGCCCTGCTCCGCCACCACGCCCTGCACGACATGCACCATCGTGCCATAGGCCAGGATCGTCACCGCCTCGCCTTCGCGCACGACCTTCGCCTTGCCCAGATCGATGCGATAATAGCCTTCGGGCACTTCCGACGACGCATGTTTGGCCCAGGGCGTGACCGGGCGGTCATAATGGCCGTCGAAGGGGCCGTTATAGATACGCTTCGGCTCGAAGAAGATCACCGGATCATTGTCCTCGATCGCGGCGATCAGCAGCCCTTTCGCGTCGTAAGGCGTCGAAGGGATGACGGTTTTAAGGCCCGATACATGGGTGAAGATGCCCTCGGGGCTCTGGCTGTGCGTCTGGCCGCCGAAGATGCCGCCGCCGAACGGCGACCGCACCGTCATCGGCGCGGTGAACTCGCCGGCCGAGCGATAGCGCAACCGCGCCGCTTCGGACACGAGCTGGTCGAGCGCGGGGTAGATATAGTCGGCGAACTGGATCTCGGGCACGGGGCGCAGGCCATAAGCGCCCATGCCCACCGCGACGCCGATGATGCCGCATTCGCTGATCGGCGTGTCGAACACGCGCGTCTTGCCATATTTCGCCTGCAGCCCCGCCGTCGCGCGAAAGACGCCGCCGAAATAGCCGACATCCTCGCCCATCACGACGACATCGGGGTCGCGTTCCATCATCACGTCCATGGCGCTGTTGATCGCCTGGATCATGTTCATCCGGGTCACGCCGGTCGTTTCCTCGGCCGCATCGCTCATTCGCCTGTCTCCAGCCCCGCGGCGCGGGCTTCATCGAACATCTGCTGGCGCTGCTCGCGCAGGTGCGGAGGCAGTTCCTCGAACACGCCCTCGAACATCGTCGCCATCGGGTGGTGCAGGCCGTGGCCGAGCACGCCGTTCTTCTCCGCCTCGCGCGCGGCCGCCTTCACCAGTTCCGCAAGCTCCAGGTCCATTGCGGCCTGGCGCTCCTCGTCCCACTCGCCGAGCGCGATCAGGTGATCCTTCAGCCGTGCGATCGGATCGCCCAGCGGCCAGATCCGCGCTTCCTGCGCGGACCGATATTGCGAGGGATCGTCGGAGGTCGAATGCCCCTCGGCGCGATAGGTGAAATGCTCGATCAGCGTCGGCCCCTGATTGGTCCGCGCGCGCTCCGCCGCCCATTCGGTCGCGGCATAGACGGCCAGCGCGTCATTGCCGTCGATGCGCAGCCCGGCGATGCCATAGCCGATGGCGCGCGCCGCGAAGGTGGTCGCCTCCGCGCCTGCAAAGCCCGAAAAGCTGCTGATCGCCCACTGGTTGTTGACGACGTTCATGATTACCGGCGCGCGATAGACGCTGGCGAAGGTGCAGGCCGAGTGGAAATCGCCCTCGGCGGTCGATCCCTCGCCGCACCAGGTGGCGGCGATCCGCGTGTCGCCCTTGGCCGCGCTCGCCATCGCCCAGCCCACGGCCTGCGGATATTGCGTCGCGAGGTTGCCCGAAATGGAGAAGAACCCCTTCTCCTTCACCGAATACATGATCGGCAACTGCTTGCCCTGCAGCCTGTCGCCCTTGTTCGAGTAGATCTGGTTCATCATGTCGACCAGCGACCAGTCGCGCGCGATGAGCAGGCCCTGCTGGCGATAGGAGGGAAAGCACATGTCGTCGCCCGCCAGCGCGAAGGCCGCGGCGACCGCAACCGCCTCCTCGCCCGTCGACTTCATGTAGAAGCTCGTCTTGCCCTGGCGCTGTGCGCGATACATGCGCTCGTCGAAGGCGCGGGTCAGCGCCATCGCGCGCAGCATGGCGCGCATCCGGTCAGGCGTCAGGCGCGGGTTCCACGCGCCGCCCGCCCTGCCGTCGAGGTCGAGCACCCGGACAAGCCCATAGGACAGATCGTGGAAACTGTCGGCCGGCGCGTTGGGCGCCGGGCGCTTTGCCGCATCGACCGCCGGAATGGAAAAGTCGGCGAAATCAGCTTCGTCGCCCGGGCGAAATCGTGGCTCGGGAACGTGCAAGCTGAGCGGCTTCAGGTTCGTGCGAAGGGAATCTTGAGACATTCTCACTCCAGGACACGCCATACCGGGGTCGATTCATGCCGCTCCGGACTCGGCGCTCAACGTTGTTATAAAATTACAACGTCCGTTTCCAGTCCCCTTTATCGCGCCGACCGTCCACTCTGCTTGACGATCACGGAAAGCGCCATTCACATGACGGGGGAGCCTGATCCGCTGAAGTGGAAGCGGCGCCGGATCAGGCTCTAAAACGACAAGAGAGGATGCGAGAACCATGACGCTGAACGTCGCCGGCCGCACGGCCTATAGCGAGGAGCACGAGGCCTTCCGGCAGAGCGTGCGCAGCTTCCTGCAGAAGGAAGCCGTTCCCCATGTCCAGCGCTGGGACGAACAGGGGATCGTCGACAAGGCGATCTGGCCCAAGGGCGGCGAGATCGGGATGCTCTGCCCCACCGTGCCGGAGGATTATGGCGGGCTCGGCCTCGATTTCGGCTATAATGCGGTGATCGACGAAGAAGTGGCCTATGCCGGCGCGCCGCTGGGCTTCTCGCTCCAGTCCGACATCGTCGTGAACTATCTCGTCAAATATGGCTCGGAGGAGCAGAAGCGCCACTGGCTGCCCAAAATGGTGTCGGGCGAAGTCGTCACCGCCATCGCGATGACCGAGCCCGGCACGGGATCGGACCTGCAGGGCATCCGCACCACCGCCAGGAAGGACGGCAACCACTATGTCGTCAACGGCTCCAAGACCTATATCACCAACGGCCAGAATGCCGACCTGATCCTCGTCTGCGCCAAGACCGACACCGAAGTTCAGCCGGCGTGGAAGGGGGTGTCGATCATCCTCGTCGAGGCCGATCGCGAGGGCTTCAAGCGTGGGCGCAACCTCGACAAGATCGGCATGGACGCCGCCGACACGTCGGAACTCTTCTTCGAGGATGTCCGCGTGCCGATCACCAACTGCCTCGGCGAGGAAGGCAAGGGCTTCATCTACCTGATGAGCGAGCTGCCGCAGGAACGCCTGTCGATCGCCGTCTCCGCGCAGGCCTCGGCGCAGCGCGCCTATGACGATACTGTCGCCTTCGTGAAGGACCGCAAGGCGTTCGGCAAAACGGTGTTCGATTTCCAGAACACGCGCTTCACCCTCGCCGACCTCAAGAGCAAGCTGCAGGTCGGCTGGGCGCATCTCGACTGGGCGCTGAAGCGCCACTACGCGCGCGAACTGACCCCCGAGGAAGGCGCCGCCGCCAAGCTGTGGCACACCGAGCTGCAATGGGAAGTGATGGACAAATGCCTGCAGCTCCACGGCGGCGCGGGCTATATGAACGAATATCCCATCGCCCGCGCCTGGCGCGCCGCCCGCGTAACCCGCATCTTCGGCGGCACCAACGAGATCATGAAGGAACTGATCGGCCGCTCGCTGTAGCGGCGCCCACCGTCATTGCGGGCGCAGCGAAGCAATCCAGAGATGCCAGACATCGCCCCGGATTGCTTCGCTACGCTCGCAATGACGCAAACAACAGGCTTCAGTTCAGCCCGCGCTTGAAGTGAATCACGCGGTCGTAGCGCTTCATCACCAGATCCTCGCCTTCGATCGCGACGGGTTGGGATTTGAAATCGGCCTTGCCCACGTCGTTCGCCTCGAAATGAAAGACCAGACGGTGCCCGCCGGGCTTCATCGCGAACGGCGCATAGGGGATGGTGTAAACGGGCAGATCGGGCACGATCGTCTCGACGACCTTGCCGGGGTCGATCGGCACGCGCCCATCCTCGTCGGCCTCGATATATTTGATCGCGGTCTCGCCCCGATATTTGACGGCGAGCGTCAGGCTGAAATCGCCGAGCGCATCGGGCTCGTCGAGCGAAGCGTAATAGGCGCCGTCGGCGACCGGCTCGTCCTTCATCAGCTTGAAGCGCGGCGGCACCACGACAGGCTCGGTGGTGAGCAGGACCTGCCCGTCCTTCTCCACCCAGCGCCCCTGCGCCTGCTCGTCGAGCGCGCCGTAGCTGAGGCCGAAGCGGAACTTGCCGTCCGCCTTGAGGTCCAGCCCCGCGACCAGCTCATGCTCGGTCGCATTGTAAAGCCCGGCGCGCGGCGACGGCGCAGCGGCGACGGCCGCCGTCGCGAGCAGCGCCGCCATCGACGCCCCCAAAGTGAAAGGCCTCATCCTCACCGCCCCTTGAACAGCCCGCCGAGCACGCCGCGGATCAGCCCGCCGACGATCCCGCCGCCGCTGCTGCGCGACGACGTGCCGAACACCGCCTTGCTGACTTCGTTCGCCACCTGGCGGCCGATCGCCGAGCTGGCCGATCGCGTCGCCGAATTAATCGCCTTGTTCCAGGGATTGTTGGCGGCGTCGCGCTCGGCCTGGCGCTGCGCCTGCTGGGCCTGACGATCCGCCGCGATGCGCGCGCGCTCGGCCTCCTTGGCGGCGCGGGCATCTTCCTTGGCCTGCTGCGCGGCGGCCTTGTCGGCTGCATCCTTGGCCTGCGCCTCGGCGGCGGCGGCGGCGGCCTCCTGCGACTTGGCGGCAAGCAGTTCCTCAGCCGATTCGCGATTGACCAGCGTGTCGTATTTCGCGCCGATCGCGTCGGTCTGGATCATCACCTTCCGCTCGTCGGGAGTCAGCGGCCCCACGCGCGAACAGGGCGGCTTGATCAGCGTGCGCTCGACCGGCGACGGCGCGCCGTCGGGCTGGAGCAGCGATACCAGCGCCTCGCCCACCTTCAATTCGGTGATGACCGTCGCAACGTCGACGCCCGGATTGGCGCGAAAGGTCTGCGCGGCGGCCGACACGGCCTTCTGGTCGCGCGGCGTGAAGGCGTTGAGCTTGTGCTGCACGCGGTTGCCGAGCTGCCCCGCCACCGTCTCGGGAATATCGATCGGGTTCTGGGTGATGAAATAGACGCCGACGCCCTTGGAACGGATCAGCCGCACCACCTGCTCGATCTTCTCGAGCAACGCCTTGGGCGCATTGTCGAACAGCAGATGCGCCTCGTCGAAGAAGAAGGTCAGCACCGGCTTGTCGGGATCGCCGACCTCGGGAAGATGCTCGAACAGCTCGGACAGCAGCCAGAGCAGGAAAGTCGAATAAAGCTTGGGGCTCGCCATCAGCTTGTCGGCGGCAAGGATGTTGACGATCCCTCGGCCCTTGTCGTCGCGCTGGATGAAATCGGCCATGGCGAGCGCCGGTTCGCCGAAGAAATGGTCGCCGCCCTGCGATCGAAGCTGGAGCAGCGCGCGCTGGATCGTGCCGATGCTCTGCTTGGATACGTTGCCGTAGGTCGTCGTCAGCTCGTCGGCACGTTCGGCGCAGTGGACGAGCATCGACTGGAGATCGTCGAGGTCGAGGAGGAGCAGCCCGTCCTTGTCGGCGACGGTGAAGGCGATGGTCAGCACGC
Organism: Sphingomonas sanxanigenens; assembly: GCA_003240855.1. GTDB lineage: Bacteria > Pseudomonadota > Alphaproteobacteria > Sphingomonadales > Sphingomonadaceae > Sphingomonas_L > Sphingomonas_L sanxanigenens_A. Next base: position 8,731 of record QFNN01000074.1, read on the forward strand.
CTTCCTGCACTTCGTTCAGGTCCATCAGCCGCGACAGCAGCAGCGGCCCCATCTCCGATACGGTGGTGCGGATCGGGTGCCCCTGCTCGCCGAACAGATCCCAGAACTGCACCGGATTGTCGGCATAGGCCCAGTCGGTATAGCCGATCTCGGCGGCGCGCGCGGCGAAGATCTCGTGCGTCTTGGCGGTGGCCGATCCCGCCATGGCCAGGCCGGAAAGATCGCCTTTCACATCGGCGACGAACACCGGGACGCCGGCCTGCGAGAATCCCTCTACGATCCCCTGCAGCGTCACGGTCTTGCCCGTGCCGGTCGCGCCCGCGATCAGCCCATGGCGATTGGCGCGCTTGAAGTTGAGGATCTGTGGCTTGCCGCCCGCACTACCGATGAAGATCCCGGTCTCGTCCGCCACGCGATTCTCCCCAACATCAAACTCCGGGGGATTATTAGCGCCGTTCGTCGCCCGGCGAAATCGTCATTGCGAGCGCAGCGAAGCAATCCGGAAATGCCTTACACCGCTCTGGATTGCTTCGCTGCGCTCGCAATGACGTGTGTCGGCGGCATCCGGGAATCTCGGAACCCGCGCATCCTGCCCGCGCGGAAAGCCCCTTCGTCAGCCGACGAAGGCGCGCTCGATCACATAGTCGCCGGGCTTGGCGTTGGATCCTTCCTCAAGGCCGAGGCCGTCGAAGCGTTCGCCCAGTTCCTTGATCATCGCCATGCTACCGCACATCATCACGCGGTCATGCTCGGGATCGATCGCGTTCGGCCCCAGCGTATCGGTGCTGAACAGATGGCCGTTATCGATCAGCGCGCCGATGCGGCCGCTGGTGTGGAACGGCTCGCGCGTGACCGTGGGGATGTAGGAGAAACGGGTCAGCGCCTCATCCTGCACCAGCGGGTCGCCGGCAAGCTGGCTTTCCAGTTCCTCGCGATAGGCGAGGTCGCTTACCCGGCGGACCGAGTGGACGAGGATGATCCGCTCGAACCGGTCGTAGATTTCGGGATCGCGGACGATGCTGAGGAACGGCGCAAGGCCGGTGCCCGTCGCGAGCAGGAAGAGTCGCTTGCCGGGGCGCAGCGCGTCGGCGACCAGCGTGCCCGTGGGCTTGCGGCCAAGGAACAGCTCGTCGCCAACCTTGATCTGCTGGAGGCGCGAGGTCAGCGGACCGTCCGGCACCTTGATCGAAAGAAACTCGAGCTCCTCGGCATAGGCCGGGCTGGCGACCGAATAGGCGCGCAGCAGTGGGCGGCCTTCGCCCGGCAGGCCGAGCATGACGAACTCGCCCGAACGGAAGCGGAAGCTGGCCGGGCGCGTGATCGTGAAGCTGAAGAGATGCTCGTTCCAGTGGCGGACATTGGTCACCGTCTCGACGGTGAGCGCCGCCGACGGCGCGAGACGTTCCGCTTCGTTCAGCCGGTCGCTCATGCCAGGGTCTCCCGATAAGCGCCCCAAGCCGCACCGTCGTTGAACACCGCAGAAACCTCCTCAATCATCCGGGCAGGATCGCAAGCCCGCCGCCCTCGCCTTCCCAGCGGGCAAAGGCAAGTGAATAAGCTGCAATGCAGCATAAGACCAATGAAAGCGACCTGTCACGCCGCGCGATCGGCCGCGCCATCGCACAAGCCGGGCAAAATGCCAAGAGCATCTTGCAAATGATAACTATTCGCAGATCAACCCGGCCTATCATCGGACCGGGTTCGTGGTGGGAGCCGGAACGACCCGACACGAAATCGTTGCGGCTGCTTCCTTCCGGACCTGACCGGGTTGGCGACGGCATCGTCCGCCCGACTCCCGCGCGCCATATGGCGGCTCATGCGCCGAAGCGCAAGCTTGGGCGGGTTCGTCCGGGAAATGCGCGGAAAACATCTTGCCGGCGGCGGCGCCCGTCACACCGTCCCATTCCGGCACGCTGCGGCTCGATGTCGCGCTTATACAATCCCGGCCCCGCGCGATCGTTTATCGCCCCCGATGTCCTGAGTTTGCGAGACCCACCCGCGGGCGCGGCCGCCTTCCTGGCGTCCGCGTCGGCGAAGCTCACCGTCCCTGCATGTTCCGGCTTTCCGCCGGCATGCGGACGGTGAGCGCCTCGATCGCGTCGTCGAGCCAGATCTGGCAGGCAAGCCTGCTCGTCCGCGTCGCGCCCGCCGCAAGATCGAGCATATCCTCCTCCATCTCGGTCGCGGGCTCCAGCCGCGCGAAATCCTCGCGATCGACGATGACATGGCAGGTCGAACAGGCCATCTGGCCTTCGCATGTGCCTTCCAGCGGCTGCCCATCGGCCTGCGCGACGTCGAGCAGCCGGTCGCCCGCCGCCGCCGTCACCTCGCTCACCGACTGGCCGTCAGCGCTGACGAAGCGCACGCGGATCACGCCATCACCCGCAATTGTCGTTCCGCCGCCGCAACGATCAGGCCGAGGGCCTCGGCAAGCTCCGCCTCGCTCGTATAGCGGCCGAAGCCCAGCCTGATGCTTTCACGCGCCGCGCGATCGTCAAGCCCGATCGCTTTCAGCACATGGCTCGGCCGCCCCGATCCGCTGGCGCAGGCCGATCCCGCCGAAAAGGCGACGCCGCGCACCTCGGAAATCAGCCGCGCCGCATCGACGCCCGCCAGCCGCACATTGATGTTACCGTGATAACGCAGCAGGGCGTCGCCGTTGAGCGTCCACCCCGCCAGCCGCGCGCGCGCCGCGCTCCACAGCGCCTCGACATGCGCATGATCCTCGTCCCGCCGCTCCGCCGCCAGCCTCGCCGCCGCACCGAAGCCAGCACACAGGGCCGGCGACAGCGTGCCCGATCGCAACCCGCCTTCCTGCCCGCCGCCATGCATGACCGGCTCGATCGCCACGCCGTCGCGCACCCACAGCGCGCCGACTCCCTTGGGGCCATGGATCTTGTGCGCCGACAGCGCGACCAGATCGGCATCGGGCACGTCGATCCGACCGAAACCCTGCACCGCATCGCAGAGGAAAACCGCGCCCGCCGCCTTCGCCAGCGCGGCGAGTTCGGCGACCGGCTGGATCACCCCGATCTCGTTATTGACCAGCATCGCCGCGACGATCGCGGTGCGTTCGTCGATCAGCGCGCGCGCCGCATCGAGATCGACCAGCCCCGCCGCGTCGACGCCGAGAAGGGTGACGTCGAAGCCCTGCCGCCCCAGCCATTCGACGCTGTCGAGCACGGCGGCATGTTCCGTCGCGATGGTCACGATCCGCCGCCGGTCGCGGGGCGCGGCGAAGGCGACGCCCTTCAGCGCGAGATTGATCGCCTCCGTCGCCCCGCCGGTAAAGACCAGTCGCCCGCCCGTCAGCCCCAGCGCCGTGACGATCGCATCGCGCGCAACCTCAACCGCCGCCCGGGCCGCGCGACCCATGCGGTGCGGCGAATGGGGATTGCCGAATCCGTCGCGCAGCCACGGCTCCATGGCCGCGATCGCCTCGGGCGCCATCGGCGTCGTCGCCTGATAATCGAGATAGATCGGCGCGCTCATGCCGCGCGCGACCGCGCATCGGCGGCGATGCGCTGCCATTGTTCGAGGAAGCGATAGACGTCGGCGCGCGAGGTGTCGGGGCCGAAGCTCACCCGGATCACTTCGCCTGCTTCCTTCCCGTCCCAGCCCATCGCCGCGAGGACATGGCTGGGCTTGAGCGTTCCCGACGAACAGGCGCTTCCGGCGGAAACGGCGATGCCGGCCAGATCGAACTGGATGAGTTGCGCCGAAGCCGCGACGCCCGGCATGCGGTAGGACGCGATCGCGGGGGACCGCTCGCTGCGCTTGGCGATCACCTGTCCGCCCGCCGCCTCGATCGCGCCGTCGAGATGCGCGCGCAGGTCCGCCGCACGGCCGATCCAGCCGCGCCCCGCCTCCAGCGCGGCCGCCATCGCAAGCGCGCCGGGCAGATTCTCGGTCCCCGCGCGATAGCCCTTCTCCTGTCCGCCGGTGGCGCGGAGCATGGCGAGATCCCGGACGAGCAGCGCCCCCACGCCCGGCGGCGCGCCAAACTTGTGGCCGGAAATCGAAATGAGGTCGGCGTCGGGAAGCGTCTGCTTGCCCGCCGACTGCGCGCAATCGGCGAAGAGCAGCCCGCCCGCGCCGCGAACCACCGGCGCGAGCGCCGCCAGCGGCTGCACGACTCCCGTCTCGTTGTTGACCGACTGGATCGCGACGAGCGGATTGCGGGCGCCCAGCGCGCCCAGCCGCCCGACCAGCGCATCCCGCGCCACCGCGCCATCCGCCTGCACTGGCAGGAAGAAGGCGCCGGGCGCCACGCGGTGAACGGCGTCATGCTCGACGCCCGAGACAAAGACCGCGTCATTATCCACGCGCGTCAGCGCGATGGCGATCGCCTCGCTCGCTCCGCTCGTCAGGATCAGCTCGCCGTCCCAGCCGAGCGCGTCCCTGATCCGCTGGCGCGCATCCTCCAGCGCCGCGCGCGCCGCGCGTCCCTCGGCGTGCGGCGACGAGGGATTGGCCCAACGCGCCAGCCCGTCGAGGAAAGCGTCGCGCGCAGGGGCGATCACCGGGGTGGTCGCGGCATGATCAAGATAAAGGCGCTTGGCCAAGGCTGCTCCGAAAGATTGCGAATTGGCGACCCACAATTATATAGGCTTCATCTTCCGCGCCACCCGTGCGGCCCGTTAACTTTATTATTCAGCAGGTGAGATGCCCGAAGTCATCATTCCCGGCCCCGAGGGCCGCCTTGAGGGACGTTTCAGCCCCCCGCCCCGCCCCCGCGCGCCGGTTGCGCTGATCCTTCACCCGCACCCGTCGAGCGGCACGATGAACAACCACATCGTCCAGGCGCTCTACCAGACTTTCGTCAAGCGCGGCTTCGCGACCTTGCGCTTCAATTTCCGCGGCGTGGGCAAGAGCCAGGGCACGTTCGACAATGGCGTCGGCGAACTTTCGGACGCCGCCGCCGCGCTCGACTGGGTGCAGAGCTTCCACCCCGAAGCGCAACAGACCTGGATCGCCGGCTACAGCTTCGGCGCGTGGATCGGCATGCAGTTGCTGATGCGTCGCCCCGAAGTGCGCGGCTTCATCTCGGTCGCGCCGCCTGCGAACATGTACGACTTCACCTTCCTCGCGCCCTGTCCTTCCTCGGGAATCATCATCCAGGGCGATGCGGACGAAGTAGTCACGCCGTCCGCGACGCAGAAGCTGGTCGATAAGCTGCGCACCCAGCGCCACATCACCATCCATCACGACGTCATTCCGCGCGCCAATCATTTCTTCGAGCATGAGATGCCCGATCTGATGAAGAGCGTGGACAATTATCTCGACATGCGGCTCGATCCGAACTGCCCGATCAAATAAGCCGTCCGGGGCCGCATCGCTGCGGCTCCGCCTTCCCCATCCCGTCATTGTGAGGCTGCGGGCCGAAGCAATCCGGTCGGATGCCAGACATTCTGGATTGCCTCGCCGGCTGCGCCTCCTCGCAATGACGGGGCGGCGCGGTGGCCAGCGGCGCGATTGGAACCAGCCTGTTCGCGCGCCCATGGCGATGGACAAGTCACAGTAACTCGCCCGTTCGCCATGAACTGGAGATGAACGGGAAAGCCTGAAAGAACGCCGGCCCGCCGCCCACCCGGTCTCCTCGAACGGGAGATCGGTTGGGCGGCGGGCCGGCGCCGTTTTCAGGGGAATGCCCCGCAGGCGCACTCCCGGTCACATCAGGCCAAAATCACCTCAGGCGAGCGCAGCCTTCAGCGCGTCGACCAGATCGGTCTTTTCCCAGGGGAAATAATCACCTTCGGGGGTGCGGCCGAAATGACCATAGGCCGCCGTTTTTTGGTAGATCGGCTTGTTGAGGCCGAGGTGGAGGCGGATGCCCTTCGGCGTCAGCTTCACCAGCGTCGGCAGAACCGCCTCGATCGCCGATTCAGCGACCGTGCCGGTGCCGTGCGTGTCGACATAGAGCGACAGCGGCTCGGCGACGCCGATGGCGTAGGAGAGCTGAATCGTGCAGCGGCGGGCAAGCCCGGCGGCGACGATGTTCTTCGCCATGTAGCGCGAGATATAGGCGGCCGAACGGTCGACCTTGGTCGGATCCTTGCCGCTGAACGCGCCGCCGCCATGGGGCGAGGCGCCGCCATAGGTGTCGACGATGATCTT
>QFNN01000075.1 GCA_003240855.1 Sphingomonas sanxanigenens
GAGGCGACGATGCGCTTCTTCGATCTGCTCGGACTCAGGCTGGTGCGGCGAATGGATAGCGAGCAGGGGCGTTTCACCCTCTATTATCTGGCCGCGCCGGGCGATGAGGATGCGCAGGTCGAGCTGACGCACAACTGGGATCCGGAGGCTTATTCGGGCGGGCGCAATTTCGGCCATATCGCCTATCAGGTCGACGATATCTACGCGACCTGCCAGCGGCTGATGGATGCGGGCGTGACGATCAACCGGCCGCCGCGCGACGGCCATATGGCCTTCGTCCGCACGCCCGACGGCATTTCGATCGAGCTGCTGCAAGATGGGCGTCTGGAGCCGGCCGAACCCTGGGCGTCGATGCCCAACACGGGAAACTGGTAGGGCGATGAGCGGCTGGCCCGACCCGGCGCTGCTGGCGAGGGTCGGGATGTCGGTTCCGATTGTTCAGGCGCCGATGGCGGGGGCTGGCGGCGTTTCGCTGGCGGTCGCCGCGATCGAGGCGGGCGCGCTCGGTTCGCTGCCCTGCGCGATGCTGTCGCCCGATACCATGCTCGATCAGGTGGCGGCGGTCCGCCAGCGCGTCGCGGGGCCGGTCAATCTCAACTTCTTCTGCCACCGGCTCGGCGCGTCTCCCGACGATAGCGCGTGGAGGGCGCTGCTCGCGCCTTATTACGTGGAATATGGCGTCGGCTATCCCGACGATCCTCCGCCGCTTCGCCAGCCTTTCGACGCCGCGATGTGCGCGGCGGTGGAGGAGGCGCGACCCGAAGTCGTCAGCTTCCATTTCGGCCTGCCTGACGCCGCTCTGCTCGATCGGGTGAAGGCGGCGGGCATTTTCGTCATCGCCAGTGCGACCAGCCTCGATGAAGCGCGCATGCTCGTCGCCGCGGGCGTCGATGCGCTGATCGCGCAGGGGTGGGAAGCCGGCGGCCATGCCAGCTATGCGCTGCCCGGCGATGGCGGCGATCATATGGGGCTGTTCGCGCTGCTGCCCCAGATGGTCGATGCGGTGCGCGTGCCGGTGATCGCGGCGGGCGGAATCGGCGATGCGCGCGGGATCGCCGCTGCGCTCACGCTTGGGGCAAGCGCCGTGCAGATGGGGACGGCCTATCTGCACACGCCCGAAAGCCTGATCGGCGAAGCGCATCGCGCGCTGCTGTCCAGTGAAGCGGCCGAACATACGCAGTTCACGAACATGATGACCGGCGGGCTGGCGCGCGGCCTGCCCAACCGGCTGATGATGGAGCAGGGGCCGACAAGTCCGGACGCGCCGCCTTTCCCTTATGCCGCTGCGGCTCTCGCTCCGTTGCGCCGCGCGGCGGAGGCTGAGGGCGATCCCGCTTTCTCGCCGCTCTGGGCCGGGCAGGCGGCGGGGCTCGGCGTTTCGGGCGAGCCGGCGCGCATTCTGACCGAAAGGCTGGCGCGCGAGGCGCTGGCGATCTTCGGCGGACGCGCCTAGCATGGCGTCCATGCTCGATATCGTCCGCGTCCCCGTTCTCAGCGATAATTATGTCTGGCTCGCGCATGACGCGGCGCGCGGGGAGACGGTGGCGATCGATCCCGCCGTCGCGCAGCCGGTGCTCGATGCGGCGGCTACGCGTGGCTGGCGCATCACCCAGATCTGGAACACCCACTGGCACCCCGATCACACCGGCGGCAATGCCGGGATCAAGGCGGCGACGGGTTGCACCATTACCGGCCCGGCGGCCGAGGCCGAACGCATCCCCACGCTCGACCGGCTGGTGGGCGAGGGCGATCGCGTGAATCTCGGCGATCATGTCGCGCAGGTGCTCGCCGTCCCTGCGCATACTGCCGGGCACATCGCCTATCATCTGCCCGACGACGGACTGATCTTCGTCGGCGATACGCTGTTCGCCATGGGCTGCGGCCGGCTTTTCGAGGGAACGGCGGATCAGATGTTCGCCAATATGCAGCGGCTGAAAGCGCTGCCGGGCGAGACCGCCGTCTATTGCGCGCACGAATATACCCAGTCCAACGGCCGCTATGCACTGGTCGCCGAACCGGGCAATCAGGCGATCGCCGATCGCATGAGGACGGTCGACGCCGCGCGTGCGCTCGGCGAGGCGACCGTACCCACCACGATTGCGCTGGAAAGGGCGACCAATCCGTTCATGCGCGCCGCCAATGCCTCCGAACTGGCGGATCGTCGCGCCGCTAAGGATGCGTTCAGGGGTTAGATGGTCTAACTCTGCGCGAGGGGCGATTGACCATGGAGATCGATATGCGCCGCCTGCCACTTGTCATCGCCGCCGCCGGCCTTGCCGCCGTAGCCGGGGGCACCGCCGTGATCGCCGCATCCGAACCCGCGCCGGCGCTCAGCGCCAGGGATCAGGCGAAGCTCGACGCCGCGCTCGCCGGCAAGACGGCGGGGCCGCCGCAAAGCTGCATCCCGCTCGTCCAGATTCGCAACACCACTTATGTCGGCAACCGGACGATCCTTTACCGGATCAGCTCGAAACTCGTTTATCGCAACGATCCGCCGGGCGGTTGTCCGGGGCTGCGCGAAGGCAGCGGGCTGATCACATCCACCCCCACGGGGATGCTGTGTTCGGGCGACATCGCGCATGTGCGCGATTTCGTCGCCGGCTTCAGCACGGGCGCGTGCGCGCTCGGCGATTTCGTGCCCTATCGCACCCCCAAATGACTTGCTTCGGCCGGCCGGGGGCTTAGCGTCCCTTGCCGGAAAGGACGGGGACGATGCGCAGGATCATGATTTTGGCCGGGGCGGCGGCGCTTGCCGCGCTTCCGGCTTTCGCGCTGGCGGCCGGGATCAATCCGCTCGCCGAGCTGGACGCTCTGTTCAAGGGCCGCGCGCCCGAGGCTCCGGTCGATTGCGTCCAGCTTCGCGGCAGCTATGGCCTCAGAATCGTCGGCGGCACCACGATCATCATCCGTCATCGCAACGGGCTGATCTATCGTAGCGACCCGGCCGGCGGCTGCCCGTTCCAGAGCGGCAGCTACCAGCTCGCGACCAACCCCAGCGACGTTCGTCTGTGCAAGGGCGATCCGGTCGGCGTCGTCGACGTCCAGCGCGGCGTCCAGATCGGCGCCTGCGATGTCGGCCAGTGGACGCCCTATCGCCGGATCAGCGACAAGGCGTTCAATCCCTAGCCCCGATACAGCCCGTCCAGCCGTGCGCCATAGGCGGCGCGCAGCACATGGCGGCGCACCTTCATCGAAGGCGTCATCTGCTCATTCTCGACGGTGAAGGGCTCGTCGGCGATGATGATGCTGCGCACGCGCTCGATGACCGAAAGGTCGCGATTGACCCGATCAACCGCCGCCATCACCGCCGCGCGATACTGCGGATTGTCCGCCAGGGCGCGGAAATCGAGCTTATAGTCGTTGGCGATCGCCCATTCCGTCGTCCATTCTGGATCGGGAACGATCAGCGCGACGACATAGGGCTTGCGGTCGCCATAGATCATCGCCTGCATGATCTCGGGCTGGAGGGTCAGGATGCCTTCCACCTTCTGCGGGGCGATATTGTCGCCCTTGTCGTTGATGATCAGGTCCTTCTTGCGGTCGGTGATCCTGATCCGGCCCTTGGCGTCGATCTCGCCGATGTCGCCGGTGTGGAGCCATCCGCCCTGAAGCGCGCGCGCCGTCTCCGCCTCGTTGCGCCAATATCCGTGCATCACCAGCTCGCCGCGGACCAGTATCTCGCCGTCCTCGGCGATGCGGACCTCGGTGTCGGGCAGCGGCGGGCCGACCGTGTCCATCCTGATCCCTGCCTTGGGCCGGTTGCACGAGATGACGGGGGCCGCCTCGGTCTGCCCATAGCCCTGCAGCAGCGTGAGGCCGAGCGAGTGGAAAAAGACGCCGATCTCGGGATTGAGCGGCGCTCCGCCCGAAACCAGCGCCTTGATCCGCCCGCCGAAGCGCTTCTGCACCTTGGGGCGCAATGTCTTTCCGATGAAGAAGTCCATCGGCGCATCCCAGAAGGGGCGCTTGCCCGACAGTTCCTTCGCGCCGATCGCCAGCGCGCGGCGCAGCAGCCCCGGCCCCGCGCCGCCCTGCTTCTCGATCGCCTTCACCATGCGTTGGCGCAGCACCTCGAACAGGCGGGGGACGACGATCATGATCGTCGGGCGCACCTCCTCGATATTGGCGGCGAGCTTCTCCAGCCCTTCAGCATAATAGATCTGCGCGCCCAGCCCGATCGGGAAAAACTGCCCGCCCGAATGTTCATAGGCGTGACTCAGCGGCAGGAAGGACAGAAAGACCTCGTCCTCCCAGCCGAAATCCTCGGAGATCACGGCGATGCAGCCCGCGACATTGTGGAGGATCGCGCCATGATGCTGGCGCACCCCGCGCGGCGCGCCGCCGGTGCCGCTGGTGTAGATGATGCAGGCCAGATCCTCGCGCGCGAAGGTCGCCTCGGCCCGCGTCGCATCCACGTCGGGCGTCTCCGCGGCGATCAGCGTCGACCAGTCGTGGAAATCGATGCTCCCGCTCTGCGCGAAACGCAGCGGTTCGATCCCGATCAGCGCTTCCAGATTGGTCGCACGGAGCGCCGCCGGCATCAGCGTGCGCGCCAGCTTGTCGGTCGAGACGATCACCGCCTTCGCGCCCGAATTCTCCAGTATATGGTGATGGTCGCGCTCGGTATTGGTGGTGTAGGTCGGCACGGTCACGCAGCCCGCGGCCATGATCGCCAGGTCGGCGATGCACCATTCGGGGCGATTTTCCGAAACGAGCATCACGCGGTCGCCCGGCTTCAGCCCGATGCTCTTCAGCGCCTTGGCCAGTGACGAGACCTGCCGCGCCGTCTCCGCCCAGCTCTGCGATTGCCAGCGTCCGTCGGCCTTGCGCCACAGGAAAGGCGCGTCGCCCTTCTCCGCCGCGCGCGTGAAGAACAGGGCGACCAGATTGGGGAAATGCTCAAGATAGCGCATCATCTCTCCGCGATATTGTTTGCGCATATATGTAGCCGACCGCACCGACGGGTCCAGCGCGGTTTACGTAACGTCGGCCAATGCCGGCCGCTCCGATCTGCTATTGGGGCAGCACTTCGCCTTCGCTGCGCGGGTCGGCGCCGCCGGCCCAGCCGGTTGCGGTGCGCTCGGCATCATTGGCCTTGCCCCAGACAGACTGGCTGACGACGCGGTGGCCGAGCTGTTCGAGCGCGGGGATCATCGGCATCAGCGACGATCCATCCTCGACGACCACCGTCGTTCCACTGAAGAAGATGTTGGGCGCCGCCACCGCCGCTTGCGCGCTCTGTCCCCAGTCGATCCACGCGACCAGCGCCTTCAGCACCTGCATGATGATCGTCTTGCCGCCCGCGGCGCCCGTGGTGAACACCGGCTTGCCCTGCGCGTCATAGACGATCACCGGCGACATGGACGACAACGGCCGCTTGCCTGCCTCGATCCGGTTGGCGACGGGCGCGCCGTCCTTCGAGGGCGCGAAGCTGAAATCGGTCAGCTCGTTGTTGAGCACGAAGCCGTTGGCGACGAGCTGGCTGCCGAACGGCCCCTCGACCGTCGAGGTCATTGTCGCGACGTCGCCTCTGCCGTCGACGGCGACGAAATGGGTGGTGCCGCTCACTTCGCCCGGAATGGCGGCGGTGCGCGCCTCCGCCCCCGGCGGCGTGCCCGCCTCGTAGCGGCCAAGCGTCGCGTCGGGCGAGATCAGCCTGGATCGCGAGGCGATATAGGCGCGGTCGAGCAACCCCTGCACGGGCACGCTCACGAAATCGCCGTCGCCCAGATATTTGTCGCGATCGGCATAGGCGAGCATCATCGCCTCGGCGATCAGGTGCCACGACGTGGGATTATCCTTGCCCAGCGCTTTCATGTCGAAACGCTCCAGCATCCCCAATATCTGGAAAACGGTGGTCGCGCCTGACGAAGGCGGCCCCATGCCGCAGATGCGATACTGGCGATAAGGCGCGCAGACGGCGGGGCGTTCCTTGGCGCGGTAGGCGGCAAGGTCGGCTTCGGTCAGCGCCGTCGGGTGGCGCGGCGCATTGGCGATGGCGGCGCTGATCGCGCGCGCATTGTCGCCGCGATAGAAGGCGTCCGGCCCCTTGGCCGCGATCTCGCGCAGCAGCGCCGCCAGCTTCGGATTGCGCAGCGTCGTTCCTACGGCGGGCGCCTTGCCGTCGACCAGATAGATGCCCGCAATCTCGGGAAAGCCGCTCCATAGCGGCGCGAGGCCGCCGATCCGCGAGTTCAGCGTCTTGTTGACGACAAAGCCCTGCTCGGCCAGCCGGATCGCCGGCTCGAACAATTTGGCCCAGGGCAGCTTGCCCCATTTGGCGTGGACCATCTGCATCAGGCGGATATTGCCGGGCACGCCGACCGAAAGTCCGCCGGGCACCGCTTCGCGCATCGTCATCAGCGTGCCGTCGGGGTTGAGGAAGCGGTCGGGCGTCGCGGCGGCGGGCGCTTTCTCGCGGCCGTCGATCGTCCCCGGCTTTCCGGTCTTGGCGTCATGATAGATGAAGAAGCCGCCGCCGCCGATCCCGCTCGATTGCGGCTCGACCACGGTCAGCGCCAGCATCATCGCCATGGCGGCGTCGGCGGCGCTGCCGCCTTCGCGTAATATCGCGCGTCCCGCCTCGCTCGCTCGCGGATCGGCGGACGATACGACGCCTTCGGCGGCGAAGGCGGGCGGCAGGATCGCGAAGAAGAGCGCGAGGACGAGCGGGAGGCGCTTGAACATATCGCGCCTGATAATGCCTAAACGGCGTCCGCGCCAACCGCCTGTGCGATGCTGGTGAAGCCGTCGCGCGCCAGCAGCGTTTTCAGCCCTGCCGTTATGCGCTTCGCCAGCCCCGGCCCTTCATAGACCAGCGCGCTGTAGAGCTGGATCAGCGCGGCCCCGGCGCGGATGCGCGCATAGGCGTCCTCGGCGCTCGCGATTCCGCCCGCGGCGATCAGCGGCGTCGCGCCGCCCGTCGCTGTGCGGAAGGCGATCAGCCGGTCGAGCGCGAGCGGCGCGAGCGGCGCGCCCGACAGCCCCCCGCTTTCGCCGGCGTGCGACGATTGCAGCGCGGGGCGCTGGATCGTGGTGTTGGACACGATCAGCGCGTCCACGCCGCGCCCGGCGGCGATCCGCGCGATCGCATCGACATCGGCATTTTCGAGGTCGGGCGCGACCTTCAGGAAAACGGGCGGCCCCGCCCCGCGCGCTTCCATCACGGCGGCGAGCAGTTCGTCGAGCGCGCCCGCATCCTGCAGCGCGCGCAGCCCCGGCGTGTTGGGCGAGCTGATGTTGACGGTCAGATAGTCGGCGACCGCCAGCATCGTTTTAACGCCCAGCGCATAGTCGGCGATCCGATCGGCCGAATCCTTGTTCGCGCCGATATTGACGCCCACGATCCCGTGCTGAGCGGGCAGCGCGCGCAGCCGCGCCAGCGCCGCATGCTGCCCGCCATTGTTGAAACCCATGCGGTTGATCACCGCCCGGTCCTCGCTCAGCCGGAACAGGCGCGGCCTTGGGTTGCCCTCTTGCGGCAACGGGGTCAGCGTGCCGACTTCGACGAAGCCGAACCCCATGCCCAGCATTGCGCACGGCGTCTCGGCATCCTTGTCGAATCCCGCCGCCAGTCCGACCGGGTTCGGGAAGTCCAGCCCGGCGACTCGGGTGGCGAGCATCGGGTCCGCCGCCTGCGGCGCAGCCGCCGGCATCGCCTTCAGCGCATTTATGGTCAGCCGGTGCGCCCGCTCCGGATCAATCAAATGAATGAGAGGGCGGATGAGGGGGAAGATCATCCCGCTCCTTTAACGGATAAAATCAACCATAACACTGGTCTGGATCGCTTTTTGGGCGGGTTGAATGTCGAATCCATCCAATACGACTCGTCTGATATGGTCATATGGGTGCCTTGCGACCCGAAGGGCTCCCATTCGATTTGGGGGTTCTTACCTTACGGCCCGGCTGGAAACGGCCGGGCCGCTTTTCTTTAACAATCTGTCGCGATAAAACATCCGGAAGAAATAAAGATTCGGGCGCAGGGTCATGGCGGCTATATCTTTGGAATATGCAGCCCCCGACGCTGATCTGCGGGACTATGTCTCGGTATTCTATGATTTTCGCGCCGATATTCCGATGTTTGAGGACGAAGAGCGCGCCGATCTCGCGCAATTTCGTTTCCTGCTCAGCACGGGCAAGGGCGAATATCATTTCGCCGATGGAACATCACAGGCCACGGCGGCAATCCAGATTCTTGGTCCGACTACGGGTGTTACCCGCGTGCGGGTCGAAGGTCCGGTCGATCTCTTCGGCGCAGGGCTTTTGCCGGCTGGCTGGGCGGCGCTGATGGGGGCCGATGCTTCGACAATGGTCAACCGCATGATCGACGCGACTGCGGTTTTCGGGCGCTCGCTCGCCGGTTACGCGGACCGGCTGAGCGCGGCCGCCACGCTTTGCGATCGCGCTATGATCGGGAACGAGATGGTGCGCGCGCTGGTCGCCGGCGCGGCCGAGACGCCGGGCGGATTCACGCGCATGGTCGATCGCTGGCTGGCGGGCGCGGCGTCGCCCGATATTGACTGCCTCGTCGCTGAATCGGGCCTGTCGCGCCGTCAGGTCGAGCGGCTGTGCAAGCGTTTCTACGGCGTCCCGCCCAAGCTGCTGGCGCGCAAATATCGCGCCTTGCGCGCCGCTGTCGCGCTGGCGCGCGGCGAGGCGGAACTGGGCGACATGCTCGATCGCGGCTTTTACGATCAGTCGCACTTCATCCGCGAGGTGAAGCAGTTCACCGGCATCACGCCCGGGAAATTCGCAGAGGATCTGCCGACGCTCGCGCGGCTCACGCTCAAGCGCGGGGCGTTCGAGGAATTGAGCTCGCTTGTCACCGATACATGACTTGACGTAGGGGCCTCGGGCGACCACATGGCAATCGGATCGAATCAGTCCGATTAGGTTTTCAGGTGCGTCTTTCCAGCTTCGCCGACTATGCCGTCGTCATCATGTCCGCCGCCGCGCGCGCGCCGGGCGATGCGCGCCTGTCCGCCGCGATGCTGGCCGACGAAACCGGGATTCCGCTTCCCACGACGCAGAAGCTGATGGGCCGGCTCGCCTCGGCCGGGCTGTTCAGCTCGGCGCGCGGTTCGGGCGGCGGCTTCATGCTGGCGCGTCCGGCGGCGGCGATCAGCCTGGCGGACATTATCGAAGCGGTCGAGGGGCCGATCGCGCTTACCCCCTGCGCCGGGGAGGGCCGCCATGATTGTGCGCTCGAACCCGGTTGCCGGGTCAAGCCGCATCTCGGCGCCGTCAGCGGCGCGGTGCGCGGCGCGTTGTCGGGCGTCACGCTCGAAACGCTGGCTGGAGACAATTGATGGCGACGCGTAACCAGGAAGCCCGTGATGCGGTGAACCGCAAATATGAATGGGGCTTTTCCAGCGACATCGAACAGGATTTCGCGCCCAAGGGGCTGAGCGAGGATACCGTCCGCTTCATCTCGGCCAAGAAGGGCGAGCCTGAATGGATGCTCGACTGGCGATTGAAGGCCTATCGCCACTGGCTGACGATGACTCCGCCAGACTGGGCGAAGCTCGACATTCCGCCGATCGACTATCAGGACGCCTATTATTACGCCGAGCCGAAGGCCAGGCCCAAGCTCGAGAGCCTCGACGAAGTCGATCCCGAGATTCTGCGCGTCTATGAAAAGCTCGGCATTCCGCTCGAGGAGCAGAAGCTGCTCGCGGGCGTCGAAGGCGCGCGCAAGGTCGCGGTCGATGCGGTGTTCGACAGCGTCAGCGTCGCCACCACCTTCCGCAAGGAGCTTGAGGCCGCCGGCGTCATCTTCCGCTCCATCTCGGAAGCGATCCGCGAATATCCCGATCTGGTCCGCAAATGGCTGGGCAAGGTCGTGCCGATGCACGACAATTATTTCGCGGCGCTCAACTGCGCGGTCTTTTCGGACGGCACCTTCGTCTATGTGCCGAAGGGTGTGCGCTGCCCGATGGAGCTTTCCACCTATTTCCGCATCAATGCCGAGAATACGGGCCAGTTCGAGCGCACTTTGATCGTCGCCGACGACGGCGCCTATGTGTCCTATCTCGAAGGCTGCACCGCGCCGATGCGCGACGAGAACCAGCTCCACGCAGCGGTGGTCGAACTCGTCGCCCTGAACGATGCCGAGATCAAATATTCGACCGTGCAGAACTGGTATCCCGGCGACGAGAACGGCAAGGGCGGCATCTATAATTTCGTCACCAAGCGCGCGCTGTGCCAGGGCAGGAACAGCAAGGTGTCGTGGACGCAGGTCGAGACCGGCTCTGCGATCACCTGGAAATATCCGTCCTGCGTTCTCGCGGGGGAGAACAGCGTCGGCGAATTCTATTCGGTCGCGGTCACCAACAATTTCCAGCAGGCTGATACCGGCACCAAGATGATCCATCTCGGCAGGAACAGCCGGTCGACGATCGTGTCGAAGGGCATTTCGGCGGGAAAGAGCAACAACACCTATCGCGGTCTCGTCCGCGTCGGGCCGACGGCGGACAATGTCCGCAACTTCACCCAGTGCGACAGCCTGCTGCTGGGCAGCGAGTGCGGCGCCCACACCGTTCCCTATATCGAGGTGCGCAATCCTTCCGCGCAGATCGAGCATGAAGCGACGACGAGCAAGATCAGCGACGATCAGCTTTTCTACGCGATGCAGCGCGGCCTCGATCAGGAAAGCGCCGTCGCGCTGATCGTCAACGGCTTCGCCCGTGAAGTGCTCCAGCAACTCCCGATGGAGTTCGCGGTGGAAGCGCAGAAGCTGCTGGGGATCAGCCTTGAGGGGAGCGTGGGGTGAACAGCGCAACAGCCGCCGTTACGACGCATACAGGAAGTGAAATGCTGAACATCAACAATCTCCACGCCGAAATCGACGGCAAGGCCATCCTCAAGGGCCTCACCCTCGCCATCAATCCCGGCGAGGTCCATGCGATCATGGGGCCCAACGGCGCGGGCAAGTCGACGCTGGCCTACACGCTCGGCGGTCGTCCCGGCTATGAAGTGACCGAAGGCGCGGCGACGCTTGACGGCGCCGACCTCCTCGCGATGGAGCCGCACGAGCGCGCCGCCGCCGGCCTGTTCATCGGCTTTCAGTATCCGGTCGAGATTCCCGGCGTGTCGAACGTCCAGTTCCTGCGCGAGGCGCTCAACGCCCAGCGCAAGGCGCGCGGCGAGGAGCCGCTGTCGGGCGGCGATTTCCTCCGCCTCGCCCGCGCGCAGGCCGACAGCCTCGGCCTCGATATGGAGATGCTCAAGCGCCCGGTGAACGTCGGCTTCTCGGGCGGCGAGAAGAAGCGCAACGAGATGGTCCAGATGGGCATTCTCGATCCGAAGCTCGCCATCCTCGACGAAACCGACAGCGGGCTCGACATCGACGCGCTGCGCATCGTCGGCGAGGGCATCAACAAGATCATGCGCAAGCCCGACAAGGCTGTGCTGCTCATCACCCACTATCAGCGCCTGCTCGATTATGTGCGCCCCGATTTCGTCCATGTCCTCGCGGCGGGCCGCATCGTCCGCTCGGGTGGACCGGAACTGGCGCTGGAGCTTGAGCGCGAAGGCTATGGAGCGCTGGCGGCGTGACCGCGCTCGCGCTCCCCACGCGCAAGGACGAGGCCTGGCGCTACGCCAATCTCGATGCGCTCGCGCGCGTCTGGCCCGATGTCGCCGGCCATGTCGAACGCATTGCGGTGCCGGCGGGCGAAAGCTTCGCGCGCAGCATCGTCCGCGCCGCCGATGACGACGCGGTCGCCGTCGAAACCTATGAGATCGTCGTCGGGAAAGGCGCGCGCGCCGCGATCCATATCCTCGCGGCGGGCGGCGATTATGGCCGCATCGCGCTGGATGTGACGCTCCACGAAGGCGCGCATTTCGAGCTGGGCGGCGCGATCCTCGGCCATGGCACCCAGACGCTTGAGATCGTCACCACGCTTACTCATGCAGAGCCCCATGCGACGAGCAATCAGGTCGTCCGCTCGGTCCTCGGCGGTCGCGCGACGGGCAGCTATCTCGGCAAGGTCGCGGTCGCGCGCGATGCGCAAAAGACCGACGCCGCCCAGTCGGTGAAGGCGATGCTGCTCGATCGCACCGCCTCCGCCAATGCCCGGCCGGAGCTTGAGATCTTCGCCGACGATGTGAAGTGCGCGCATGGCGCGACGGTCGGCGAGCTCGACGCGCAGGCGCTCTTCTACCTGATGAGCCGCGGGCTGCGGCCGGCCGAAGCCAAGGCGCTGCTGCTCCATGCCTTCATCGCGGCCGCCTTTGAGGGCATCGAGAATGAAGGCGAAAGGCTGCGCATCGAGGGGCAGGCCGTCGCCGCGCTGGAGCGGATGCTGTGAACGCCTCCTCGCTTCCGCTCGCCCCGGGCGCAGTCGCGGCGCGTGCTTCGTCCGCGCCCGCCGCCGCCGGGCTTTTCGTGGATCGCCGCGCCGATTTCCCGGCGATTCCGGCGGGCTGGCATTATCTCGACAGCGCCGCCACGGCGCAGAAGCCGCAGCAGGTGATCGACGCGATCAGCCGCGTCTATGATCGCGATTATGCGACGGTGCATCGCGGCGTCTATCAGCGTTCGGCGGATATGACGCTTGCCTATGAGGCCGCGCGCCGCCGCGTCGCGCGCTTCATCGGCGCGGCTTCGGCTGACGAGATCGTTTTCGTGCGCGGCGCGACCGAGGCGATCAACCTCGTCGCGCAAAGCTGGGGCGCCGCCAATCTCAAGGCCGGCGATCGCATCCTGCTGTCGATGCTCGAACATCACAGCAACATCGTTCCCTGGCAGTTGCTGCGCGATCGCATTGGTTTCGAGATCGACGTCTGCCCGCTCACCGCCGATGGCCGCATCGATCTCGACGCGGCGGAGGCGATGCTGACGCCGGCGCACAGGCTGGTCGCCTTCGCGCATGTCTCGAACGTGCTCGGCTCGGTGCTCGACGCGCGCCGCGCCGCCGATCTGGCGCATGCGGTGGGCGCGAAGCTGCTGCTCGACGGTTGCCAGGCGGTGCCGCGCCTGCCCGTCGACGTCGCGGCCATCGGTTGCGATTTCTACGCCTTTTCGGGGCACAAGCTTTACGGGCCGAGCGGGGTCGGCGCGCTCTGGGCGCGCGGCGCGATTCTCGATGCGATGCCGCCCTGGCAGGGGGGCGGATCGATGATCGATCGCGTGACCTTTGAAAGGACGACCTACGCCCCGCCGCCCGCGCGTTTCGAGGCCGGCACGCCGCATATCGCCGGCGGCATCGGGCTGGCCGCCGCGATCGATTATGTCGAGGGCGTCGGGCTGGAGGCGATCCACGCTCACGAGGCGGCTCTGGTCGCCATGGCGCGCGATGCGCTTTCGCGGATCAACAGCGTCCGTCTGCTCGGCCCGGCCGATGCGGCGGGCATCGTCAGCTTCGCGATCGATGGGGTTCATCCCCATGATGTCGGCACCATATTGGATGAAGGCGGGGTCGCGATCCGCGCCGGGCATCATTGCGCGCAGCCATTGATGGCGGCGCTGGGCGTCGACGCCACGGCGCGCGCCAGCTTCGCCGTCTATAGCGGGCCGGCGGATGTCGAGGCGCTGGCGCGCGGGGTCGAACGAGTGACGAGAATATTCGGATGAGCGACGAACGGATCAGGGTCGAGGAAGTGGACGGCGTGGACAAGCCGCCGCGTGCGCGCGTCGAGGACGCCCCGCGCGAGACGTTCGAGCGCAAGCGCGACTATCTCGAAGGCTTTCTGACGCAGAAGGCCCCGGCCGCCTCGACCGAGGAGCCGGGCGGCGAAGTCTATGAAGGCGTGATCGAGGCGCTCAAGGAGATCTACGATCCGGAGATTCCGGTGAACATCTACGATCTCGGCCTGATCTACGGCGTCGAGATCAATGGCGGCCATGCCGTGGTGACGATGACGCTCACCACCCCGCATTGCCCCGTCGCCGAATCGATGCCCGGCGAGGTGGAGCTGCGCGTCGGCGCGGTCCCCGGCGTCGGCGACGCCGAGGTGAACCTCGTCTGGGATCCGCCCTGGGATCCGCAGAAGATGTCCGACGAAGCCAAGCTGGAGCTTGGCATGCTGTAACCATCGATCGGAATGGCGTTTCGATCGAGAAGAACATGAAGAAGGAAGTCCGTTCGTCCCGAGCGAAGTCGAGGGACGTTGGTCAAGAGGCGAAGATATGACGACCACCACCCGCGCCCGCCCTGCCGCGCTCACGCTGACGCCCTCGGCCGAGGCGCGCATCGCCGACCTCATGGCGCGCGCGCCCGAAGGCGCGATCGGCGTCAAGCTCTCGACGCCGCGTCGCGGCTGCTCGGGGCTCGCTTACTCGGTCGATTATGTGAACGAAGCCAGCGGCTTCGACGAACGGATTGAAACACCGGGCGGCGCCTTGTTCGTCGACGGGGCGTCGCTGCTTTACCTGATCGGCAGCACCATGAACTGGGTGGAGGATGATTTCACCGCCGGTTTCGTTTTTGACAATCCCAATGCGAAGGGCGCCTGCGGCTGCGGCGAGAGCTTCACCGTCTGAAGCTGAATTCGCCGCGTCATTGCGAGCGCAGCGAAGCAATCCAGTTGGCGAGTTGGTTGCCGTGTCGGCGCGGCGAGTCTAATCCCCGCGCCATGCTTCCCGGCCTCGCCCATATTCGCAACTGGATCTTCGATCTCGACAATACGCTTGTCTTATGACATTGCGGTCCGTTTGGGCCATGCTGGATTGCCCGGGCCGGGGTGGCCACCCCGGCCCGGGCGGAAGGGGACGGATCGTGAAAA
>QFNN01000076.1 GCA_003240855.1 Sphingomonas sanxanigenens
ACCCGGCACGCCGATCTGCGAATGCGAATCGAAGGCGAGCGGATCGATGAGGCGCGGATCGATCCGCCGCCACACGCCGTCGATGCGTTTGAGCCCCTCGATCGTGCGGACGTAAAGCCGCTCCTCATGCACCGCGAGGTCGCTGCCCTCGACGAGCAGAAGGCCGAGATAACGCGCGAGATGCGCCTGTTCCGCATAGCTGGGGTTGAAACGGCCGGGGGTGAGCAGCGCGATGCGCGGATCGGCGCGGTGGCAGACCGCCGCCAGCCCGGCGCGGAAATCGGCGAAGAAGCCGGCGAGCCGCTCCACGTTCAATCGCGCCTGCAGCCCGCCCATCTCACGCGAGAGCGCCAGCCGGTTCTCAAGCGCATAGCCAGCGCCGGTGGGGGTTCGCGTATGATCGGCGAGCACGCGCCAGTCGCCGCCGGGACCGCGCGCCAGATCGGCGGCGTAGAACATCATGTGATAGCCGCCGGGCGGATCGAGTCCGACCATCGGGCGGAGGAAATACTGGCTGCCGGTGAGCAGCGCGCCGGGGATATGGCCGCCGCCGATCATCCGCTGATCGCCGTATATGTCGGCAAGCAGCGCTTCCATAAGCTCGGCGCGCTGGGCGATGCCCTCGGCCAGACCCTGCCATTCGGCGCCGTCGATCATCAACGGGATGGGCGACAGCGGCCAGGGCCGTTCCTCGCTGTCGCCGGGCATGCGGAACCCCGTGCCGATCTCGTCGGCCTGGCGCTGGACGCGGTCGCGCGCAATTTCGAGGTCGCCATCGGCGAGCCGCGCCGTTTCCTCAAGCATGACGTGCCAGGGCGAGCCGGGCAGCGCCGCGCCCGCGCACATCACGTCGCCGCCGGGCGCCGCCGCGCAATATTCAGCCAGCCACCGGGCGACGAGCGCGCGCGGATCGTCGGCATGCGTCACCGGCAGTCTCGCCGTCGCCATTGCTTCCCCTTCGGCCCCATCGACTCGGTTAAGACCATAAAGGCTTGTGCGGCGCAACAATCGCCATACGCAAGAGCGCAGGGATGACAGCGTTGCGCAGTCAGCCTAAATCGGCGGCATGACCCAGACGCCCTTTGCTCTTTTTGACGAATGGTATGCGCGCGCGCAGGCCGAGGAACCCAATGACCCCAACGCTATGGCGCTGGCGACCGCCGATGCGCGCGGCCGCCCTTCGGTGCGGACGGTCCTGCTGAAAGGCCATGGCCCCGAAGGCTTCATCTTCTACACCAACCAGCAAAGCCGCAAGGCCGACAATCTGCACGCCAATCCGCATGCGGCGCTGCTGTTTCACTGGAAGTCGCTGCGCCGTCAGGTGCGGATCGAAGGAGCGGTGACGACGGTGTCGGATATCGTCGCCGACGCCTATTTCGCGACGCGCAGCCGCGATTCGCAGCTTGGCGCCTGGGCGTCGGAGCAGTCGCGCACCCTGCCGTCGCGCGACATATTCGAGGCGCGCTACGACGAGGTGCGCGCGCGATTCGAGGGCGGCCCGGTGCCGCGCCCGCCGCACTGGTCGGGCTATCTCGTCTCGCCCGAACGCATCGAGTTCTGGGAGGACCGCGCCCACCGCCTCCACCACCGCCGCCTGTTCCTGCGCGAAGGGGACGGCTGGAGCGAGAGCCTGCTCTATCCATGAGCGGCCATGCCGCACATGGCGATCTGACGCGGCGGGCGGCGACGGCGAGCGTCGCCACGGCGGTTTTCCTGCTGCTGTTGAAAGCCTATGCGGCGTGGGCGAGCGGATCGATGGCGATGCTGGCGTCGCTGGCCGACACCGGGCTGGACCTGCTCGCGTCGCTCACCACGCTCTACGCCGTGCGGGTGGCCGCGCAGCCCGCGGACAGCGACCACCGTTTCGGCCACGGCAAGGCCGAAGCACTGGCGGCGCTTTTCCAGGTCGCGCTCATCACCGCATCGGCCATGGGAATCATCGTGAGCGCGACGCAGCGGCTGAGCAGGCCGCCGATGCCCGTCGAGGCCGAGGCGGGGATCCTGGTTTCGGTGCTGGCGATCATCGCGACCCTTCTGCTGACCCGATACCAGAAGCATGTGATCGCGCGGACCGGATCAGTCGCGATCGGAGCCGACCACCTCCATTATCAGTCCGACCTTATGCTCAACGGATCGGTGATCCTGGCGCTGGTGCTCGACCGCTATCTGAAGCTGCCGGGGGCCGATGCGCTGTTCGGCATCGGCATCGCGCTGTGGCTGGTGCGCGGGGCCTGGCGATCGGCAAGCCACGCGATCGACCAACTGATGGACCGGGAATGGCCCGAGGAGAAGCGCCAGACGGTCATCGACATCGCCAATTCCAGCCCGGTGCTCAACCGCATCCACGATCTGCGCACGCGCAGTTCGGGCATGCACGACTTCATCCAGTTCCACGCCTGGGTGAATCCGGCGATGACCGTGGCCGAGGCGCATGAGGCCGTCGAGGCGATAGAGGAAAAGCTGCACGCCGCCTTTCCGGGGGCCGAAGTGCTGATCCATGTCGACCCCGAAGGCCAGATCGATAACGCGGGAAACGCGATGGAAGCGCTGAGGGAGACGCCGGAAAAATGATGAAACTGCCGATCACCCAGGTCGACGCCTTCGCCGACCGTCCCTTCACCGGCAACCCGGCCGCCATCATGCCGCTCGAGGCATGGCTGGACGACGCGGCGCTGCAGGCGATCGCGCTGGAGAACAACCTGTCCGAAACCGCCTTCACGATCCCGGCCGAGGGCGACGCCGATTACGAGCTGCGCTGGTTCACCCCCGCGACCGAAGTGGCGATGTGCGGCCATGCGACCTTCGCGGCCGGCCATGTGCTGATCGGCGACCGGGCGGAAATCCGGTTCCGCACGCGCAAGGCGGGGATATTGACGGTGGCGCGGGACGGCGCGGGCTATCGCATGTCGCTGCCCGCCTGGCGGCCCGAACCGCGCGCGCTGCCGCAGGTGCTGGCGGCGCTGGGCGTCGAAGGCGAGACGCACTGGCACCCCCAGCGTTATGCGCTGGTGCGGCTCGACAACGCCGATGCGGTACGCGCCGTCACCCCCGATTTCCGCGCGCTCGCCGCCGAGGGCGACCTGCTGACCATCGTCACCGCGCCGGGCGACGAGACCGACATCATCAGCCGCGCCTTCGCACCCGGCGGAGGGATCGACGAGGACCCGGTGACCGGATCGGCGCACGCCGTGCTGACGCCCTGGTGGGCCGAGCGCCTGGGGCGCAACCGTTTCACCGCCTATCAGGCCAGCGCGCGCGGCGGGCATCTGGACTGCACGCTGGACGGCGACCGCGTGATATTGGGCGGCCGCTGCGCGACGGTGCTGGAAGGAAATTTCCTGCTGGCGAAGTAGTCGTCATTGCCCAGGGGCGACCAATGACAATTCAACTTCCAAATCAAAGACTCGAAACGTCGGAACTTGTCATTTGTTTGTTGATTTCAAAATGGACAATCCAATGATCCATACAGATCATAAGGATGTGAAAATTAACGATACAGATCTATGATTATCATCATCCGATTGATGTTCATATCATCATTATGATTTTAAAATATCCAATATATATTCGTAATAATGTATTTTAGTAGAAATATTTGATAAAAATACCCAAACAGACAATTATGCCACTTTCTGGAGTATTGCGCGACCTCTCGGAGGCATTTTTGATATGAGCGTCAGCGAAACCAGAGATGCCATAAAGATATTGATAGGAAATGTGGAGGGACGGGCGGAGACGATGCCGATTACTGTGCAGATTTTGTTTTTGGAGAGACGAATTTTCCGGGCGACCTAGACTAGAATTGCACCATGTCGGCAATTCCCCCAAGGTCCGGCAAACGCGGCAAAGGGTTGAGCGAAGGGCATGCGCGGTTGCAAATCCGCTAATCGCAAATTGCGAGAACACACGGACTGCGCCCTTTCCCCACCCGTAAACCCTTGCTATGCGCGCCGCACAATCGTTCGCGCAGCAAAAGGATTTGCCAATGACCGCCGTCGGACAGGACACCCTCTCCACCCGCACAGCGCTTTCGGTCGGCAGCCAGACCGTCGACTATTATTCGCTTGAAAAGGCTGCGGCCAAGCTGGGCGACGTTTCCCGCCTGCCCTTCTCGATGAAGGTGCTGCTTGAGAATCTCCTGCGCTTCGAGGACGGTTCGACCGTCACCGTCGAGGACGTACAGGCGATCGTCGACTGGCAGAAGGACCGCAAGTCCGACCGCGAGATCCAGTATCGCCCCGCCCGCGTGCTGATGCAGGATTTCACCGGCGTGCCCTGCGTCGTCGACCTCGCCGCGATGCGCGACGCGATGAACGCGCTGGGCGGCGACGCGCAGAAGATCAACCCGCTGGTTCCCGTCCACCTCGTCATCGATCACTCGGTGATGGTCGACGAGTTCGGCACGCCCAAGGCGTTCCAGGACAATGTGGACCTGGAGTATCAGCGCAATTTCGAGCGCTACGACTTCCTGAAATGGGGTTCCAAGTCGCTCGACAACTTCAAGGTCGTGCCCCCGGGCACGGGCATCTGCCACCAGGTGAACCTTGAGAATATCGCGCAGGCGGTGTGGTCGTCGGTCGCGGCCGACGGCGCGACCATCGCCTATCCCGACACGCTCGTCGGCACCGACAGCCACACCACGATGGTCAACGGCATGGGCGTGCTCGGCTGGGGCGTCGGCGGCATCGAGGCCGAGGCCGCGATGCTGGGCCAGCCCGTGTCGATGCTGATCCCCGAAGTCGTCGGCTTCAAGTTGACCGGTTCGCTGAAGGAAGGCATCACCGCCACCGATCTGGTGCTGACCGTCACCCAGATGCTGCGCGCCAAGGGCGTGGTCGGCCGCTTCGTCGAGTTCTACGGCCCCGGCGTCACCGCGCTGTCGCTGGCCGACCGCGCGACGATCGGCAACATGGCGCCCGAATATGGCGCAACCTGCGGCTTCTTCCCGATCGACGGCAAGACGCTCGACTATATGCGCCTCACCGGCCGCACCGAGGCGCAAATCGCGCTGACCGAGGCCTATTGCCGCGCGCAGGGCCTGTGGCACGACGCGAGCAGCCCCGAGCCGGTCTTTACCGACACGCTGGAGCTGGACATGAGCACGGTCGAGCCTTCGCTCGCCGGCCCGAAGCGCCCGCAGGACCGCGTGCCGCTGACTCAGGTCGACGACGTGTTCGTCGCCAGCACCGACATGAACGCGCCGCGCGTCGACATTCCCGAGCGCGGGCATGACATCGGCAATGGCGACGTGGTGATCGCCGCGATCACGAGCTGCACCAACACCTCCAACCCCTCCGTGCTCGTCGCCGCCGGCCTCGTCGCCCGCAAGGCGCATGAAAAGGGCCTGAAGCCCAAGCCCTGGGTCAAGACCTCGCTGGCCCCCGGCTCGCAGGTCGTCACCGACTATCTCGAAAAGTCGGGCCTGCAGGCCGATCTCGACGCGATCGGCTTCAACCTCGTCGGCTATGGCTGCACCACCTGCATCGGCAATTCGGGCCCGCTCGCCGGCCCGATCTCGAACGCGATCAACAGCAACAACCTGACCGCCGTGTCAGTGCTGTCGGGCAACCGCAACTTCGAGGGCCGCGTGTCGCCCGACGTGCGCGCCAACTTCCTCGCCTCGCCGCCGCTCGTCGTCGCCTATGCGCTGAAGGGCACCGTCGGCGACGACATGGTCACCACGCCGATCGGCAAGGGCAAGGATGGCGAGGACGTGTTCCTCAAGGACATCTGGCCGACCAACGACGAGATCCGCGCGACGATCGACGCGAGCATCGACGCCGGCATGTATGCCTCGCGCTATGCCAACGTCTTTAACGGCGACGAGAAGTGGCGTTCGATCACGGTCGAGGGTTCGGACACCTATAGCTGGCGCGCCGGTTCGACCTATGTCGCCAACCCGCCCTATTTCGAGGGCATGTCGATGACCCCGGCGCCGGTGACCGACATCATCGCGGCCAAGCCGCTGGCGATCCTCGGCGACTCGATCACCACCGACCACATTAGCCCGGCGGGCAGCATCAAGGCCGATTCGCCGGCCGGCATCTACCTGCAGGAGCATCAGGTGAGCCGCGCCGACTTCAACAGCTACGGCGCGCGCCGCGGCAACCATGAAGTGATGATGCGCGGCACCTTCGCAAACATCCGCATCCGCAACGAGATGGTTCCGGGCGTCGAAGGCGGCATGTCGTCCTACAAGGGCGAGACGATGCCGATCTACGACGCGGCGATGCGCCACAAGGCCGACGGCACCCCGCTCGTCGTCGTCGCGGGCAAGGAATATGGCACCGGCTCGTCGCGCGACTGGGCGGCGAAGGGCACCAACCTGCTGGGGGTGCGCGCCGTCATCACCGAGAGCTTCGAGCGTATCCACCGCTCCAACCTCGTCGGCATGGGCGTGCTTCCGCTCCAGTTCGCGCCCGGCGTCGACCGCAAGACGCTGAAGCTCGACGGCAGCGAGACCTTCACGATCACCAATGTCGCCGGCCTGCGCCCGCGGCAGGAAGTGGAGGTGCTGCTGACCCGCGCCGACGGCTCGACCGAGACGTTCAAGACGCTCTGCCGCATCGATACGCTCAACGAGCTCGACTATTTCCTCAACGGCGGCATCCTGCCCTACGTGCTGAGGAAGCTCGCCGCCTGACCAGGGCGCGCGGGATCGCGAATGAGAAAGGCCTCGCACTGCGGTGCGGGGCCTTTTTTCTGGGGTCTCTTTGGAAATGCGCTGAAGGCGCATTTTGCGGCGCCGGGCCGCTCCCCCACACCCGGCCTCCCATCCAGGATATACTCGGTGGCCAGGATATACTCGGTGGGAGGCCGGGTGGGGGAGCGGGCCGGCGCCGTTCTCAAGCCAAGCGGGTGTTCAGGCCTCGACCAGCGCCTCGCGCATCCACGCCGGGAGCGCTTCTCCGGCGAGCGACTCGATGCGGCGGTGAACGACGCTGAGGCCGGGCGCGTCATAGGCGATGCGCGCATCCTCCTGCGGTGTGGGGAGGACGGCGAGGCGGCGATTGACCTTCTGCCGGTGGTGCATCCGCGCGGTATTTTCCTGCCCGACGAAGCAGCCCTTGGTAAAGCTCACGCCGTTCAGCTCGCGCGCATTGCATTCGAGCCAGAGCGTATCGCCGTCGCCCAGTTCCGCCACGCCTTCGGTCACGCCCAGCCGCAGGCGGTGCGCGAGCCAGCCTTCGGCCGCATCGTCCGGTGCGGCGATCCAGCGGCGGCCGAGCGCGGGCAGGCGCGGATCGGCGACGCCTTCGTCGCCCTCCGCCGTCCAGTGGACCGCGAGCGCGGGATCGGGCGCGATCGTGATCGCGCGGCGCAGGCGGTAGATGGCAAGCCGCTTCGCCAGCGCGTCGGCGCGCGCCGCCTCGCAATCGACGAGGATGTCGTCGCCATCCGCCCAGAGGATGAAATCGAACAGCGCCTTGCCCTGCGGGGTGAGCAGCGCGCTCCATTGCGGCGCACCGGGCGCGACCGCGCGCATATCCTGCGTGACAAGGCCCTGGAGGAAGCCGCGCACATCGTCGCCCGAGAGGCGAAGGATGGCGCGATCGGCAAGAGTGGTTCCGCTGCTCATCGCTTGAAGCTAGGGAGTGATGCGACGGATTGTAAGCGGAAGGATCGCCCGATGCCCAGTTATGACCTGCTGCTCAAAGGCGGCACCGTGCACACGCCGGGCGGGCCGGTGGACGCCAATGTCGGGGTGCGCGACGGCAGGATCGTCGAGATCGGGGCGAGCGGCGACGCGGGCGAGATCATCGACTGTGCCGGACTCGACATCATGCCGGGGGTGATCGACACACAGGTCCATTTCCGCGAGCCGGGGCTGGAGCATAAGGAGGATCTGGAATCGGGCAGCCGCGCCGCAGTGCTCGGCGGCGTCACCGCCGTGTTCGAGATGCCCAACACCAAGCCCAACACCGACAGCGCCGAGGCGCTGGCCGACAAGCTGCGCCGCGCGCATCACCGCATGTGGTGCGACCACGCCTTCTATGTCGGCGCGACTGCGGCGAACGCCGATCATCTGGGCGAACTGGAGCGGCTGCCGGGGGCGGCGGGGATCAAGGTGTTCATGGGCGCCTCGACCGGCGACCTGCTCGTCTCCGAGGATGGCGACCTTGCGCGCGTGCTGGCGCACGGCAAGCGCCGCGTCGCGATCCACGCCGAGGACGAGGCGCGGATGAACGAGCGCGCGGGTCTGCGCGTCGAGGGCGATCCTTCCTCGCACCCGGTATGGCGCGACGACGAGAGCGCGATGCTCGCGACGCAGCGCATCATCCGCCTCGCGCGCGAGGCCCGGCGGCGCATCCACATCCTCCACGTCACCACGCCCGCCGAGCTCGATTATATCGGGCGGCACAAGGACATCGCCTCGTGCGAGGTCACGCCCCAGCATCTGACGCTGGCGGGCGAGGAAGCCTATCCGCGCATCGGCAGCCATGCCCAGATGAACCCGCCGATCCGTTCGGCCGCGCACCGCGACGGGCTGTGGCGCTGGCTCAATCAGGGCGTGCCCGACGTAATCGGATCGGATCACGCGCCGCATACGATCGAGGAAAAGGCCAGGCCCTACCCGGCCAGCCCGAGCGGGATGCCGGGGGTGCAGACCTTGCTCCCCCTCCTCCTCGATCATGTCGCCAACGGGCGGCTGAGCTTCCAGCGGCTGATCGACCTGACGAGCGCGGGCGCGCAGCGCGTGTTCGGCCTTGTCGCCAAGGGGCGGATCGCGGTCGGCTACGATGCCGACTTCACCATCGTCGACCGCAAGGCGCGCTGGACGATCGAGGAAAGCTGGCTCGCCTCGCGCGCGGGCTGGTCTCCCTTCACCGGCATGACGCTGACCGGCCGGCCGATCGGCACCATCGTGCGCGGCCACCGCGTGATGTGGGAAGCGACGCTGGCCGATCAGGCGATCGGCGAGCCGGTGAAGTTTGAATCGACAAGCTTCTGATCCGGGTGCGCCGCCAGGCGCCTTGGGGCTGGCGGAGCCGCAACGGCTCTGCTAAGCGCCCGCCCACGCACCCGTAGCTCAGCTGGATAGAGCGCTGCCCTCCGAAGGCAGAGGCCACAGGTTCGAATCCTGTCGGGTGCGCCACCTTTCATTTTTACCGCCTCCGGCGCCCGGGCGCGCCGGGCCTTTCGCGCGCCGCAGCGACGGCGCGGGGGAGGCCCTGGTCAGGAGCGAACGACTTCGCCATCTTCCTTGGTGAAGCTGTCCGGCCGGTTCTCGAGCAGATCGAGGACCGTTTCCGAGGGGCGGCAGAGCTTCGCGCCGCGGGGCGTCACAACGATCGGGCGGTTCACGAGGATCGGGTGATCAAGCATTGCGGCGATGATCGCGTCGTCGGAAACGTCCGGCTCCAGCAGGCCGAGCGCGGCGGCGGGCGTTCCTTTTTCGCGCAGCAGATCGCGGGGGGCGGCGTTCATCGCCGCAAGAAGCTGGCCGAGGAGCGGCCCGGTCCAGCCAGCGATGCGATAATAGATGATCTTGGGCGCATATCCCGCCGCTTCGATCATCGCCAACGCGTTGCGCGATGTGCCGCAATCAGGATTGTGGTAGATGGTGACGGGAAAATGTTCAGTCATAGCCTATAGCGTTTTCCGGGCGTGGGCGACGGCCGCACCATGTTCATACCAGCCGCGCGAGCGGTTCACGATGGCGACGACCGACAGCATGACGGGCACCTCGATCAGCACCCCGACGACGGTCGCCAGCGCCGCGCCCGACTGGAGGCCGAACAGCCCGATCGCCGTCGCGACCGCAAGCTCGAAGAAATTGCTGGCCCCGATCAGCGCCGATGGCCCGGCCACGCAATGCGCCTCACCCGCCCAGCGGTTCAGGACATAAGCCAGCCCTGCGTTCAGATAGACCTGGATCAGGATCGGAACGGCGAGCAGTGCGATGACCAGCGGCTGCGAGACAATCTGTTCGCCCTGAAAGCCGAACAGCAGCACCAGCGTGGCGAGCAGCGCGATCAGCGACACCGGGCCGAGCCGGACCAGCAGCAGATCGAGCGCGGGCTTACCGCCGCTCGCCAGAAGGGCGCGTCGCACGATCTGCGCGATGACGACCGGCACCACGATGTAAAGCACGACCGACAGCAGCAGCGTATCCCACGGCACCGTGATCGACGCGACGCCGAGCAACAGACCAACGAGGGGGGCGAACAGGACGACCATCAGCGCATCGTTGAGCGCAACCTGGCTGAGGGTATAGGCCGGTTCCCCGTCACAGAGATTGGACCAGACGAAAACCATCGCGGTGCATGGCGCCGCAGCCAGCAGGATCAGCCCCGCGACATAGGAGGAGGATTGCCCCTGCGGCAGCAGCGGCGCGAACAGCCAGCCGATGAAAAGCGCGCCGAGCAGCGCCATCGAAAAGGGCTTCACCGCCCAGTTGACGAAAAGCGTGACGCCCACGCCGCGCCAGTATCGACGCACCTTGCCGAGCGCGCCGAAATCGATCTTCAGCAACATCGGGACGATCATCAGCCATACCAGCATGGCGACGGGCATGTTGACGCTGGCGACCTCCGCCGAACCGATCGCCGCAAAGACCGCCGGCATGAAATGGCCGGCGGCGATTCCGGCGACGATGCACAGGGCGACCCAGAGCGAAAGATAGCGTTCAAAGACGGTCATGCCCTGGCGGTCCCCGGGCAACAGGCGGCCGGATCCGTCAGCGGCGCGCAGATCTCGGGCCGCCCACCGCAGCAATCGGACACGAGGAACCCGAGAAGGCCGCGCATCCCCTCATAGTCAGCGGCGTAGATGACCGATCGCCCCTCGCGCCGCGACCGGATCAGCCCGGCATGGCCAAGGATTGTCAGATGCGTGGACAATGTGTTGGGCAGCACGCCGACTTCGCGAGCGATCTCGCCGGCCGGCACGCCATCCTCCCCGGCCCGCACCAGCAACCGGAAAACGGCCAGCCGGCGCCCGTGGGCAAGCGCGGACAGCGCCTCGACAGCTTCGGGCAGCAGCATCAGCAGCACGCCGCCTTGGGCGTGCAACAGGCGGCGGACGCCGGATCGGGCAAGGCTTCGTCCTCGCCATAGGAAGTCGCCTCGCCATGCGTGAAGAAGGTTTCCCAGCGCACCCCCGCCGTATCCGTCACCCAGCTCTTGTCCGAATTGGCGTAGCAACAGGTCGTCGCTTCCTGATCGAAAGTCTGGTTGCCGGCCGCCTTCAGGCGCGCCGCGAGCTCGGCAAGCTCGTCAGGCGCATCGACCTGGATGCCCACATGATCGATCCCGACCGCACGGGCGCGCGACGATATGGCGAGATTGACGCGCGGATCATCGAGCATCCACTTCGCATAATCGCCTTTGACGACAGCGGGCGGCGCATCGAACAGCGTGCTGTAGAACGCGATAGCCTGTTCGAGATCGGGCACGCTGACGTGCATGTGCAGACGCTTCATCCCGGCTGTCTCCCTTATCTTCGATATTTCTACTATCGCCGAAATATCGATTCGACAAGCGGAACCGCGCCTGTGCGGGACGCGCGCGGAACCCGCTACCCACCTTGGTATATCTTATCCGGATACGGGAAAGGCCCGTAGGCTTCGGGCGGCAAGGGTCGGAGTCGATCACTCTGATCCAGATATTCAATTTCTCGGTCGCCGGGGTTTGAACCTACTATTTCCCCGTCGGGTTGCGGCGAAACCGCCAGCCGGCGAGGCAGAGGATGGAGCTGAACATGGATGCCAAAGTCGGAGATGTAGCTGGCGGCTGCCCTTTCGGGCACAGCGCGGGCCGTGGCGGGCGCTTTACCAATCGCGAATGGTGGCCGCTGCGGCTGGACCTTTCGGGCCTGAACCAGCATTCGCCCCGATCCGACCCGATGGGCGCGGATTTCGATTATGCGGCTGAGTTCAAGACGCTCGATCTCGACGCCGTGATCGCCGACCTGACCAGCCTGATGACGGATTCGCAGGACTGGTGGCCGGCTGACTTCGGCCATTATGGCGGCCTGTTCATCCGCATGGCCTGGCACAGCGCGGGCACTTATCGCATCACTGACGGGCGCGGCGGCGCTGGCGGCGGGCAGCAGCGCTTCGCACCGCTCAACAGTTGGCCCGACAACGCCAATCTCGACAAGGCGCGCCGCCTGCTGTGGCCGATCAAGCAGGAATATGGCCGCAAGCTCTCCTGGGCCGATCTGTTCATCCTGACCGGCAATGTCGCACTTGAATCGATGGGCTTCAAAACCTTCGGATTCGGCGGCGGACGGGCGGATACATGGGAGCCTGAAGAGCTTTACTGGGGCCCCGAAGGCAACTGGCTGGGCGACGAGCGCTATAGCGGCGAACGCCAGCTTCATCCCGGCCTTGGCGCTGTGCAGATGGGCCTGATCTACGTCAATCCCGAGGGCCCCAACGGCAACCCCGATCCGATCGCATCGGCGCGCGACATCCGCGAGACCTTCGCGCGCATGGCGATGGATGACGAGGAAACGGTGGCGCTGATCGCCGGCGGCCATACGTTTGGCAAGACGCATGGCGCGGGCGATCCCTCGTTCGTGGGCGTCGACCCCGAGGGCGCGGCGATCGAGGATCAGGGCATTGGCTGGCGCAGCAAATATGGCGCCGGCGTCGGGGCCGACGCGATCACGGGCGGCCCCGAGGTGATCTGGAGCCAGACGCCGACCAGATGGTCCAACTATTTCTTCGACAATCTCTTCAACTATGAGTGGGAGCTGACGACGAGTCCGGCGGGCGCGAAGCAGTGGGTGGCGAAGGACGCCCCCGCCGACGTTCCCGATCCCTTCGATCCCGCGAAGAAGCGCAAGCCGATGATGCTGACGTCGGACCTCGCGCTGCGCTTCGACCCGGCTTACGAGAAGATCTCGCGGCGCTTCCACCAGAATCCGGACGCGTTCGCCGATGCGTTCGCCCGGGCCTGGTTCAAGCTTACTCACCGCGACATGGGACCGAAGGGCCGTTATCTGGGCAAGCTCGTGCCCGCGGAGGATCTGATCTGGCAGGATCCCATCCCCGCGCGCGATCACGCGCTGATCGATGAAGCGGACATCGCATCGCTGAAACAGAAAATCCTCGCGACCGGCCTTTCGGTGCCGCAGCTTGTCTCGGCGGCCTGGGCGTCGGCGTCGACCTATCGCGGATCGGACAAGCGCGGCGGTGCGAACGGCGCGCGCATCCGCTTCGCCCCGCAGAAGGACTGGGACGCCAACAACCCGGCCGATCTCGCCCAGGTGCTCGACGCGCTGGGCGGGATCCAGTCGGACTTCAACGCAACGACCAGCGGCGGCAAGAAGGTTTCGATCGCCGACCTGATCGTGCTGGCCGGCGTCGCAGCGGTCGAAAAGGCGGCGAAGGATGGCGGGATCGAGGTGAAGGCGCCTTTCACGCCGGGACGCACCGACGCGCTGGAGACGCAGACCGACGCACATTCGTTTGAAGCGCTGCGCCCCGTCGCCGACGGCTTCCGCAACTATTATCATCCGCTCAATTTCATGGCGCCGGAAGAAGCGCTGGTCGACAAGGCGCAGTTGCTGCGCCTCAGCGGCCCCGAGCTGACGGTGCTGGTCGGCGGGCTGCGCGTGCTGGGCGCCAATAGCGGCGGCGTGAAGGAAGGCGTGTTCACCGATCGTGTCGGCACGCTGTCCAACGACTTCTTCGTCAACCTGCTCGACGGTGGGACTGAATGGGTCGCGACCGACAACAAGAACCGTTTCGACGGACTCGATCGCAGCAGCAAGCGGCCCAAATGGTCGGCGACGCGCGTCGACCTGATCTTCGGATCGCATTCGGAACTGCGCGCCTGGGCGGAAGTCTATGCCGCGGCGGATTCCAAGGAGAAGTTCGCGAAGGACTTCGTGGCGGCGTGGACCAAGGTGATGAACGCCGACCGGATCGATATCGCCTGATCGGCCGGTAAAAAGAAAATGCGCCGCCGGCATCGCTGCCGGCGGCGCGCCTTTTGCGTCAGATCAAGCGAAGGAAATGACGGTGCGGCGACGACGCATCGCGCCGCCGACCATGCCGAAGCCCGCGATGAGCATCGCCCAGGTCGTCGGCTCGGGAACCGCCGAGCGGAAACGATCCATCATCTGCGAGGTCGACATCTGGTAGTCCAGATTGTCCAGGACATCGACGTTGAGGTTCCAGCCGAGGGCGTCGAACATCGCGAGATCCTGCGCCGTCACAATGCCTTCCTGGCAAAGACCGCCCGTCGGATCCATGATGCCGACCTGCGGCTCGGTGAGAATGGTGCAGCTCACACCGTCATGGATGCGGCCGCCTTCGCGCCAGTGCGAGGTCTGGAAACCGTCCGGCCCCGACGAGAAGCCCGAATTGCCGAGGAACTCGGTCGCGCCGCCGTCGATCGAGAAATAGGCGTAGCCACCCCAGGTGATGTTCCAGGCACCGTTCTTGTAGCGGAACATGTCGGTGTTCGACGGGGTCGAATTGTTGGTGGTGTTCTGCCCGACGGCGCTGGTGAAGCCGAGCGCATGGCCCATTTCATGGACGGCGACGCTGACGAA